>NZ_JBMAWR010000015.1:0-147978 GCF_048586865.1 Pseudomonas bharatica | reverse complement strand
GGTCCGCAGGGTCCGCGTCAGACGAATATCAGACCCTGAACCGCCCCACCAGGTTATTCAGGTCTACCGCCAGCCGCGACAGCTCGGCACTGGCTGCGCTGGTCTGGTGGGCGCCGGTTGCCGATTGCACCGACAGGTCATTGATGTTCACCAGGTTGCGGTCCACTTCCCGCGCCACCTGGGCCTGCTCCTCGGCGGCGCTGGCGATCACCAGGTTGCGCTCGTTGATCTGCGCCACGGCTCCGGTGATGGTATCCAGCGCGCTGCCGGCACCACGGGCGATGTTCAGGGTCGATTCGGCGCGCTCGGTGCTGTTGCGCATGGAGCTGACCGCCTGCTCGGTGCCGCCCTGGATGCTGCTGACCATGCGTTCGATTTCCTGGGTGGATTGCTGCGTGCGGTGCGCCAGCGCCCGGACTTCATCGGCGACCACGGCAAACCCGCGACCGGCCTCGCCGGCCCGCGCGGCCTCGATGGCGGCGTTGAGGGCGAGCAGGTTGGTCTGGTCGGCCAGGCCGCGGATCACGTCCAGCACCTTGCCGATATCCCGCGACTGTTCGGCCAGGTTGCCGACCAGCACCGAGGTGCTTTGCACGTCGGTGCTCATGCGTTCGATGGCGCTGACGGTCTCCAGCACCAGGTCGCGGCCGTCGGTGGCGGAGCGGGTGGCTTCGGCCGAGGCTTCGGAAGTGCTGACCGCGTTGCGCGCCACTTCTTCCACGGCGCTGGTCATCTCGGTGACCGCAGTGGCCGCCTGCTGGATTTCATTGTTCTGCTGTTGCAGGCCGCGGGCGCTTTCCTCGGTGACGCTGTTCAGCTCTTCGGCGGCCGAGGCCAATTGGGTGGCGGAGCCGGAAATCTGCTGCAGGGTGTCGCGCAACTGCTCCTGCATGGTCGCGATGGCCTGTTGCAGGCGGGTGGCTTCGTCCTTGCCCTCGGGGCGGATGCTTTGGGTCAGGTTGCCGCTGGCAATCTGCTCGGCGACGCCCAACACTTCGCTCATCGGCCTGACGATGCTGCGGGTCAGGACGATGGCACAGAGGAAGGTCAGCACCGTGGCCGCGACCAGCAGGGCGATAACCAGGGTGAAGGCATTGGAATACTGATCGGCGGCCGTCTGGTTGATGTCGCGGGTCTGCTCGGTATTGATCTTGACCAGCTTGTCCACGGTACTGGTAATCAGCTCCATGTTCTGCAGCAGGTCGCGGTTGATCATCTCGCGGATCGCCGGGAGGTCGTTGGCCTGGGAGAGCTGGACCATGCGCGTTTCCAGCTGGCGGTACTGGCCGAGGGCCTGGACGAACTGGTTGTACACGGCCTGCTCTTCGTCGCTGGCGATCAGCGGCTCATAGATTTTTCGCGCGGCATCGATCTGCGCGTTGCGCTCGTTCAGTTGGCTGTAGGTGGCCTGTAGCAGGTCCGCTTCGCGGTTGATCATCAGGCGATAGGACAGGGTGCGCAGGCGCAGGGTGTACAGGTTGATCTGGTCAAGGGCCTTGATGCTCGGCACCGTGACCCGCTCGATCGATTGGCCGGCCTGGCGGATGTCGCTCATCTGGTGCAGGGCGAAGATGCCCAGGGTCAGCATCAGCGTGCCGATCAGCGCGAAGCCCAGCAGTGCACGCGGGGCGATGTTCATATTGCGTAAGGACATGGTTCGTATCCAGGCTCGGGAAGGAACGCGATCCATGCGCAAAGTTGGGGTGTTCTTAATGCCTATCGGTAAACGGCGGGCGGACTTGAGGCTTTGTCGGACAAAAATCACAGGCCGTCATCGCATCCTGTCCGACCGGAGGGGGGAACCGAGTGACCCATGTCGGGTCAATGTGCACCAACGCGGGGCTCTGGCCCCGATATTTCTGGCGGGTCGGGCATGTTTTCTTTATCGTGTGCGCCCCCGATTTACCCCTCCCTGGAGAAGGTCACCATGCTGGACACCACCCTGAGTCAACTGGAACAACTGGTCAGCGAACTGCTGCAGAAAAATCAGCAACTGGCCGAGCGCAATGCCCAACTGGACAGCGAGCTGGCCCAGGCCCGGGACGAGAACGAAAGCCTGCAACTGAGCCTGATGGAGCAGGAAGAGAAGTACGCCGGCACCAACGCCCGCATCCAGGCCCTGATCGAGCGTGCCAGCGGTACCGTCGGCGCATGAACGAGTCCGCGAAGACGATCAATGTCGTCTCGATCATGGGCAACGACTACTCGATCAAGGCCCCGGCGGGCCAGGAGCAGGTGCTTGCCGACGCGGTGCGGATGCTCAAGGCATCCCTGGCCGAAACCAAGCGCAGCTACCCGTCGTTGATCGGCGACAAGCTGCTGGTGCTGGCGGCCTTGAACCTGTGTTCACAGCAGATCGCGCTGCAGCAGGCGCACCAGCAAACCCTCGACCGTTATCAAGAGCAAGTCAGCGCCACGGTCGATGCAATCAGCCAGGCAATCGAAAACGCCTGATTTCCCACTGATTCAGCAGACCCCTGTGGGAGCGGGTTTACCCGCGATGACGTCGGTGAGTCCACCACCGTAATCGCGGGTAAACCCGCTCCCACAGGGTCCGCGTAACGGCTTATTTCTTCTTCTTTCTCTCTTTCCCTACTTTTGCAGGGGATATTGTCTTGCCCGCCTGGAAATATCGTATACCTGTGTTGTATACAATTGGCCTGTCATTTGCACTACAGGCTTTTATTTCCTTGAGGAACACCCATGCACTTCTGGCGGCGCAGTATCCAATGGCAATTGATAGCAAGCATGGGCGCAGCCCTGTTGGCGAGCATCCTGATCGTGGTGGCGATCTATACCGTGGCGGTCAACCGCCTGACCGAGCGTTACCTGGTGGACACGGCGCTGCCGGCCAGCATTGAGGCGATTCGTAACGACATCGAGCGCATGCTGGCCAGGCCGCTGACCGCAGCGGCCGATATCGCCTGGAACCCCATGCTGCGCGACTGGCTGGCAGCCGGGGAAGATCCGGCGCAGACCCCGGCGGTGGTCGAATACCTGGACACCCTGCGCGACAAGAACAAGGCCTTCACCTCGGTCTATGCCTCGACCCTGAGTAACCACTACTACAACGAGAAGGGCCTGGACCGTACCCTTAGCCGCAGCAATCCCGCGGACAAATGGTTCTACGGCTTCATCGACAGCGGTAACCAGCGGGTGCTCAACATCGATACCGACACCAGCACCGGCGAACTGGCACTGTTCATCGATTACCGGGTGGAAAAGGACGGCCGGCTGGTCGGTGTGGGTGGCCTCGGCCTGCGCATGACCGAGTTGTCCGAGCTGATCCACGATTTCAGCTTCGGCGAGCACGGGCGGGTGATGCTGGTGCGCAACGATGGCCTGATCCAGGTTCATCCGCAGACCGAACATGGCGGCAAGCGCCAACTGGCCGAGCAGATTGGCGAAGCGGCGGCGCAGGCCATCCTGCTCAACCGTGATGGCTTCGAGAGCGTGAGCTTCGAGCGCGACGGTGAAACCTGGCTGGCCCTGAGCCTGCCACTGCGGGACCTGAATTGGCGGCTGGTGGCGGAAGTGCCACAGGCGCAGATCTATGCGCAGGTGAAGCAGACCGTATGGCTGACCAGCCTGACCGGCGCCGCCGTGGCCCTGTTGTCGCTGCTGCTGGTGGTGTGGTTGGCGCGAGGCATCGTGCGGCCGCTGCGCCAGGTCACCGCGGCGCTGGGCGCGATCGGCGACGGCGGCGGCGACCTCAGCCATCGCCTCGACGAGAGCCGGCGCGATGAACTGGGTGATCTGGCCCGTGGCTTCAACCGCTTCCTCGACAGCCAGCGCAAGCTGATCGGCGAGGTACTGCGCACCAGCGAAGAACTGCACAAGGCGGTGGGGCAGGTGATCCATGTGGTGGTCAGCACCGCCGAGCGCTCGTCGCAGCAGCAGGCGATGACCGAGATGGTCGCTACCGCCGTGCACGAGATGGGCCTGACCGTGCAGGAAATCGCGCAGAACGCCGGGGAAGCGGCGCACGCCTCGCAGACCGCCCGGGACGAAGCCTTGCTGGCACGCAGCGTGGTGCAGCGCTCGATCGCCCATATCGAAGGCATGTCGGGCGAGATCGGCACGGCGGCCGGGGCCGTCAGCCAGCTGGCCGAGGAGGTGGCGTCGATCGACAAGGTGCTGGCGGTGATCCGCAGCATTTCCGAACAGACCAACCTGCTGGCGCTCAATGCGGCCATCGAAGCGGCGCGGGCCGGAGAGATGGGCCGTGGTTTTGCCGTAGTGGCCGACGAAGTGCGCACCCTGGCGCAGCGCACGCAGGTGTCCACGGGCGAGATCCAGCAAATGATCCAGCGCCTCAAGCAGGGCACCGGCACGGCGGTGGACTCGATGCATGCCGGGCAGGCGGCGACGGGGACGGGAGTGGAGTCCAGCCAGTTGACCGGTGCATCGCTGACCACCATTACCGGGCAGGTCGAGCGGATCAGCGATATGAACCTGCAGGTGGCGACGGCGACCGAAGAGCAATCGGCGGTGACCGAAGAGATCAACCGCAATGTGCAGGGGATTTCCGAACTGGCCCGGCAGACGGCGGTGGAGGTGCAGGGTTGCCGGCAGGATTGCGAGGCGTTGCAGCGGCTGGCGGATGACCTGGCCCGGCAGATGGGCGGTTTCCGGCTTTAGATCGCTATCGCTGGCAAGCCAGCTCCCACAGGCGCCGCGAACCTTGTGGGAGCTGGCGTTGCCAGCGATGAGGCCCTCAAGCCCCCATCACGGCCCGGATATCCGCCGCCAGTTCCCGTACCCGGGCTTCCTCGGTATCCCACGAACACATGAACCGCGCCCCACCGCTGCCAATGAAGGTGTAGAACCTCCAGCCTTTATTCCGCAGCTGTTCCAGCGCCGCCTCCGGCATCTGCAGGAACACCCCGTTGGCCTCCACCGGGAACATCAGTTCGACCCCCGGGACGTCCGCCACCAGGCCGCTCAGCAACTGCGCGCAATGGTTGGCATGCTGCCCGTGACGCAGCCACGCGCCGTTTTCCAGCAGCCCGACCCAGGGCGCTGACAGGAAGCGCATCTTCGAGGCCAGTTGCCCGGCCTGCTTGCAGCGGTAGTCGAAGTCCTCGGCCAGCTTGCGGTTGAAGAACAGGATCGCTTCACCCACCGCCATACCGTTCTTGGTACCGCCGAAGCACAGCACGTCGATCCCGGCTTTCCAGGTCAGCTCCGCCGGCGAGCAGCCGAGGAAGGCGCAGGCGTTGGCGAAGCGGGCGCCGTCCATGTGCAGGTTCAGCCCCAATTCCTTGCAGGTCTCGCTGATCGCCTTGAGTTCTTCCGGGCGATACACGCTACCGACCTCGGTGGCCTGGGTGATGGTCACCACGCGCGGCTTGGGATAGTGGATGTCCTGGCGCTTGAGCGCCACTTCACGGATCGATGCCGGCGTCAGCTTGCCGTTCTCGCTGCGCGCGGTGAGCAGCTTCGAGCCGTTGGAGAAGAATTCCGGCGCGCCGCATTCGTCGGTCTCGACGTGGGCGGTCTCGGAGCAGATCACGCTGTGGTAGCTCTGGCACAGGGACGACAGGGCCAGGGAGTTGGCCGCGGTGCCGTTGAAGGCGAAGAACACTTCGCAGTCAGTTTCGAACAACTGGCGGAAATGGTCGGCGGCGCGGGCCGTCCACTGGTCGTCGCCGTAGGCGCGTTCGTGACCCTGGTTGGCCTTTTCCATGGCGGCCCAGGCTTCCGGGCAGATACCGGAATAGTTGTCACTGGCGAATTGCTGGCTTTGTTCTGTCATGGCTCGGGTCCTGTTAGCAAGGCAGGGGAGCACTCTAAAGCATGGCCTGTCAGGTTGCCTATACAACCTGGATTTGATGTCGTTTTCAGGGGCCAATCGCCGGCAACGCCGGCTCCCACAATGACCGTGGCGCATGCGATCCCTGTGGGAGCCGGCGTTGCCGGCGATTAGGCCCGAAAGGGCGCCGCAAAGCGACTATCGCAAACAAGACAAAACAATGTCGTAAACGCACCTTTGCGTGGCGTGCGCAGGCATCTGGCAGGGCCGTCCCGGTCATACCATCGCTGCAAAGGACACCCGTCAATGACACGGGTTCCACTTAAATAAGAGCCCCACCGCTGCCGGGAGAAATGCGATGTTCAGCAAGCAAGACCAGATCCAGGGTTACGACGATGCACTGCTGGCGGCCATGAACGCCGAAGAGCAACGCCAGGAAGATCACATCGAGCTGATCGCCTCGGAGAACTACACCAGCAAGCGCGTCATGCAGGCCCAGGGCAGCGGCCTGACCAACAAGTACGCCGAAGGCTATCCGGGCAAGCGCTACTACGGCGGTTGCGAGCATGTGGACAAGGTCGAGGCCCTGGCCATCGAGCGTGCCAAGCAGCTGTTCGGCGCCGACTACGCCAACGTCCAGCCACACTCCGGTTCCTCCGCCAACGGCGCGGTGTACCTGGCCCTGCTGCAGGCCGGCGACACCATCCTGGGCATGAGCCTGGCCCACGGCGGCCACCTGACCCACGGCGCCAAGGTGTCTTCCTCCGGCAAGCTGTACAACGCGGTTCAATACGGCATCGATACCAATACCGGCCTGATCGACTACGACGAAGTCGAGCGCCTGGCCGTCGAGCACAAGCCGAAGATGATCGTCGCCGGCTTCTCCGCCTACTCCAAGACCCTCGACTTCCCGCGCTTCCGCCAGATCGCCGACAAGGTCGGTGCGCTGCTGTTCGTCGACATGGCCCACGTCGCCGGCCTGGTAGCCGCCGGCCTGTACCCGAACCCGCTGCCGTATGCCGACGTGGTCACCACCACCACCCACAAGACCCTGCGCGGTCCGCGTGGCGGCCTGATCCTGGCCAAGGCCAACGAAGAGATCGAGAAGAAGCTCAACGCCGCGGTCTTCCCTGGCGCCCAAGGCGGCCCGCTGATGCACGTGATCGCGGCCAAGGCCGTGTGCTTCAAGGAAGCCCTCGAGCCTGGCTTCAAGGCCTACCAGCAGCAAGTGATCGAAAACGCCCAGGCCATGGCTGGCGTGTTCATCGATCGTGGCTACGATGTAGTGTCCGGCGGCACCGACAACCACCTGTTCCTGGTCAGCCTGATCCGCCAAGGCCTGACCGGCAAGGACGCCGACGCCGCCCTGGGCCGTGCCCATATCACCGTCAACAAGAACGCCGTGCCCAACGACCCGCAGTCGCCTTTCGTGACCTCGGGCCTGCGCATCGGTACCCCGGCCGTCACCACCCGCGGTTTCAAGGTTGCCCAGTGCGTGGCCCTTGCCGGCTGGATCTGCGACATCCTCGACAACCTCGGTGACGCCGATGTGGAAGCCGATGTAGCGCGCAACGTGTCGGCACTGTGTGCGGACTTCCCGGTTTACCGCTGAGTGGAGCAAAGAACCATGCAACGTTATTCGGGCTTCGGCCTCTTCAAGCATTCCCTCAGCCACCACGAGAACTGGCAGCGCATGTGGCGCACGCCAACGCCGAAGAAGGTCTACGACGTGGTCATCGTCGGCGGCGGCGGCCACGGCCTGGCCACGGCCTACTATCTGGCCAAGGAACACGGCATCACCAACGTGGCCGTGATCGAGAAGGGCTGGCTGGGCGGCGGCAACACCGCGCGCAACACCACCATCGTGCGCTCCAACTACCTGTGGGACGAGTCGGCACACCTGTACGAACACGCCATGAAGCTGTGGGAAGGCCTGTCCCAGGACATCAACTACAACGTGATGTTCTCCCAGCGCGGCGTCTACAACCTGTGCCACACCCTGCAGGACATGCGTGATTCCGAGCGCCGGGTCAACGCCAACCGCCTCAACGGCGTGGACGGCGAACTGCTCAACGCGAAACAGGTGGCGGAAGAAATTCCCTACCTGGACTGCTCGAAGAACACCCGCTATCCGATCATCGGCGCCACCGTGCAGCGCCGCGGCGGCGTGGCCCGCCACGATGCCGTGGCCTGGGGCTTCGCCCGTGCCGCCGATGCCCTGGGCGTCGACCTGATCCAGCAGACCGAAGTGATCGGCTTCCGCAAGGAAAACAACACCGTGATCGGCGTGGAAACCAACAAGGGCTTCATCGGCGCCAAGCGCGTCGGCGTGGTCACCGCCGGTAACTCCGGGCACATGGCGCGCCTTGCCGGCTTCCGCCTGCCGCTGGAGTCGCACCCGCTGCAAGCGCTGGTGTCCGAGCCGATCAAGCCGATCATCGACAGCGTGATCATGTCCAACGCCGTGCACGGCTACATCAGCCAGTCCGACAAGGGCGACCTGGTGATCGGCGCCGGTATCGACGGCTGGGTCGGCTACGGCCAGCGCGGCTCGTACCCGGTGATCGAGCACACCCTGCAGGCCATCGTGGAAATGTTCCCGATCCTCTCCCGCGTGCGCATGAACCGCCAGTGGGGCGGCATCGTCGACACCAGCCCGGACGCCTGCCCGATCATCTCCAAGACCCCGGTGAAGAACATGTTCTTCAACTGCGGCTGGGGCACCGGCGGCTTCAAGGCCACCCCGGGCTCGGGCAACGTCTTCGCCGCCAGCCTGGCGAAGGGCGAAATGCACCCGCTGGCCAAACCGTTTTCCATCGACCGTTTCCACAACGGCGCCCTGATCGACGAACACGGCGCAGCCGCCGTCGCCCACTAACAGGAGAATCCATCATGCTGCACATCTTCTGTCCACACTGCGGCGAACTGCGGTCCGAGGAAGAGTTCCATTCGGCCGGCCAGGCGCACATCCCGCGTCCGCTGGACCCGAACGCCTGCACCGACGAGCAGTGGGGCGACTACATGTTCTTCCGCGACAACCCGCGCGGCCTGCACCACGAACTGTGGATCCACGCTGCCGGTTGCCGCCAGTACTTCAACGCCACCCGCGACACCGTGACCTACGAGATCCTGGAAACCTACAAGATCGGCGCCAAGCCGCAAGTCACCGGTAAAAGCAGCGCCCCGCAGTTGGTCGCCAACGGCCAGGGAGAAAAGGTATGAGCCAGGTTTATCGTCTTTCCAGCGGCGGCCGCATCGACCGCAGCAAGGTCCTGAACTTCACCTTCAACGGCCAGACCTACCAGGGCTACGCCGGTGACACCCTGGCCGCTGCGCTGCTGGCCAACGGCGTCGACATCGTCGGGCGCAGCTTCAAGTACTCGCGTCCGCGCGGCATCATCGCCGCCGGTGCCGAGGAGCCGAACGCCATCCTGCAGATCGGCGCCAGCGAAGCCACCCAGGTGCCGAACGTGCGTGCCACCCAGCAGGCGCTGTACTCCGGCCTGGTGGCCACCAGCACCAACGGCTGGCCGAGCGTGAACAACGACGTCATGGGCATCATCGGCAAGGTCGGCGGCAAGATGATGCCGCCGGGCTTCTACTACAAGACGTTCATGTACCCGCAGTCGTTCTGGATGACCTACGAGAAGTACATCCGCAAGGCCGCCGGCCTGGGCCGCGCGCCACTGCAGAACGACCCGGACACCTACGACTACATGAACCAGCACTGCGACGTGCTGGTGGTCGGCGCCGGCCCCGCCGGCCTGGCTGCCGCCCTGGCCGCAGGCCGTAGCGGTGCGCGGGTGATCCTCGCCGACGAACAGGAAGAGTTCGGTGGCAGCCTGCTCGACAGCCGCGAAAGCCTCGACGGCAAGCCGGCGACCGAATGGGTTTCCGCTGCGGTCAACGAACTCAAGGGCATGCCGGAAGTCACCCTGCTGCCGCGTGCCACCGTCAACGGCTACCACGACCACAACTTCCTGACCATCCACGAGCGCCTGACCGACCACCTCGGTGATCGCGCGCCGATCGGCCAGGTTCGCCAGCGCATGCACCGCGTGCGCGCCAAGCGCGTGGTCCTGGCTACCGGCGCCCACGAGCGTCCGCTGGTCTACGCCAACAACGACGTGCCGGGCAACATGCTGGCCGGTGCCATTTCCGTCTATGTGCGCCGCTACGGCGTGGCCCCGGGCCGCAAGCTGGTGCTGTCGACCAACAACGACCATGCCTACCGCGTGGCCCTCGACTGGCACGACGCCGGCCTGCAAGTGGTCGCCATCGCCGACGCACGCCACAACCCGCGCGGTTCGCTGGTGGAAGAAGCGCGGGCCAAGGGCATTCGCATCCTCACCTCCAGCGCCGTGGTCGAGTCCCGCGGCAGCAAGCGCGTGACCGGTGCCCGTGTCGCTGCCATCGACGTCAAGGCGCACAAGGTCACCAGCCCCGGCGAGTGGCTGGACTGCGACCTGATCGGCAGCTCCGGTGGCTACAGCCCGGTCGTGCACCTGGCTTCGCACCTGGGTGGCAAGCCGGTCTGGCGTGAAGACATCCTCGGCTTCGTGCCGGGCGATGCGCCGCAGAAACGTGTGTGCGTCGGTGGCATCAATGGCGTCTTCGCCCTCGGTGACAGCCTGGCCGACGGCTTTGCCGGTGGCGCCCTGGCCGCCGCCGAGGCCGGTTTCAAGGCTCCGGCCGTGACCGTGCCGAAGACCCTGGCGCGCCAGGAAGAAGCCACCGTCGCACTGTTCCAGGTCCCCCACGACAAGAGCACTGCCCGCGCGCCGAAGCAGTTCGTCGACCAGCAGAACGACGTCACCGCCGCCGCCATCGAACTGGCGACCCGCGAGGGCTTCGAGTCGGTCGAGCACGTCAAGCGCTACACCGCGCTGGGCTTCGGTACCGACCAGGGCAAGCTGGGCAACATCAACGGCCTGGCGATCGCCGCGCGCTCCATGGGCATCACCATTCCGGAAATGGGCACCACCATGTTCCGCCCGAACTACACGCCGATCACCTTCGGCGCGGTTGCCGGGCGTCACTGCGGCCACCTGTTCGAGCCGGTGCGCTTCACCGCGCTGCATGCCTGGCACGTGAAGAACGGCGCCGAGTTCGAGGATGTCGGCCAGTGGAAACGGCCGTGGTACTTCCCGCGTGCCGGCGAGGACATCCACGCCGCTGTGGCCCGTGAATGCAAGGCCGTGCGCGACAGCGTGGGCCTGCTGGACGCTTCGACCCTGGGCAAGATCGACATCCAGGGCCCCGATGCCCGTGAGTTCCTCAACCGCATCTACACCAACGCCTGGACCAAGCTCGACGTGGGCAAGGCGCGCTACGGCCTGATGTGCAAGGAAGACGGCATGGTCTTCGACGACGGCGTGACCGCCTGCGTCGGCGACAACCACTTCATCATGACCACCACCACCGGCGGCGCGGCCCGTGTGCTGCAATGGCTGGAGATCTACCAGCAGACCGAATGGCCGGACCTGAAGGTGTACTTCACCTCGGTCACCGACCATTGGGCGACCCTGACCCTGTCCGGCCCGAACAGCCGCAAGCTGCTCAGCGAAGTCAGCGATATCGACCTGGACAAGGACGCCTTCCCGTTCATGAGCTGGAAAGAAGGCCTGGTCGGCGGCGTGCCGGCGCGGGTGTTCCGGATTTCCTTCACCGGCGAGCTGTCCTACGAGGTCAACATCCAGGCCAACTACGCCATGGGCGTGCTGGAGAAGATCGTCGAGGCCGGCAAGAAGTACAACCTGACCCCGTACGGCACCGAGACCATGCACGTACTGCGGGCGGAGAAGGGCTTCATCATCGTCGGCCAGGACACCGACGGCTCGATGACCCCGGACGACCTCAACATGAGCTGGTGCGTCGGCCGCAACAAGCCGTTCTCCTGGATCGGCCTGCGGGGCATGAACCGCGAGGACTGCGTGCGCGAAAACCGCAAGCAACTGGTGGGCCTCAAGCCGGTGGATCCGACCAAGTGGCTGCCGGAAGGTGCGCAACTGGTGTTCGATCCGAAGCAACCGATCCCGATGGACATGGTCGGCCACGTCACCTCCAGCTACGCCGCCAACTCGCTGGGTTATTCGTTCGCCATGGGCGTGGTCAAGGGCGGCCTCAAGCGCATGGGCCAGCGCGTCTACTCGCCGCAGGCCGATGGCAGCGTGATCGAGGCGGAGATCTGTTCTTCGGTGTTCTTCGATCCGAAAGGTGAGCGGCAGAACGTTTGACGGAGTGCCTGTGGGGGCTGTGATGGCCTCATCGCTGGCAAGCCAGCTCCCACAGGGTCCGGTGCATGCAGTACCTGTGGGAGCTGGCTTGCCGGCGATGAGGCCCTCGAAAGCGACACAGGTCCAACAGAATTCAAGGCAGGTATAAAAAAGATGAGCGCCATCAACGTCTACGAACAACGCCCTGGCTCCGACGCCAAGGCCGAATCGCCGCTGCACCACGCCGACCTGTCCAGCCTGGTCGGCAAGGGCCGCAAGAACCCGGGTGTCACGCTGCGCGAAAGGAAATTCCTCGGTCACCTGACCCTGCGCGGCGACGCCCATGACCCGGCCTTCGCCAGCGGCGTATTCAAGGCCATCGGCCTGGAATTGCCGGTGGCTCTGACCGTGGTCGCCAACGGCGAGATGTCCCTGCAATGGCTTGGCCCGGACGAGTGGTTGCTGATCGTGCCCGGCGGCCAGGAAGTCCCGGTGGAGAACGCCCTGCGCGAAGCGCTCGCCGGCCAGCATATCCAGGTGGTCAACGTCAGCGGCGGGCAGACCCTGCTGGAACTGAGCGGCCCGAAGGTCCGCGAAGTGCTGATGAAGTCCACCAGCTATGACGTGCACCCGAACAACTTCCCGGTCGGCAAGGCCGTCGGCACCGTGTTCGCCAAGTCGCAACTGGTGATCCGCCGTACCGGCGAGGAAACCTGGGAACTGCTGATCCGCCGCAGCTTCTCCGACTACTGGTGGCTGTGGCTGCAGGACGCCTCCGCCGAATACGGCCTGGCCATCGAAGCCTGAGGAGTATCGCCATGAGCCGTGCCCCGGACACCTGGATCCTCACCGCCGACTGCCCGAGCCTGCTCGGCACCGTGGATGCGGTTACCCGCTTCCTCTACGAGCAGCGCTGCTATGTCACCGAGCACCACTCGTTCGATGACCGGCTGTCCGGGCGCTTCTTCATCCGCGTCGAATTCCGTCAACCCGAGGACTTCGATGAAAACGCCTTCCGTGCAGGCCTTGCCGAGCGCGGCGAGGCCTTTGGCATGGCCTTCGAGCTGACCGCACCGAACCACCGGCCCAAGGTGGTGATCATGGTTTCCAAGGCTGACCACTGCCTCAACGACCTGCTCTATCGCCAGCGTATCGGCCAGCTGGGCATGGACGTGGTGGCGGTGATTTCCAACCACCCGGACCTCGCACCCCTGGCCGAGTGGCACCATATTCCGTACTACCACTTCCCGCTGGATCCCCATGACAAGCCAGGGCAGGAGCGCAAGGTCCTGCAGGTGATCGAGGAGTCCGGCGCGGAACTGGTGATCCTCGCCCGCTACATGCAGGTGCTGTCGCCCGAGCTGTGCCGCCGCCTGGACGGCTGGGCGATCAATATCCACCACTCGCTGCTGCCCGGGTTCAAGGGCGCCAAACCGTATCATCAGGCCTACAACAAGGGCGTGAAGATGGTCGGCGCCACGGCGCACTACATCAACAACGACCTCGACGAAGGCCCGATCATCGCCCAGGGTGTGGAAGTGGTGGATCACAGCCACTATCCCGAGGACCTGATTGCCAAGGGGCGGGATATCGAGTGCCTGACACTGGCGCGCGCCGTGGGGTATCACATCGAGCGTCGGGTCTTCTTGAATGCCAACAGAACTGTAGTGCTCTGACGGGCCTCATCGCCGGCAACGCCGGCTCCCACAGGGTTCGCGAGCGCCGCCGAACCCTGTGGGAGCCGACGTTGCCGGCGATTTGCATTTCTGAAACCGACAAAAACCTGCCGCCGGTAGATAACTGGCTGTCGCATCCAGTCACTGCATTCACGGCAGGCAGGCCCACAATTCCCCCATTCCAGTAACACATGCCGCCCATGGACGGTGGCGCTTCAACCAACGCTGCATAATTACAAATCAAGCGAGGTAAGAGCATGTCTGGCAATCGTGGAGTGGTGTATCTCGGCGCCGGAAAGGTCGAGGTGCAGAAGATCGATTATCCGAAGATGCAGGACCCGCGCGGTCGCAAGATCGAGCACGGGGTGATCCTCAAGGTGGTGTCCACCAATATCTGCGGCTCCGACCAGCACATGGTGCGCGGCCGGACCACCGCCCAGGTCGGCCTGGTCCTGGGTCATGAAATCACCGGCCAGGTGGTGGAGAAGGGCAGCGATGTCGAGAACCTGAAGATCGGCGACCTGGTTTCGGTACCGTTCAACGTCGCCTGCGGCCGCTGCCGCTCCTGCAAGGAACAGCACACCGGCGTGTGCCTGACCGTAAACCCGGCCCGTGCCGGTGGTGCCTACGGTTATGTCGACATGGGCGACTGGACCGGCGGCCAGGCCGAATACGTGCTGGTGCCGTATGCCGACTTCAACCTGCTGAAACTGCCGGACCGCGACAAGGCCATGGAGAAGATCCGCGACCTGACCTGCCTGTCCGATATCCTGCCGACCGGTTACCACGGTGCGGTGACTGCCGGCGTAGGTCCGGGCAGCACCGTCTATGTGGCCGGTGCCGGCCCTGTCGGCCTGGCCGCTGCTGCCTCGGCGCGCCTGCTCGGTGCGGCGGTGGTGATCGTCGGCGACGTCAACCCTGTCCGTCTGGCCCATGCCAAGGCCCAGGGCTTCGAGATCGCCGACCTGTCCCAGGACACCCCGCTACATGAGCAGATCGCCAACCTGCTGGGTGAGCCGGAAGTGGATTGCGCTGTCGATGCGGTAGGCTTCGAGGCCCGTGGCCATGGTCATGCCGGGGCCAAGGCGGAAGCGCCGGCCACGGTGCTCAACTCGCTGATGCAGGTCACCCGCGTGGCCGGCAAGATCGGTATCCCGGGCCTGTACGTGACCGAGGACCCGGGTGCGGTGGATGCCGCGGCGAAGATCGGTGCCCTGAGCATCCGCTTCGGCCTGGGCTGGGCCAAGTCCCACAGCTTCCACACCGGCCAGACTCCGGTGATGAAGTACAACCGTGCGCTGATGCAGGCGATCATGTGGGACCGCATCAACATCGCCGAGGTGGTCGGGGTGCAGGTCATCAGCCTGGACCAGGCACCGGAAGGCTATGGCGAATTCGATGCCGGCGTGCCGAAGAAATTCGTGATCGACCCGCACAAGATGTTCAGTGCGGCGTAAGCGGATATGAAGAAGGGGCCTTGATAGGCCCCTTCTTCATTCGTATGGCTGTACGCGGACCCTGTGGGAGCGGGTTCACCCGCGATGACGTCGGTGGGCCCACCATCGCAATCGCGGGTGAACCCGCTCCCACAGGGGGCCGAGGTGGCCTTCAGGCCGTCAGTGTTGGCAGGCACTCGTCCAGCCGCTTGTACAGCGCACTCTGCGCCGGCCAGTTGCGCAGCAACCGCGCCCGATCCTTGGCGAAGGCCGGGGCGAAGCTCATCTGCGTCGCGTGCTGGCTCATGGCGTCCAGGTCGATCAGCGCCCATTGCCCGTCCTGCCAGAACAGGTTGTAGGCCTTGAGGTCGCCATGGCTGATGCGCTCGTGGATCAACCGGGCGAGCAGGTTCTGCAACGCTGCCAGCTGTTCCTCCGGCACCTCGCCGCTTTCCACATAGGGCGCGAAAGCAGTCATCAGGTCCGGCCCTTCGAGCCATTCCGTCACCAGGTACGCCTTGCCCCGCAGCCCCAGCGTACGGGTTTCCAGTACCGCCAGCGGCTTTGGCGTGGCGAAGCCGAGGAACGCCAGGCGATGCCCTTCGATCCATGAATGCCAGGCCCGGCTCGGGCGCCAGAAGCGCTTGAACCAGTGGGCTGCATCCTTGATGTTGTAGCGCTTGATCACCAGCGGCCGGCCCTGGAACTCGACCCGTGCCACGCTGGCGGCGCCACCGGTCTTGTACAGGTGGCCCTGGTCGATCAAGGCGTCGGCCTGCTCCAGTACCGGCAGCATCGCCGCCACTTCCGTGCGCAGGATGGCTTGCAGGCCGGAAGCCCCGCGCTCCACCGCGAACAGCGTGCAGTCGCGCCCGGCTTTTTCCAGGTAGTCCTTCATGCGCCAGTGACGCACCTTGTCGATCTGTTTCTGCAATGCTTCCAGCGGCAGGGCGTGCTCGCTGTTGGCCAGCAGGTAGTGCACCAGCAGCTCTTCGATGAAGGGCTCCAGGCGCTTGGGCAACTGGGCGAAAAGTACGCCGAGGTTCTGCAATACCTGCTGGCGCGACAGCGGCTGCCCCGGCGTCTCGGTCTTGATGCCGCCACCGTCGATGATGAACAGCTGGCCGTTGTGGCGCAGCAGGTTGTCCAGGTGCAGGTCGTCCTGCCACAGGCCCTTGGCATGCAACTGCGCCACGGCAGCCAGGGCTTCGCCGAGCACCAGGCTCTGCGCGTCGCTCAGCGGCGGCTGCCCTTCGACCTCGGCCCAGGCATCGCCCAGGCTGCGCGAGCCTTCGAGGAATTCGAACAACAGCCAGCCGCCCTGGCCTTCTTCCAGGCCGTCGGCGAGCAGCAGCGGGGTGGTCACGCCGTTGTCCGCCAGCAGGCGCACCCCGGCCAGTTCGCGCTGGAAGTGGCGGGCGGCATTGCTGCCGACCAGCAGCTTGGCCAGCACCGGCTTGCCGCGCCAGACACCCGCGCCGACGTAACGCTGGCCCGGCAGCACCCGCAGCAGGCTGAGCAGTTGCAGTTCGGCGCTGCCGGCAGCATCGGCCAGGGCGATGCCCAGGGGCAGTTGCGGGGTACGGCCGGCATCCTTGAGTTCAGACAGGCGCATCAGCGGGTCTCCTTGTGACGGCGGCGGCGCAGCAAGCGTTGCAGCCAGGCCTGCACCAGCGAGCTGTCCGCCGGCTGGTCGAGGTACGCGGCGAGCAGCAGGCGGATCTGCGCCTCGCTCCACACCGGGGCGCGGCGCAGCAGCGGTTCCAGGTCCTTGAGCCGGTCGCGCTGGCCGAACAGCAGCGGGCGGGTCTTTTCCAGGTCGATCAGCTGCGCGTTCCAGCCGTCGCCGCGTTCGCGCAGGAAGATGTGCTTGGGATAGAAGCAGCCATGCACCTGCCCCGCAGCGTGCAGGGTCCGCGCCAGCTGGCCGCAGGCGCGGAGGATGCCGTGGCGCTGGCCATCGTCCAGTTCCTGCCACTGGCCGAGCAGCAGGTCGAGGTCGGTCCATTCATCGAGGGCGCGGGTCATCAGGATCGCACGACGCTGGCCCTCGACCTTGCGCTCGCCGTAGTACACCGCCTGCAGGGCCGGAATGTGCAGCTTCTGGTAACGGCTGATATTGCGGAATTCGCGGGCGAAGGTCGGCTCGCCGAAGGGGGCGTGCAGGGTGTGGGTCAGGTAGTCGCTTTGGCGCTTGAGGTAGAACCCCTTGCCCTCCAGCTCCAGGCGGAACACGCTGCTCCAGCCACCGCGTCCGGTGTTGGGCTCGTCCACCGCGTCCAGTTGCAGCGCCCAGAGCTGCTCGAAGCCGTTCAAGCCATGGCGTTCGAGCAGCGCCACGTCGGCACTGGCGACAAAATCACTCATTCACGTCCCTCGAAAAACTTCACGATGTGGCGGATGCGCTTCTTGTCCGACGCGTTCAGGCGCTCGCGCTGGCGGTATTGCAGGTAGAAGCGCAGGCGCTGGGTGGCGGAAAGATGGTACTTGGCCACTTTGTCCAGGCACGCCAGGTCCTTGGTGATGCGGTAGCGCAGCATGAAGCCCCACCAGAAGTCGCCGGTGGGGCAATCGATGAAGAATAGCGTGCCGGCGTCGTCCACTAGGAGGTTGCGCCACTTCAGGTCGTTGTGGGTGAAGTGGTGGTCATGCATCACCCGGGTATGCCGGGCCAGTTGGCGGCTCAGGTGATCGACCCACTGGCGGTCGCGCAGGCGCGCATCGTTGCGCTCGGCCAAGGCCGAGAGGTCTTCGGTGCGCGGCAGCTCGCGGGTGATCATGGCGCCGCGGCCAAAGCTCAGGCCGTTGCGCTCCAGGCCGCAGGCAACCACTTCGGCGGTGGGGATCTGCCATTTGGCGAACTGCTTGAGGTTCTGCCATTCGGCCTTGATCCGCGGCCTGCCCAGGTAGCGGCGCAGATGCTTGCCGGCGCCGGTGTAGCGTTTGACGTAGTAGTTGACCCCGTCACGCTCGACGCGGATCACTTCGCTCAGCGGATCGCGGGTCAGATGCTCGCCCTTGAGGGCGAAGACCGCGTCGATGCTGCCGAAATCCTCTGCCAGGGCCGCGTACTTCGGCTCCAGTGTCCAACCCGCCATCAGAGCGCGTCCCCATACCGTTGCTTGCGCTCATAGAGCTTTTGCGCCTTGCCGTCCAGCCAGCGCAGCAGGCTCGCCTGTTCGGCCAGGACCTGGCGCAGCGGCTGTCGGAAGTAACCGCGCAGGAAGCGCAGCTTGTCGCGCCGGGTAAGGCCGATGTCCAGCGCCGAGAAATACAGGGCGGCCAGGTCCTTGTCGCGCCAGCGCCGGGTGATCCTGTCCCGGGTCTGGGCGCGGTGCAGGTCGATGACCGACAGGCGGAAGTCATCCGCCGTCACCGGGCGGTCGGTGTGCAGGAGGAAGTGGCAGATGTAGCAGTCGCGATGGTTGACCCCGGCGCGGTGCATGCCGCCGGTCATCTTCGCCACCTCGGCGATCAGCGCGCGTTTGAGGCTCGGCTCGGGCGGCTGCCTGACCCAGTCGATGCTGAAATCTTCCAGGCTGATGGTCGGTGCCAGCTCCTCGGTGACGATGAACGAATGCTGGGTCGCCGGGTTGCTGCCGCGCTCGCCGAAGGCCACGGCGGTCATGGTCGGCACGCCGGCTTCATGCAGGCGCTGGATGGCGGTCCATTCCTGGCCGGCACCGAGCACCGGCAGCTTGGCGCTGAACAGGTTCTTGAAGATCTCGCCCCAGCCGATGCCACGGTGGATCTTGACGAAGAAGCCCTCGCCAGCGACCTCGGTGCGCAGCGTGCGGCGGCCTTCCAGCTCGCGGTAGACCTCGCCCTGCAGGGCCTCGACCGCCTCGAAGGGGTCGCGTCCGGTCCAGAGCCGCTTGAACGGCTCCTTGAGTATCAGTTTCATGAGCGCTCCTGACCGAGGATCACGTCGGCGGCATGCTCCGGCATGCTGTACAGATCGGCGGTTTCGGCGAAGGCCAGGCCGTTCTGGCCCCAGCTGGCGCGGGCGGCGGGATCTTCGAGCATGCGCTGCAGGTAGCTGTTCAGCTGCTCCTGCTCGAAAGGTTCGTCCAGCACCAGGCCGCTGTCGGCCTCGGCGATGTAATGGGCGTAGCCGCAGACCGCAGTGACCAGCACCGGCAGCCCGGCGACCAGCGCCTCGAGCAGCACGGTGCCGGTGTTTTCGTTGTAGGCCGGGTGGATCAGCAGGTCGGCGCCGAGCAGGAAACGCGGTATATCGCTGCGTCCCTTGAGGAACTGCACCTGGTCGCCGAGGCCGAGGGTGGTGGCCTGCAACTGGAAGACCTTGGGATCGTCCTGGCCGATGACCATCAGCCGCGTGCGCTTGCGCAGGGCCGGGGGCAGGGCGGCCAGGGCCTTGAGGCTGCGGTCGGTGCCCTTGGTCTTGAAGCCGGAACCGATCTGCACCAGCAGCAGGTCGTCCTCGCCCAGGTTGAATTCACGACGGAACCCGGCGCGGATCTCGGCGGCATTGGCCGGGGCGCGGCGGTCTTGGGAGATGCCCGGCGGCAGCAGGTGGAAACGTTCCTCCTGGGTGCCGTAATGCTTGATGAACAGCGGCTGCTGGACTTCGGAAATCATCAGGATTTCGGTTTTCGCCTCGCGATCGAACACCGCACGCTCGTACTCGGCGAAGTGCCGGTAGCGGCCCCAGCGGCGGTACAGGCCGCCGCGCAGGGTCTGGGCCTTGTCTTCGAAGCAGCCGTCGGCGGCGTAGTAGACGTCCAGGCCGGGCATCTTGTTGAAACCGATCAGGCGGTCCACCGGGCGTTTGGCCAGGTCCGCCGCCATCCAGGCGCTGAGCTTTTCATTGCGGCGGTGGTTGAACAGCGCCTTGACCGGCGCCACCAGCACCTCGAAGCCGGGTGGTACGTCGCCTTCCCAGATCAGGGTGTAGACGCGAATCCGGTGCCCGCGGCGCTGGCACTCCAGGGCGATGCGCATGAAGTCGCGCTGCAGGCCGCCGAAGGGGAAATACTTGTAGAGCACGAAAGCCAGTTGCATCAACGAACATCCTCGGCCCGCAGCAGCTCGCCCAGCTGGCGCGCTACCCGTTCGGGATTCAGGCGAGTGAAGCACAGTGGCCACTCACGTTTGAGATCGAACCGGCGCAGGTCCTCGACGCTCGGCTTGTAGTTGCATTTCTTGCGCAGGCAGGGCGCGCAGGGGAAGTCGCTGGCGACATGCACCTGGGACTTGCCATAGGCTCCGGTCAGGCCCGGGTTGGTCGGGCCGAACAGGGAAACGGTCGGCACGTCCAGCGCTGCCGCCAGGTGGCCCAGCCCGGTATCCACCGCGACGCAGGCCTTGGCCGACGCCAGTACCCGGGCCACCCCGGCCAGGTTCAGCTTGGGCAGCACCCGGGCATTCTTCAGGCCCTGGGCGATGCGCTCGGCGCGGGCTTTTTCCACCGGGTTGCCCCAGGGCAGGCACACGTGCAGGCCGGCCCGGCCCAGGCGTTCGGCCAGCTGACGCCAGTACAGCTCGGGCCAGTGCTTGGTGTCCCAGGTGGTGCCGTGGAGAAACACTACATAAGGGGCGACACCGACCTCTTCAAGGCGGCTGCGGTCCAGGCCGTAGTTACCGATGCCCTCGGGAATGTCGTAACCCAGGGCCAGGGCGAACAGCTGGCGGATGCGCTCCACCGCGTGCTGGCCCTTGGCAACCGACAGACGGCGGTCGTAGAAGCGGCTGGAGAAACCCTCGCGCGCCGAGTACCGGTCGAGGCCGGCAATTGGCGTCTTCTTCACGTAGCGGGTCAGCCAGGCGCTCTTGACCAGGCCCTGGGCGTCGATCACCAGGTCGTACTTTTGCTCGCGGATGCGCTTCTTGAACTGGCGCCACTCGCCATTCTTGAAGGTCTGCCAGAGGTTCTTGCGCCAGCGGCGGATGGCCACCGGGATCACCTGGTCCACTGCCGGATGCCAGGTCGGGATCTCGGCGAAGCCTTCTTCCACCACCCAGTCGAAGCGGATGCCCGGGATGGCGTGGGCCGCATCGGTCAATGCCGGCAGGGCGTGGATCACATCGCCCAGGGATGAGGTCTTGATCAGCAGAACCCGCACTTAATCGACCTCGGTGATATCGACCAGCGCCGGGCCGTCGAGTCGTTGCAGGGCGCCGTTGACCGCACCCGGTTCGAGCAGGCGCAGGCAGTTGTAATGGCCATAGCGGCAGGTGCGGTCGAAGCACGGGCTGCACTCGATGCCCAGGCGCACCACTTCCACCTGGTCGGCCAGGGGCGGGGTGAAGCCCGGCGAGGTGGAGCCGTACACCGCCACCAGCGGGCGGTTCAGCGCAGCAGCGACGTGCATCAGGCCGGAGTCGTTGGACACCACCGCGTCGGCGCAGGACAGCAGGTCGATGGCCTCGGCCAGGGAGGTTTCGCCGGCGAGGTTCACGGATTCTTCGCGGAACCCCGGAATCAGGCGCTCGCGGATCTGCTCGCCGACCGGGTGGTCGTTCTTCGAACCGAACAGCCAGACCTGCCAGCCTTCGCGGATTTTCGCCTCGGCGACCTTGGCATAGTGCTCGGCAGGCCATTTCTTCGCTTCGCCGAACTCGGCGCCGGGGCACAGGGCCAGCACCGGGCGATCCAGCTCCAGGCCGAACTTGGCCAGGGCGGCGTCGCGGCTGGCGGCTTCGATCTGCAGGGCCGGGCGCGGATATGGCTGCGGCAGATCGCTGCCGGCCGGGTACGCGAGGGCCATGAAGCGCTCGATCATCAGCGGGTAGCGCTCTTTATCCAGGCGACGCACGTCGTTGAGCAGGCCGTAGCGGAATTCGCCACGCCAGCCGGTGCGCTTGGGGATTTTCGCGAAGAACGGCACCAGTGCCGACTTCAGCGAGTTGGGCAGGAGGATCGCTTGGTCGTACTGGCCGACCAGCGACTTGCCGATGCGCCGACGGGTGGCGAGGTCGAGCACGCCATGGCCGAGCGGGAAGCTCAAGGCCTGGCGAACCTGCGGCATGCGTTCGAGGATCGGCCGGCTCCATTCGGGCGCCAGCACGTCGATCACGCAATCGGCGTGACGCTGCTTCAGGACCTGGAACAGCGTCTGCGCCATTACCATGTCGCCCACCCAACTGGGCCCTATGATCAAAATTCTCATGCTTTATCCAGAAACGATCAGGGAGGCTGCAGCCTGTCTTGCAACAGCACTGGCCTCCCTTCTTTATATATTCAGGCTCGGTGACAACCGTCCACGACGCTCAGTGTAGGCGGGCTTCCTGCCGCCGGGTCCCGATCACGTTTCAGCTCAGCCCCAGTTCGCTCCAGATCCGCCGTACCTGCTGGCGCTCGTTGACGAACTGCCCGGCATCGATCACCCCGGCCTGTTTCTGCAAGGCCTGGCGGTGAGCGGCGGAGCGGAACGCCTTGTACACCTCGCGCAGCAGCACCGCATCGCTGGCCGGGACCAGCCCGGCGTCCTCGAGGCCTTCGAGGATGCGGATATTGTCGGTGTAGCGCAGCAGCGCCGGATGGCTGTGGGACCAGGCGAGCGCGGCGTATTGCACCATAAATTCAATATCGACGATACCACCGGCATCCTGCTTGATATCGAAGGGAACGCCGCTGTCGTAGGCGTTGGCGGCGGTTCCGGCGGCGGTGGATTTGGTTCCGAGGTTATCGCGCATCTTGGCGCGCATCTCGCTGACCTCGCTGCGCAGGCCGGCCAGGTCGCGCTCCTTGCCCAGGACACGGGCCCGCACGCCCTCGAAGGCCGCGCCGACCTGCGGGCAACCCACCAGCACCCGGGCGCGGACCAGGGCCTGGTGTTCCCAGGTCCAGGCTTCGTTCTGCTGGTAGCGCTCGAAGGCGCCGACCGAACTGACCAGCAGCCCGGAGGCGCCGGAGGGTCGCAGGCGCATGTCCACGTCGTAGAGCTGGCCGGAGGCGGTCTGGGTGGTCAGCAGGTGAATGATGCGCTGGCCCAGGCGGGTAAAGAACTGGGCGCTGTCGATGGGCTTGGCGCCGTCGGTCTCGGCCTGCGGATCGCCGTCGTGGATGAACACCAGGTCGAGGTCCGAGCCATGGCCCAGCTCGATGCCGCCGACCTTGCCGTAGCCGACGATGATGAAGCCCGGATCGCACGGGCTGCCGTCGCTGCGCTGGGGCCGGCCATGGCGGGCGACGGTCTGGCGCCAGGCCAGGGCCAGCACCTGGTCGAGGATGGCCTCGGCAAGCCAGGTCAGGTAGTCGCTGACCTTCATCAGCGGCAGGCTGCCGGCGATTTCCGACGCGGCGACCCGCAGGCTGTGGGCCAGCTTGAAGTGGCGCAGGGCTTCCATCTGCTGTTCGAGGTCGTCCTCGGGAATGCGGGTCAGGCGTTCGCGCAGCTCGGCAGCCAGTTCAGGGGCCAGGGGCGGGCTGAACAGGCGGCTTTCGTTGAGGAGTTCGTCGAGCAGCAGCGGGAAGCGGGCGATCTGTTCGGCGATCCACGGGCTGGCGGCGCACAGGGTCAGCAGGCGGCGCAGGGCGCCGGGGTTTTCGGTGAGCAGCACAAGGTAGGCCGAACGCCGGGCCACGGCTTCGACCAGGGGCAGGACACGCTCCAGCACCAGGTCGGGGTCGTCGTGCTCCACGGCCTGGGCCAGCAGGCGCGGGATAAAGGCATCGAGACGTTCCCGGCCGAGGCGCTGCATCGCGCGCAATTGCGGGCTGGAGCGCAGGCCGGCAAGCAGCTTGATGGCCCGCGGTGCATCGCGGAAGCCGGCGTCTTCCAGCTGGCGGCAGGCGGCTTCCTCGTCCTGGGCTTCTTCCCAGAGCGGCAGCCACTCGCCACCGACCACTACCTCGCCTTCGCCTTCGTCCTCATCCGGGTCGGCGATGACCTGGCGGAAGTGCCAGTCGATACGGGCGCGCCAATGCATCAGCCGGTCATGGAACGCGTCCCAGTCGGGGAAACCGAGCATGAAGGCGATGCGCGCGCGGTCGAGGTCGCCGTCGGGGAGCATCTGGGTCTGGCGGTCGGCAATGGCCTGGATCGCATGCTCGGTGTAGCGCAGGAACATATAGCCCTCGCGCAGTTCCTCGACCACCGGCGCGGGCAGGTAGCCCTGGCCTTCGAGGGTTGCCAGCACCTTGAGCAACGGGCGCTGTTGCAGGCTCAGGTCGCGGCCACCGTGGATCAGCTGGAAGGCCTGGGCGATGAACTCCACTTCGCGGATGCCCCCGGCACCGAGCTTGATGTTCCCGGACATGCCCTTGCGCCGGACCTCCTGCTGGATCAGCTGCTTCATGGTGCGCAGCGCTTCGATCGCCGAGAAGTCCAGGTAGCGGCGGTAAACGAAGGGCCGCAGCATTTCCAGCAACTGGCTGCCGGCCACCTGGTCGCCGGCGACGACCCGGGCCTTGATCATGGCGTAGCGTTCCCAGTCGCGGCCCTGGTCCTGGTAGTACTGTTCCAGGGCATTGAAGCTCAGGGTCAGGGCGCCGGCCGAGCCATAGGGGCGCAGGCGCATGTCGACGCGGAAGACGAAGCCGTCGACGGTGATCGGGTCGAGGGCCTTGATCAGGCGCTGGCCGAGACGGTTGAAGAACTCCTGGTTATCCAGCGAGCGCTTCACGCCTTCGGTCTCGCCGCCTTCGGGGAAGGCGAAGATCAGGTCGATGTCCGACGACAGGTTCAACTCCACTGCGCCGAGCTTGCCCATGCCCAGCACCACCATCTGTTGCGGCTGGCCGCTGCGGTTGCCGATCGGCGTGCCGAATTGCTGGCAGTGGCGCGGGTAGAGCCATTGATAGGCCTGGTCGATGGCGGCGTCGGCCATGTCCGAGAGGTCGCGGCAGGTTTCCACCAGGTCGGCCTGGCGGGTCAGGTCGCGCCAGATGATCCGTACCTGGTGCCGGGTGCGCTGGCGGCGCAGGTTGCGCGCCAGTTCGTCCTCGGTGGTCGCGGCCTGGGCGGCGGCGGCCAGTTGCGCGCACAGCTCGCCCGGCGCGAAACGCCGCTCCAGCTCACCGCTTTCGGCCAGCGACAGGAGCATGGCCGGGTCGCGCAGGCTCTGTTCGAGAACGAATTCGCTGGCGGCGGCGACCCGGGCGAACGCGGCCCAGCGCTCGGCGGTCCAAGCGTCGAGGCTCAGGCCGTCGACGACGGCCACGGCGCTGCGCAGCGACTGCTCATTGCTGCCGGTCAGGTGTTGGAGGGTATCTGGCAGTGCGACCAGCGAAGGCAGGCTCATGGTCTATCCTTGATCGGCGGGAAAAAGCAGGTGGTGGCTACAGCGCCAGGGCACGGCCCGGGCAGGACTGTCATACAAAAGTTGAAAATAGCGGCATTTGCGTTTTTCTTGGCAGAAACCATCGCGACGAGCCTTTTGTCGACCGGTTTCGAATCACCGGTATCGTTTTTTCCCACAAGCCGTTAGCAAGGCTCGGATGGGTTTGATGTAGTTTTACTACTGCTTTTTTCAGTCGAAGGCGTGTAAAGGCGGATCGATTTGTAGTAAAACTACACGCCGCCGAGACCACCCTCGGTAATCCAAGAATTCATGTCGTCTGCCCAAAAGGCCAGTCGCAAACTTCAGGCAACCGATTCTGGAAGCCTTTCCGCCCTGGAGCAAGCCATGCAAGACCTCGATCCCGTCGAAACCCAGGAATGGCTGGACGCCCTGGAGTCGGTCCTCGACAAAGAAGGCGAAGACCGCGCTCACTACCTGATGACCCGTATGGGCGAGCTGGCCACCCGTAGTGGCTCGCAGCTGCCATACGCAATCACCACGCCGTATCGCAACACCATTCCGGTAACCCACGAAGCACGCATGCCTGGCGACCTGTTCATGGAACGCCGCATTCGCTCGCTGGTTCGCTGGAACGCCCTGGCGATGGTCATGCGCACCAACCTGAAGGACTCGGACCTGGGTGGTCACATCTCCTCGTTCGCCTCCAGCGCCACGCTGTACGACATCGGCTTCAACTACTTCTTCCAGGCTCCTACCGAGGAGCATGGCGGCGACCTGATCTTCTTCCAGGGCCACGCTTCTCCAGGCGTGTACGCCCGTGCCTTCATGGAAGGCCGCATCAGCGAAGAGCAGATGAACAACTTCCGCCAGGAAGTCGATGGCAACGGCCTGTCGTCCTACCCGCACCCATGGCTGATGCCTGACTTCTGGCAGTTCCCGACCGTTTCCATGGGTCTGGGCCCGATCCAGGCGATCTACCAGGCGCGCTTCATGAAGTACCTGGAAGCCCGCGGCTACATCCCTGCCGGCAAGCAGAAAGTCTGGTGCTTCATGGGCGATGGCGAGTGCGACGAGCCGGAATCCCTGGGCGCGATCGCCCTGGCCGGCCGCGAGAAGCTGGACAACCTGATCTTCGTCATCAACTGCAACCTGCAGCGCCTCGACGGCCCGGTTCGCGGCAACGGCAAGATCATCCAGGAACTCGAAGGCGTGTTCCGTGGCGGTGGCTGGAACGTCAACAAGGTGGTCTGGGGCCGCTTCTGGGATCCGCTGTTGGCCAAGGACACCGACGGTATCCTGCAGCGCCGCATGGACGAAGTCATCGACGGCGAGTACCAGAACTACAAGGCCAAGGACGGCGCGTTCGTCCGTGAGCACTTCTTCAATACCCCGGAACTCAAGGCCATGGTCGCCGACCTGTCCGACGACGAGATCTGGAAGCTCAACCGTGGCGGCCACGACCCGTACAAGGTCTATGCGGCCTACCACCAGGCGGTCAACCACAAAGAGCAGCCGACCGTCATCCTGGCCAAGACCATCAAGGGCTACGGTACCGGTGCTGGCGAAGCCAAGAACACCGCGCACAACACCAAGAAGGTCGATGTCGAGAGCCTGCGTCACTTCCGCGACCGCTTCGACATCCCGGTCAAGGACGAAGAGCTGGAAAACCTGCCGTTCTTCAAGCCTGAAGAAGGCAGCGCCGAAGCTCGCTACCTGGCCGAGCGTCGCGCCGCACTGGGCGGTTTCGTACCGCAGCGCCGCAGCAAGTCGTTCAGCATCCCGACGCCTCCGCTGGAAACCCTGAAGGCGATCCTGGACGGTTCGGGCGACCGTGAAATCTCCACCACCATGGCCTTCGTGCGGATCCTCGCGCAACTGGTCAAGGACAAGGAAATCGGCCAGCGCATCGTCCCGATCATCCCGGACGAAGCCCGTACCTTCGGTATGGAAGGCATGTTCCGCCAACTGGGCATCTACTCGTCCGTGGGCCAGCTCTACGAGCCGGTCGACAAGGACCAGGTGATGTTCTACCGCGAGGACAAGAAGGGCCAGATCCTCGAGGAAGGCATCAACGAAGCCGGCGCCATGTCGTCGTTCATCGCGGCCGGTACCTCGTACTCGAACCACAACCAGCCGATGCTGCCGTTCTACATCTTCTACTCGATGTTCGGCTTCCAGCGTATCGGCGACCTGGCCTGGGCGGCCGGCGACAGCCGTACCCGCGGCTTCCTGATCGGCGGTACCGCCGGCCGTACCACCCTGAACGGTGAAGGCCTGCAGCACGAAGACGGTCACAGCCACATGCTTGCCGGCACCATCCCGAACTGCCGCACCTATGATCCGACCTACGGCTACGAGCTGGCGGTGATCATCCAGGACGGCATGAAGAAGATGACCGAAGAGCAACAGGACGTCTTCTACTACATCACCGTGATGAACGAAGCCTACACCCAGCCAGCCATGCCGGCCGGCGTCGAGGAAGGCATCATCAAGGGCATGTACCTGCTCGAAGAAGACACCCGCGACGCGGCGCACCACGTCCAGCTGCTGGGCTCGGGCACCATCCTGCGCGAAGTCCGCGAAGCGGCGAAGATCCTGCGCGACGAGTACAACGTCGGCGCCGACGTCTGGTCCGTCACCAGCTTCAACGAACTGCGTCGCGACGGCCTGGCCGTGGAGCGCAGCAACCGCCTGAAGCCGGGCCAGAAGCCTCAGGTCACCTACGTCGAAGAGTGCCTGGCTGGCCGCAAGGGCCCGGTCATCGCCTCCACCGACTACATGAAGCTGTTCGCCGAGCAGATTCGCCAGTGGGTGCCGAGCAAAGAGTTCAAGGTCCTGGGTACCGATGGCTTCGGTCGCAGCGACAGCCGCAAGAAGCTGCGTCACTTCTTCGAAGTCGACCGTCACTTCGTCGTGCTGGCTGCCCTGGAAGCCCTGGCTGACCGCGGCGAGATCGAACCGAAGGTGGTGGCCGACGCCATCGTCAAGTTCGGCATCGACCCGGACAAGCGCAACCCACTGGACTGCTGAGGAGTATTTTTAAGTGAGCGAACTCATTCGCGTACCTGACATCGGCAGCGGTGAAGGTGAAATCATCGAGCTGTTCGTCAAGGTCGGTGACCGTATCGAAGCGGACCAGAGCCTGCTGACCCTGGAGTCCGACAAGGCCTCCATGGAGATCCCGGCACCCAAGGCCGGCGTGATCAAGGCGCTGAAAGTGAAGCTGGGCGACCGCCTGAAGGAAGGCGACGAACTGCTGGAACTGGAAGTCGAGGGTGCCGCTGCCGCGGCCCCCGAGGCTCCGGCCGCCGCACCTGCCGCTGCCGCGCCTGCTGCTGCACCGGCCGAGGCTGCACCTGCACCGGCCGCGGCGCCAGCCGCTCCGGCTGCTGCTGCCGTCCAGGACATCCACGTGCCGGACATCGGCTCGTCGGGCAAGGCCAAGATCATCGAAGTGCTGGTCAAGGTCGGCGACACCGTCGAAGCCGACCAGTCGCTGATCACCCTGGAGTCCGACAAGGCTTCGATGGAGATCCCGTCGCCAGCCGCTGGCGTGGTCGAAGCCGTGATCGCCAAGCTGGACGACGAAGTCGGCACCGGTGACCTGATCCTGAAACTGAAGGTCGCCGGCAGCGCGCCTGCTGCTGCTCCAGCGCCTGCCGCTGCTGCACCGGCTCCGGCTGCCGCGCCTGCTGCTGCCCCGGCACCTGCTGCCGCAGCTCCGGCCCCAGCCGCTGCCGCTCCGGCCGCTGCGCCGGCGCCGAGCGGTGCGAAAGTCCATGCCGGCCCTGCCGTGCGCCAACTGGCTCGCGAATTCGGCGTCGAACTGAGCGCCGTATCGCCGACCGGTCCGCATGGTCGTGTGCTGAAGGAAGACGTGCAGGTGTACGTCAAGGCGATGATGCAGAAGGCCAAGGAAGCGCCTGCCGCTGGCGGCGCTACCGGCGGCGCCGGCATTCCGCCGATCCCGGCCGTCGACTTCAGCAAGTTCGGTGAAGTGGAAGAAGTGGCCCTGACCCGCCTGATGCAGGTCGGTGCTGCCAACCTGCACCGCAGCTGGCTGAACGTGCCACACGTGACCCAGTTCGATTCGGCCGACATCACCGAGCTGGAAGCCTTCCGCGTAGCGCAGAAAGCCGTCGCCGAGAAAGCCGGCGTCAAGCTGACCGTGCTGCCGCTGCTGCTGAAAGCCTGTGCCCACCTGCTCAAGGAACTGCCGGACTTCAACAGTTCGCTGGCCCCGAGCGGCAAGGCCATCATCCGCAAGAAGTACGTGCACATCGGCTTTGCCGTGGACACCCCGGATGGCCTGCTGGTACCGGTAATCAAGAACGTCGACCAGAAGAGCCTGCTGCAACTCGCTGCCGAAGCCGCGGCCCTGGCTGAAAAAGCCCGGACCAAGAAGCTCTCGGCCGACGAGATGCAAGGTGCCTGCTTCACCATCTCCAGCCTCGGCCACATTGGCGGCACCGGCTTCACGCCGATCGTCAACGCGCCGGAAGTGGCGATCCTCGGTGTTTCCAAGGCCACCATCCAGCCGGTCTGGGACGGCAAGGCCTTCCAGCCGAAGCTGATGCTGCCGCTGTCGCTGTCCTACGATCACCGCGTGATCAACGGCGCCGCCGCCGCCCGCTTCACCAAGCGTCTGGGCGACGTGCTGGGCGACATCCGCACCTTGCTGCTGTAACTGCTGTCCGGCCTGTGTCTCCCTGCCGGGGGACGCAGGCCTGCAACCCTTTCGAGCTGCCACGCTCGTACCTCAACCCCGTCGTTTGGCGGGGCTTTTTTTGCCTGCTGGAAAGCCTGTACGCGCACCCTGTGGGAGCGGGTTCACCCGCGATTGCAGTAGTGGATTCACCATCGTAATCGCGGGTAAACCCGCTCCCACAGGGTCCGTATTACGGCTTCTTGATTGAAGAAATCCCCCGCGAGGCCGACATAGATCAAACACGCGCCAAGCTTGGTGCTTGTCAGCCTCCGGCGCATGATGCAACCTTGCCCGAACGTGCATAGCAAAGTGCCAACGCCCGTGCCATCAGTCTTATTCGAGCGAGCTTTCCATGAAGAGCCAAACCGATGCCGCCAGCCGTCCGGCGGCCGAGGTAGTGACGCAGTTGCCGGTGCCTTCGCGGCTCGGCATGTTGCGCTTCGAGCGGCTGAACGAAGCGAGCTGGGCAATGCTCTATCTCGATCCGGGTTGCGAACGTCAATTCGGTCTGCCGGCGGTTGAACTCTGCGCCCTGGTCGGCTCGCCCTACGCCAGCCTGATGGAGCCCGAGGCCCGCTACAAACTGCATGACAGCATCCAGGCGCAACTGGCCAACAGCAGCCATTACGTTAGCCGCTATACCCTGCACACCAGCAGTGGTCCGCTGTCGCTGCTGGAGCTGGGCGAAGCCTACAAGCAGCACAATCGCCAGTTGCTGCGCGGCTACCTGCTGGTGCTCGACGAGCAGGATGGCATCAGCCCGGAGCTGAGCGCCGATGTTCTGGAAACCCGCAACAATCGCCTGCAGATCGCCCTCAAGCTCAACCAGCAGGCACAGCAGGAACAACTCGAGCACCTGGAGCGGGTGCGTGCCCAGCAGGAACTGATCCTGCACCTGGCGCGGCATCGCTACAGCGCCGGCAACTCCCTGCAGGAAGCCGCCGAGCTGATCACCCGCAGCGCCTGCGAGATCTACAACATCGAATGCGCCAGCCTGTGGTACCTGGAAGGCCAGCGCCTGGAGCCGATCTCCGCGTTCTACCGCGAGACCCGCGAGTACCGCACGCCCGAGCCAATCGACGCCGGCCTGTTTCCGGACTACCTGGAAGCCCTGCACACCAGCCGCGCCATCGACGCGCACAACGCCAGCCATGACCCGCGCACCCGGGATATCACCGAGAGCCTGCGCCCGCGCGATGTGATCGCCATGCTCGACGCCAGCATCCGTATCGACGGCCAGGTGGTCGGCGTGCTCTGCCTGGAGCACGGCGGCAGCCCGCGGGCCTGGCAAAGCGACGAGATCGCCTTTGCCGGCGAACTGGCCGACCAGTTCGCCCAGGTCATCAACAACCACAACCGCCGTGCCGCGACCAGCGCCCTGCACCTGTTCCAGCGTGCGGTGGAGCAGAGCGCCAACGCCTTCCTGCTGGTCAATCGCGACGGTGTGGTGGAGTACGTCAACCCGAGCTTCACCGCGATCACCCAATACAGCTCGGAAGAGGTCCAGGGGCACCGGCTGTCCGAGCTGTCGGCGCTGGAGAATCTCAGCGAACTGCTGTCCGACGAGTCCAGCCTGGCGATGGGCAACAGCTGGCAGGGCGAATTCAAGAGCCGCCGCAAGAACCTCGAACCGTACTGGGGGCAACTGTCGATTTCCAAGGTGTATGGCGATAATCGCGAACTGACCCACTACATCGGCATCTACGAGGACATCACCCAGAGCAAGCTGGCCCAGCAGCGCATCGAGCGCCTGGCCTACACCGACAACCTGACCGGCCTGGGCAACCGTCCGGCGTTCATCCGCAACCTCGACGAGCGCTTCGCCCGCGACAGCGATACGCCGATCTGCCTGCTGCTGGTGGATATCGACAACTTCAAGCGGATCAACGACAGCCTCGGCCACCAGACCGGCGACAAGCTGCTGGTCAGCCTGGCCCGACGCTTGCGCAACAGCCTCAACCCGGGCGGCAGCCTGGCGCGCTTCGCCAGTAACGAGTTCGCCGTGCTGCTGAACAACACCGACCTGGAGAGCGGCCAGCAGATTGCCCAGCAACTGCTCAATACCCTCGACAAGCCGATGTTCGTCGATAACCAGCTGATCAACGTTACCGGCTCCGTGGGCCTTGCCTGCGCGCCGCTGCATGGCAGCGACCCGCAGACCCTGATGAAAAACGCCGGCCTCGCCCTGCACAAGGCCAAGGCCAGCGGCAAGCATCAGGTCCAGGTGTTCACCGAGGCAATGAATGCCGAGGCGAGCTATAAGCTGTTCGTCGAGAACAACCTGCGCCGCGCCCTGGCGCAGAACGAGTTGCAGGTGTTCTACCAACCCAAGCTGTGCCTGCGAACCGGGCGCTTGCTCGGCCTGGAAGCCCTGCTGCGCTGGAACCACCCGGAGAAGGGCATGATCCGGCCGGACCAGTTTATCAGCGTGGCCGAGGAAACCGGCCTGATCATCCCCATCGGCAAGTGGGTGGCGCGCCAGGCCTGTCGCATGAGCCAGGAGCTGGCGGCCGAAGGCATGGGCAACCTGCAGGTGGCGATCAACCTGTCGCCCAAGCAGTTCTCCGATCCGGACCTGGTCGCGTCCATCGCCAATATCCTCCAGGAAGAAGCGCTGCCGCCGCACCTGCTGGAGCTGGAACTGACCGAGGGCCTGCTGCTGGAGGCGACCGAGGATACCCGGCGCCAACTGGACCAGCTCAAGCAGCTCGGCCTGACCCTGGCCATGGACGACTTCGGCACCGGCTATTCGTCGTTGAGCTACCTGAAGAAATTCCCCATCGACATCATCAAGATCGACCGCAGCTTCATCAACGACATCCCCGACAGCCAGGACGACATGGAGATCACCTCGGCGGTGGTGGCCATGGCCCACAACCTCAAGCTCAAGGTGGTCGCCGAGGGCATCGAGACGGCGGAGCAACTGGCGTTCCTGCGCAGGCACCGCTGCGATGTCGGCCAGGGCTACCTGTTCGACCGGCCGATCCCCGGCGACGAACTGGTCGACAAGCTGCGCCGCTATCCCCGTGGCCCGAGCGCCTGACAGCGGCGAAACACTCGGGCACACTACCGGTCTATCCCGATAAGGGCCGCGCCTTGGCGCTGCCCGCCTACCTGACGAGAGGAATGGGTTCATGGTCTTGCGTTCGGAAATCCTCGTGAATAAAAACGTCCTGCCAACCGCTGAACAGGCCCTGCCTGGCCGCGAAACCCCGATGGCACTGCCGGAAAAACACTTCGTGTTCAAGGACACGCCGCTGCTCGGCCCGTTCTTCGAAGGCGCGGTGGACTTCGCCATCTTCGGCCTGGGATGCTTCTGGGGCGCGGAGCGACGCTTCTGGCAGCGTGAAGGGGTGATCAGCACCGTGGTCGGCTATGCAGGCGGTTTCACCCCGAATCCGACCTACGAAGAAGTCTGCTCCGGCCTGACCGGCCACACCGAAGTGGTGCTGGTGGTGTTCGACAAGGACAAGGTCAGCTACCGCGAGCTGCTGGCGATGTTCTGGGAGCTGCACAACCCGACCCAGGGCATGCGCCAGGGCAACGACATCGGCACCCAGTACCGCTCGGTGATCTACTGCACCTCGCCGGAGCAACTGGAACAAGCCAAGGCCAGCCGCGACCAGTACCAGGCGGAACTGCACAAGGCCGGCTTCGGCGAGATCACCACCGAGATCGACCAGGCGCCGACCGTGTACTTCGCCGAGGCCTATCACCAGCAGTACCTGGCGAAGAATCCCGATGGCTACTGCGGCATCGGTGGCACCGGGGTCTGCCTGCCGCCCAGCCTGCAAAACAACTGAGGAGCGACGATGTCGAGCATGACGCTGTTCCATTCGCCGCTGTCGCCGTTCGTGCGCAAGGTGATGGTGGTGCTGCATGAAACCGGCCAGGTGGACCGGGTCACGGTGCAATCGGTCAACATCACCCCGGTCAGCCCGGACGCCGATCTGAACCAGGGCAATCCGTCGGGCAAGATCCCGGCCCTGCGCCTGGAGGACGGCAGCGTCCTGCATGACAGCCGGGTCATCATCGACTTCCTCGACCAGCAGCATGTCGGCAATCCGCTGATTCCCCGCGAGGGCTCGGCGCGCTGGCGGCGCCTGACCCTGGCCTCGCAGGCGGACGCGCTGATGGATGCGGCGGTGCTGACCCGCTACGAGACCTTCCTGCGTCCGGAGGAGAAGCGTTGGGACCAATGGGTCGAGGCGCAGACGGACAAGATCCGCCGGGGGCTGGCGGATCTGGAAGAAAACCACTACGCCGAGATCGCCTCGGCGTTCGATGTGGCTTCGATTGGCGTGGCCTGCGCCCTGGGCTATATCGACCTGCGCATGCCGGACTTCGGCTGGCGCGAGCAGCAGCCGAAGCTGGCGGCCTGGTATGCCGAGGTCAGTCAGCGGGCTTCGATGAAGGCGACTGTCCCGGCCTGATCCTCAATGTCGGGGCCGCCCCGGACCCTGTGGGAGCCGGCGTTGCCGGCGATGGCGGCAGCAGGTTCAACCCTGCTGCCTGTCCGGGCCTTATCGCTGGCAACGCCAGCTCCCACAAGGTGATGGGCCAGCAGCACCTGTGCGTTCCACAAGACCCTGATCCCCTTCACCAACTCTTCCCCAAACTCCCGGTCCTCCCTGAGCCCGCTCATCCTTGCACCTGCCCGGCCCGGTACCAGTCCAGCCGCCGCGTCAGCACCATGAATACCCCAAGCAGCGCGAACAGCAGCAAGGCCCCCATCAGCAGCGCGTAATCCTCGGCGCTCAACAGCCCGTAGAGCAGCGCATACAACACCGCCAGCCCGCCAGCGAAACCGAACCCGCGCACACGGCTGTGCAACACGTGGCACAGATAGAAACCGATCAACAGCACACAGCCGCCCGCCGACAACAGATACGCCAGGCCAAACCCGATGTGCTCCGACAACGACAGCAGCAACAGGTAGAACAGCGCCAGGGCCGCGCCCACCAGCGCGTACTGGATCGGGTGCACGCTGAGGTTGCGCAGCACCTCGAAGAGGAAGAAGCCGGCAAAGGTCAGGGCGATGAACAGCAGCGCGTATTTGATCGCCCGCTCGCTCTTCAGGTATTGGTCCACCGGGTCGACGAAGCTCACGCCAAACGCCCGGCTTGCGAAGCCCTCGCAGTTCTGCTGGGTAGTGCAGCGGCCCAAGGTTTCTTCGAGGTTGGTGGAGAAAAACGAGGTCTGCCATGTCGCCTTGAAGCCCGTCGCGTCGATCTCGCGGCTGGTGGGCAGGTAGTTGCCGATGAAGCTTGGATGCGGCCAGTTGGCGGCGAGCGTCACGCTGCTGCTGCGGCCCACCGGCAGCACATGCAGTTGCCCGGTGCCTTGCAGGTCGAGGTCGAAGGCATAGTCCAGGCGCATCTCTGCCTTGCTGTCGAGGTTGTCGATCACCGCGTGCACGCCGCCGCCCAGCCAGTCCAGCCGGCTGCCGGCGGCGAAGTCCAGGGTGCGGCCGTCGAGCTGCAGTTGCAGGCCGTTCTGGATGCCGCGGATATCGCTGATGCCCACGGCGATGAAGGGCTTGTCGAAGCGGTAGTCGTCCAGGTCGCTGGTGATGCCCCAGTTGGCCGGAACCTTGAACTGCCCGCTGATCCGGCTCTGCGCATGGAACAGCCGCGCTTGGTAGATGCCCCGCGAGCGCAGTTCGGTGCTGGCGCTGCCGTCGAGGACGAAACGCTCGGGGAGAAACACCAGGTAGCTCCTGGTCACCTCGGCGGTCTGGAAACTCTTGCCATCCTGGATCTTCCATACCCGCTCGTACTTGCTGTACGGCACCACCAGCAGCGGCCCGCTGATCTGCTGGGCGCGGCTGGCGCTTTGCGCGATATCCTCGACCACGCTGTCGCGCAGGGCCTGGCGTTCATCGATAAGGCCGCCGATCATGACCAGCGGGATCAGCAGCACCACCACCAGCAAGGCGATGGTGCCGAGTTTCAGGCTTAGTGACTTGTTCATGCAAAGGGCTCCGCTTGAGAAGGAGCCCAGTCTGGCGGCGCTATGTGGAGGCTTTCGGGAGCTTGTGTGGAGCTTGTGTGGAGAGATTCAGCCCAGGCGACTGGCCGGCAGCCATAGCCGCACGCGCACCCCATCCTCGACATTGGCGATCTCCAGCGAGCCGCCATGCAAGTGCAGCACTTCCTCGACGAAATTCAGGCCCAGGCCGGTGCTCTTGCGGCCCGTGCCCGGGCGCGGCAGCGAATAGAACCGTTCGCTGAGCCGGCCCAGGGCGTAGTCGGGGATGGCCTCGCCCTGGTTGAACAGGCTCAGGGCCACGCGCTGCGCATCCTGCTCCAGCTCGAACACCAGCAAACCACCGGGCGGGGTGAAATCGAGGGCGTTTTCCAGCAGGTTGCCGATGGCCTGGCGCATCAGGAAGGGCTCGCAGTACAGCCGGGCCACGGCCGGGATGCGTTGCCGGACCTGCAAGCCGGCGCTTTCGATGCGCGCGCCGCGCGCCATCAGCAGTTCATCGACCAGCGCCGCCACGGCCACCTGCTGTTGATCTTCCAGGCCCTGGCGCTGCTCGACCTGGGCCAGGTCCAGCAGGCGCTCGATCAGTTGCTGCATGCGCGCGCTTTCGCTTTCGATATTGCTGGCGAAGCGCTGCCGCTGCTCTTCGCTCATCGGCCCCTGCAGCAGCTCGCTGGCGCCACGGATCGCGGCCAGCGGGCTTTTCAACTCATGGGTCAGGGTGTGCACGTAGCGTTCGACGTAGTCCTTGCCTTCCAGCTGGGTGCGCATGCGTTCCACGGCGGCGGCCAGCATCGCCAGCTCGCCGCCGCGATAGTGCGGCAGGGCGACCCGCTCGCCCTCGCTGACCGCCTGGGCATAACGGGTCAGGCGCCGCAGCGAGCGCGCCAGCCACCAGGACAGCGCCGCGCCGACCAGCAGGCCGAGGACGATCAGGCCGATGCCGAGGGTGATCAGGCGTTTCTCCGAGCGATCGACGTAGGGCTTGAGCGACAGGTTGGGCTTGGCCACGGTGACCACGCCGATCAGGGTTTCACCATCGCGGATCGGCGCCGCCACGTGCATCACCGACGAGTCGGGATCGTCGGGATCGCTGCGGGTCGAGCGCGCACCGTACTGGCCGCGCAGGGTCAGGTAGACGTCGTTCCAGCGCGAATAGTCCTGGCCTACAGCCTCGCCGGCAGAGTCGAGCAGAACGATGCCCTTGGCGTCGGTAACGTAGATGCGGTGATTGACCTCGGTCTTGGCCAGGCCCCAGATATCCGCGTTGGGCCGGCGTTGGCCGTAGGCCTTGAGCACGTGCGGCAACTCGCTCTGGCCGAGTGTCCCGGCCTTGACCTGGTCACGCAGGATCTCGGCGAGCAGGTTGGCGGTGTCCACCAGGGTTTCCTCGGTGGACTGGCGCACCGCCGGGCGTACCTGTTCACGCACGGTGTTGAGGACGAACCAGGCGGTCAGCCCGACGAACAGGAAGTACACCAGGAAGATGCGGGTACCCAGGCGCATCAGGCGTGCGCCGGGTTGTAGCTGTAGCCCAGGCCGCGGTGGGTCTGGATTGGCTCGGCATCGGCGGCGACCCCGCGCAGCTTGGCGCGCAGGCTCTTGATATGGCTGTCGATGGTGCGCTCGTAGCCGGCGTCGGCGGACACCCCCACGGCATCGAGCAACTGCTCGCGGCTGAACACCCGCTCCGGTTGCGCCAACAGGCATTGCAGCAGGCGGAATTCATGGCGGGTCAGGTTGAGCAACTGCTCGCGGTAGTGGATCTGCATGCGCAGGGTGTCGAGGCTGAACGGCGTGCTGGCCGGTGCCGGGGCGAGGGCAGGCGCTGGCGCCATGCGCTTGAGGATGGCGCGCACCCGGGCGCTGACTTCACGCGGGCTGAAGGGCTTGACCACATAGTCGTCGGCGCCGATTTCCAGGCCCACCACCCGGTCGATCTCGCTGTCGCGGGCACTGAGGAACATCACCGGCACCTCGCTGAAGCATCGCAGTTGCCGGCAGGTCTCGAAGCCACTGATATCCGGCAGGCCGATGTCCAGGATCACCAGGTCCGCCGGCTGCTGGCGCAGGCGTTCCAGAGCCCGTTGGCCGAGGCTGACCCACTCGGTGCTGTGGCCGTCGCCTTGCAGGGCGAAGACCAGGGTGTCGGCGATCGCTGCTTCGTCTTCAACGATGAGGATGTGGGGCATGGGCAGTTGCAAGCGGCAAGTGGGAAGCTGCAAGTGTAAAGCGATCTGCCTTTGCTTGCCGCTTATCGCGTGCAGCTTGCAACTGCTGCGTCAGCAGCCGGGTTTGCCGGCGGTGTAGCGACGGGCCGGGTTGACCGCGGCGTTGAACTCGCGCAGGGCCTTGGCGCCAATCAGCAGCGGGTAGTTGAAGCTGCTGCGGTCGGTGAGGTTGACCTCGACGGTGCGCTTGACGTCGCCCAGGCACAGTTCCAGGTCGATCACCGGGCGGTGGGCGATATCGGCGCCTTCCTCGTCCTCTTCGTCGGCGCGGTTCTTGATCTTGCTCATGCGCGCGAGCTTGTGTTCGTAGACCTTGTCGTCGGCGTCCTTGGTGGCCAGGCGGAAACGCACCCAGTCCTCGCCGTCACGGGTGAACTGCTCGATGTTCCTGGCCGACAGCGAGGCGGTCAGCGCACCGGTGTCCATCTTGGCCTTGAAGGTCTGGCCGATATCGGCAACGCCGATGTATTCGTAGCGGCCATACAGGTCGGGCTCGGCGGCCATCACCGGCAGGGACAGCAGGCCGAGCAGGGCAATCAGTGGTTTCAATGCAGTGCTTCCTGGGATCGTGACAGTGCTTAGACTGCCGTTGGGCTACAGGTTCGGCAACAGACTGTAAACAACACAATGTGAAACATTTGTCTGTGACCGTATGCCGGTGGCGTTTGGTGTTCCTCACCCGGCTGCTTAAAATGGCCGACTGTTTTCCCACGATAAGAGTCGACTTATGCGTCGCCTGCTCACCGGCAGTTTCGTCACCCTGTTGCTGTTGCTCAACACCCTGGTCCTTATCGGGCCGCTGATGGTTTTCGCCTTGCTCAAGCTGGTCCTGCCCGGTCGCTACCGCGACTACGCGTCATGGATGGTGATGTGGTTCGCCGAGACCTGGGCCGAGATCGACAAGCTGATCTTCGCCCTGTGCATTCCTACGGTCTGGGATGTGCGCGGCAACTCGAACCTGCGCCTGGACACCTCGTACCTGGCGGTCAGCAACCACCAGACCTGGGTGGATATCCCGGCGTTGATCCAGGTGCTCAACCGCAAGATCCCGTTCTTCAAGTTCTTCCTGAAGAAGGAACTGATCTGGGTGCCGCTGCTGGGCCTGGCCTGGTGGGCGCTGGATTACCCGTTCATGAAGCGCTACAGCAAGGCCTTTCTCGACAAGCACCCGCACCTCAAGGGCCAGGACCTGGAAATCACCAAGGCCGCCTGCGAGCTGTTCAAGCGCCAGCCGGTGACAGTGGTGAACTACCTTGAAGGCACCCGGTTCACCGAGGCCAAGCGTGCGGCGCAGCAGTCGCCGTACAAGCACCTGCTCAAGCCCAAGGCGGGCGGGGTGGCGTTCGTCCTGGCGGCGCTGGGCGAACAGCTGGATGCGCTGCTGGACGTGACCATCGTCTATCCGGGCGACAAGGCCCCGGGGTTCTGGGACCTGGTCAGCGGCTCGATCCCGCGGGTGATCGTCGATATCGAGGTGCGCGAGCTGGACCCGGCGCTGTGGGCCGGCGACTACGAAACCGACCCCGCCGTGCGCCAGGCCGTGCAGGCCTGGGTCAACCAGCTGTGGCACGACAAGGACGAGCGCATCGAGCGCCTGCGCGCCGAATTAAACCGATGAGCGCGGCGTCGGGGCCAGCGGTGCGGTAGTGCCGTGGCCCCAGATGCCGGCCAGGCTCTGCAGCAGCGAACCGGCCACGCCCTGCTGGCCGAGGTATTGCAGGATCAGCGGGGCGAACTGGCCGATCATCCCGATATCCATGCCCAGTGCGCTGAAGGCGTTGTTCAGGTCGGTGCCGTTCTTCACATTGCCACCCAGGGCATTGCCCAGGGCCGAGCTTTCTCCGCTCTTGCCGAGCAGTTCACCCAGCCCCGCCAGCCCGCCCAGGGCGTTGTCCCCGGACAGCATGTCCAGGCCCGGTACCGCCTTGCTCAGTTGTTCGTAGTCGCTGCCGCTGAGCTGGTTGCGCGCCAGGCCCAGCAGGGCACCGGTGCCGCCGATGGCTTGCTCGGGCGTGATGTTCAATTGACTGCCCAGGGTATTGAGCAGGTTGGCCGAGGCTTCGGGCGCCTGGACCGGAGCCTTGTTCTGCTGGCCTTGAATGGTCGAGATGGCGTTGGCCGCATCGCCGAGATTGAAGGCGAACACCGGGGTGGCAGCCAGGGCCAGGAAGGAGACCAGGGCGAAGCGTTTCATGGAGAGGAACCTCGTCAGCCGGGAAAGGCAGGGAAAACGAGGGTTGGATCGGGATTTTGGGGGAATGTTCCCTAGCACCGACGCAGAGGCCGTACGCGGACCCTGTGGGAGCGGGTTCACCCGCGATTGCGTCAGTGTGGCCACCACCGCAATCGCGGGTGAACCCGCTCCCACAAGGACCGCACTGGCCGCTGGATATTCAGGGAGACCTGAAGAACCCCCTGAACCCATACCACGCCGGCAACCCCAGCCCAACCCAGGACAGGACATCCCACCAGCCATCCCCGAGCAGCGCGGCAAACAGCCCCGCCGCGCCGAGCACGCCGATCAGCAGCGGCATGCCGAATACCTTCCAGTTCATCGGCCCACCTCCGTCCGTCGGCGCACCCACCACAGGTACAGCCCGCTGCCCAGCACGATGATGGTCAGCACATCCAGCGCTGCCCAGAGCATCTGCATGGGGCGGCCGCCGTAGTCGCCGAAATGCAGGGGCGCCGACAGGCCCATGGCATCCATGTACCAGGGGCGCTCGCCCACGGCCGTGACCTTCAGGGTGCTGGCATCGATCAATACCGGCGTCAGCAGGTGCGAGGTCAGGTGCGTGCTGCCTTTCATGAACACCGCATAGTGGTGCTCGCTGGAGAAGCGCGTGCCCGGGAAGGCGATGAAGTCCGGCTGCATGCCCGGCGCGGCTCCGGCTGCGATATCCAGGACCCGGCTGACCGGAGCCGGTTCGGTCAGCGGCGGCGCATCCCGGTACGGCGCGACCATCTGTGCCAGGCTGTCGTTGCGCCAGGCGGCGATGACCAGGTCGGACAGCGCGCTGATCACCCCGGTCATGCCGACCACCAAGGCCCAGGTCAGGGTGACGATGCCGATCAGGTTATGCAGGTCGAGCCAGCGCGTACGCCGAGCCTTTTCATGGCGCACGGTGGCGAAGTCCAGGCGGCGCATGAAGGGTGCGTAGAGCACCACCCCGGAAATGATCGCCACCACGAACAGCACGCCCATGAAGGCCAGCAGCAGCTTGCCTGGCAGCCCGGCGAACATGTCCACGTGCAGGCGCAGCATGACCATCATGAAGCCGCCGTTGGCCGACGGCATTTCCACCGCCTCGCCGGTACGGGCGTCGAGCATGAAGGTATGCGACGAGTTCGGCTCGGTGCCGGCGCTGGCCGCCATGATCGCCACCACGCCGTTGCTGTCGTCCTCGTCCCAGCCGAAGTACTGCATCACCTCGCCCGGGCGGTGTGCCTCGGCCTTCAGGACAAGCTGTTGGAGGTCCAGCCTGGGCGTGTCGGCAGGCATCTCCTGCAACTCGGGCGCATCGCCCAGCAGGTGGTCGATCTCGTGATGGAAGATCAGCGGCAGCCCCGTTACTGCCAGGAGCAGCAGGAACAGGGTGCAGATCAGGCTGGTCCAGCTGTGGACTGCGGACCAGCGGCGGATGGTCTTGCTCTTCATCCCGGCTTAGAACTTGTAGTTCACGCTGGCCACCACGTTGCGCTCGTCGCCGTAGTAGCAGTAGTAGCCGTCGCAGGTGGACAGGTAGTCCTTGTTGAACAGGTTCTTCGCGTCCACCGCCACGGTCATGCCCTTGAGGCTGCTGTTGACGCGGCCCAGGTCGTAGTGCACCGAGGCATCGTAGACGGTGTAGGAACCTACATGACCCCAGTAGGTGTTGGTGGTGTTGCCGTAGGTGTCGCCGACATAGCGCACCCCGGCACCAACGCCGAAGCCGTCGAGCAGGCCGCTGCGCCAGGTGTAGTCGGCCCAGGCGGTGGCCTGGTTGCGTGGCACCTGGGCCATGCGCTTGCCTTTCTCTTCTGCGGTGCCCTTGGTGATTTCGCTGTCGTTATAGGTGTACGAGGCCACCAGCTTGAGGCTCTCGGTCACGTCGGACGTGGCTTCCAGCTCCAGGCCACGGTTGCGCACTTCACCGACCTGGCGGGTGATATTGGCCTCGGTGACCGACATGTTTTGCTGGGTCAGGTCGAATACCGCAGCGGTCAGCAGGGTCTTGCTGCCTGGCGGCTGGTACTTCACGCCCAGTTCGTATTGCTTGCCTTCGGTCGGCTTGAAGGTGCCGGTACTGGCGACCTGGGTGCCGATGGCCGGCTGGAACGACTCGGCGTAGGAGATGTACGGGGTGATGCCGTTGTCGAACACGTAGCTCAGGGCCGCGTTGCCGCTGAACTGCTTGTCGCGCAGGGTGTTGGTGGCGTCGCCCAGGTTGTGGAAGGTGGTGCCGTTGTGCACCCAGTCTTCACGACCGCCCAGGGTCAGGCGCCAGTTGTCCAGGGCCAGTTGGTTCTGGATGTACAGACCGGTCTGCTGGATCTTTTGGGTGTAGTCGTACATGTCGAAGTACGTGACGTTGGAGAAGTCCTGTCCGTAGATCGGCTTGTGGATGTTGCTCGACGGCACGCCGGCCGAGCCCCAGCGCCAGCGCGCATCGGAGGTGGAGCGCTGGTGGTCGAGGCCGAGCAGCAGGGTGTGGCTGATTGCGCCGGTCTGGAAATCGGCCTGGAAATTGTTGTCCACGGCGAACTGGCCGATGTCTTCCTCGACGATACCGGCGGTGCGGGCGACTGTGCCATCCGGTTGTACGGCCTGGTCCGGGCCGGCTGGCCAGATACTGCCACCGGCGGTGATGCCCTTGAAGTCCAGCTCGTTGCGGGTGTAGCGCAGGTTCTGGCGGAACTGCCAGGTGTCGTTGAGCCGGGTCTCGAAGGCGTAGCCAAGGGCGTAGTAGGTGCGGTCGTAGGATTCCCAGTCCGGATCGCCAAGGTTCTTGTGATGGGAAATCTTGCCTGCGGCGCTGTCGATCTTGGTTCCTTGCAGCGGCAGGAACTGCCCGGTGATACCGGTATCGTCCCGGGTGAACTGGGAGATGAAGGTCAGCCGGGTATCATCGTTGATATTCCAGGTGACGCTCGGCGCCAGGTTGTAGCGTTTGTCCGGGATGTGGTCGACCGGAGCGTTGCTGTCGCGCACGGTACCGCTGACGCGGTAGAGGAATTGGCCGTCGTCGTCGATCTTGCCGGTGCTGTCGAAGTTGATCTGGCGGTGTTCGTTGCTGCCGACCTGGACTTCCAATTCATTGCTGCTTTCGGCTTGCGGGCGACGGGTGACCATGTCCACCAGGCCGCCGGGCGGGGTCTGGCCATAGACCGAGGAGGCCGGGCCGCGCAGGACGGCGACGCGCTCGAGGTTCCAGGTCTCGATCTTCGGCGTGGCGTAGTTGCCCCGTGGCAACGGCAGGCCGTCGAGGAACTGGGTTGGCACGAAGCCGCGAACCAGCAGCCAGTCGCTGCGCGAGTCGGAGCCGTAGCCGCTGCTTTGCACGCCGGCGGCATAGCGCAGTGCATCGTTGAGGTTGAGGACCGGGCGGTCCTCCATCTGCTGGCGAGTGACCACGGTCATCGAGCGAGGAATCTCGGCAATGGCGGTGTCGGTCTTGGTGCCAGCGGCGGAGCGGGTGGCGGTGTAGCCTTCGACCGCGCCCCAGGCGCTTTCGTAATTGCCGGCGGCGTTGATCTCGGTTTCCGGCAGGGCCAGGGTGCCCTCTGGAATCGCTACCAGGCTGTAGGTGCCGACGCTGCTTTGTTGCAGTTGCAGACCGGTGCCGCGCAGGGCCTGTTGCATGGCGCTGACGCCATCGTACTGGCCGTTGACCGGTGCCGAGCTCTTGCCGCTGGCCAATGCCGGATCCAGCGTCAGGGCGATTCCTGCCTGGCTGGCGATCCGGGTCAGGGTGCTGGCCAGCGGGGCCGCCGGCAGGTTGTAGCTTTGGGTCTGTTCGGCGGCGAGCAGCGGCGTGGCGGCCAGGGGGGCGGCGATGGTGATGGCCATGGCCAGCAGGCTGGGGCGCAGGAGGCTTTCGATTGAGCGGGTCATGCGGGTCCTCGACGGGAATTTTGTACTGAGTAGCCTCCATGCCGAACGAAAAACGAAAAGTGATAGGGGTTAGTGAAAATATTTTTGATTTAGATTTCGGTGGTGTTTGTGAGGGCCTGATCGCTGGCAACGCCAGCTCCCACAGGGATCGCATATTCCCTGTGGGAGCTGGCGTTGCCAGCGATAGGCACAGCACTTATTTGTCTGCGCGAGCCACCACGGTCACCCACCATGGCGTGCGCTGCTGCACCTGCACCGGCAAGGTCGGCAACAACGACTTCAGCGCCAGGTCGGTGTCATGCAGCGGGAAGCTTCCGGTGATGCGCAGGTCCGCCACTTCCGGTGCCACGCCCAGGTATCCGGTGCGATAACGACCCAGTTCGCCGACCAGATCTGCCAGCCGCACGTTGTCCACCACCAGCATGCCGCGGGTCCAGGCGTCGGCCCCGACCGCGAGTGTGTCGATCCGCCCCAGGCGCTCATGGTTCATCAACACCTGGTGACCTTCCTGCACCACCTGCTCCTCGCCGCTGTCCTGCGGCTTGGCCGCGACTGCCGACTGCAACACGCTCAACCGCGTGCCGTCGCTCTCCAGGCGCACCAGGAAACGGGTGCCCAGGGCACGCAGGCGGCCGTCGTCGGTAGCGACCACGAAGGGCCGTCGGTCGTTGTCCTTGTGTCCGGTCTCGACGGAGATCTCGCCATCGTGCAGGACGATCAGGCGCTCCTTGGCCGTGAAGCGGATATCCACGGCGGAGTGCGTGGCAAGGCTGACCAGGGTGCCGTCGTCCAGGCGCAGGCTGCGGGTTTCGCCGGTGCCGGTGCGTTGGTCGGCGAGCCAGTAGCCCAGCGGCTGGTGCAGGTTGATCCAGTTGAGCAGGCCACCCAGCAGTACCAGGCTGGCCAGCCCGCCGCCGAGCTTGCGCACGCGCTGGCGCAGGCCGACGCGGGATTGCTGCAAGGCCTTGCGTGCCGGGCCCGCGGCCGCGGCGAAACGCTGGTCGAGCATGCCCAGTTGTCGCCAGGCCCGGGCGTGCTCCTCGCTCGCGGCATGCCAGCGCTCGAACTCGGCCCGCTGCTGGGCGCTGTCGCTGCCGGCATCGAAGCACAATTGCCAGTTGATCGCGGCATCGAGCACCGGGGCCGAGACCGGTGCACCATTCATCCCCTTCATGTCGGCTCGCCGTACAGGGCGATGTAGCACTGGCGCATGCCCTGGGCCAGGTACTGGCGCACCCGTGCTACCGAAACGCCGAGCCTGTCGGCGATCTCGGCGTGGCTCATGCCGTCCAGGCGGCTGTGCAGGAAGGCCGCGCGGGCCTTGCTCGACAGCTTGCCGAGCAGACGGTCGATGGCCTTAAGGTCTTCGAGGATCAGGTGCAGGGCTTCCGGAGACGGGTGCTCGGCCTCGGGCATCAGCAGCAGTTCGTCCAGATAGGCCTGTTCCAGCGCGGTGCGGCGGAAATGGTCGAACAGCAGCCCTTTGGCCACCGCCATCAGGAACGCCCGCGGCTGGCGCGGGGCGGTCAGCTCGTCGCGGCCGAGCAGACGAACGAAGGTGTCCTGGCTCAGGTCTTCGGCACGTTCGGCGCTGGCGAGGTTGCGGCGCAGCCAGGCGAGCAGCCAGCTGCGGTGATCGCGGTACAGTGCGCCAACCAGCTCGCTGTGAGGGCTAGGTACGGACGACAAGGCGTTCCCCGGAAAAAGAAAGTGTTAACTAACGAGAATTATTCGCGATTGTGTCAGAGCAGCTAGCACTGTGCAATTAACGCTTATCGGATTGCTCGTTGGTCTTTCCGGGAAAGGTCTTACAAACCGTGATGCTGCTGGCGCTTGCGCCGCCAGCCTTGCAGGCGCTGTTCCAGCTGCCGCGGACTGTCGAGCAACTGGCGTCGGGCCTGGCTGAACAGGATCAAGGCGATTTCGGCAGTAACCTGGGCATCGGCGCTGGCGTTGTGGCGTTCCTCGACCTGCAGGCCGAAATGAGCGATCCAGTCATCGAGCCCGGCGTCCCGTAGCACAACGTCCGGGTTGAGCAGCGGTGCCAGTTCGGCGACATCCATGAACGGGTGCTGGAGCTTGTAGCCGAGGCTGTCCTTGAGTGCGCGGCCCAGCATGCGCTGGTCGAACCCGGCGTGGAAAGCCAGCAGCGGGCTGTCGCCGATGAACTCCATCAGGTCCAGCAAGGCTTGCGCCGGATCGCACCCCGCGGCGATGGCGCTGGGTGCCAGGCCGTGGATCAGCACGCTGGGCGCCAGCTTGTGGTCGTGACGGTGCAGGGTGCGTTCGAATTGCTGGCCGAAGTCGATGGCGCCGTCCTCGATCACCACCGCGCCGATGGACAACACCTGGTCGCGGTTAAGGTTGAGGCCGCTGGTTTCCAGGTCCAGCACCACCCAGCGCTGCTGGCGCAGGGGCCGCTCGTCCAGGACGGGCGCGGCAGCCAGCCGGGCCAGACGCTGGCGCTGGTCGTCCTGCAGGGTGGGTTGGGCGGGACGCAGCCAGGCGAACAGGCTCATAGCTGGTACCGCAGCGCCAGGCTGCTTTGCAGGCGCTGGGCCTGCCGCAGGGATTCACGCAGGATGCGCCGGTCCAGGTCGTTCAGGTCGTCCGGATCGACGCGGTTGGAGTAGGGAAGGTTCTGCCGGGTCTGGATCTGGTGCTGCTGCATGCGGGTCTGCTGGATGAAGTGATACGCCTCCTCGAAGGCACCGCCGTCCAGTGGGTCGATCACCTCTTTTTCCACCAGTTGGCGCAGGCGCTCCAGGGTGTTGTTGGCGCTGATGCCGTGGGCCAGGGCCAGCAGGCGTGCGCCATCGACGAAAGGCGTCAGGCCCTGGACCTTGAGGTCGAGGGTGGCGGCCTTGTCATTGCCGCTGCGGGTCAGGACGAATTCGCGGAAGCGGCCCACGGGCGGTTTCTGGCGCAGCGCGTTGTCGGCCATCATGCGCTGGAACAGGCGGTTGTCGGCGACCTGTTCAAGGATGCCGTGGCGCAGTTGCTCGCAGCCCCGGTCATCGCCCCAGACCACCCGCAGGTCGAAGTAAATGCTCGAGGCCAGCAGGTTTTCCGGGGTCGCCTCGCGGATGAATGCGGAGAAGCGCCGGGCCCATTCGCTGCGCGACAGGCACAGCTCCGGGTTGCCGGCCATGATGTTGCCCTTGCACAGGCTGAAGCCGCATTGCGCCAGGTCCTGGTTGATGCGCTGGGCCAGGGGCAGCAGGCGCTCGCGGATCGCGGCGGCTTCCACCGCGTCCTTCGCCTCGAAGAGGATGCCGTTGTCCTGGTCGGTGTGCAGTGTCTGCTCGCGGCGGCCTTCGCTGCCGAAGCACAGCCAGGAGAAAGGTACGCCGGGGTCGCCCTTGTCCTCGATCGCCAGTTCGATCACCCGGCATACGGTGTGGTCGTTGAGCAGGGTGATGATGTGGGTGATCTGCGTCGAGGAGGCGCCGTGGGCCAGCATGCGCTCCACCAACTGGCCGATCTCGCCGCGCAGGGCGACCAGGTTGTCCAGGCGCGGCGCGCTGCGGATGGTGCGGGCCAGGTGAACCAGATCGACCCGTTGCAGGGAAAACAGGTCGCGCTCGGAAACCACGCCGCACAGGCGGCGGTCCTCTACCAGGCAGACGTGGGCGATGTGGCGTTCGGTCATGGCAATGGCGGCATCGAAGGCGCTGGCCTGGGGCGGCAGGTAGAACGGCGAGGCCGTCATGTGCCCGGACACCGCCGAGTCAAGGTCGGTTTCGGCGCGTGCCACCACCTGGCGCAGGTCGCGCAAGGTAAAGATGCCCACCGGAAAGCGCTGCTCATCGACGATCACGATGCTGCCGACCTGGCTCTCATCCATCATCCGCACCGCTTCGCGCAGGCTGGTTGCCGGCGTGCAGACCACCGGATGACGCATCGCCAGTTCACCGAGGCGGGTGTTGAGTGAATACTGGTTGCCCAGGGTTTCCACGGCACGGCGCTGGACCTGCTGGTTGACCTGGTCGAGCAGGCTGCTCACGCCACGCAGGGAAAAATCCCGAAACACATCGGACAGGGCGAACAGGCGGATAAAGGCGGCCTTGTTCAGTTGCAGGCAGAAGGTGTCCTCGCCGGCGATATGCTCGGTGCGGGTAGCCCTTTCGCCGAGCAGGGCGGCCAGCGGGAAGCATTCGCCGCGGGTGATTTCGAAGGTGGTTTCCGTGCCGCCCTTGACCACATGGGTGCGCTCGCCGACCACGCGGCCCTGCTTGACGATGAAGAAGTGCTCGACGGGGCCGTCGGCGGGTTTGATGATGCTGTCCCCGGCGGCGTAGAAGCGCAGCTGGCACTGTTCCACCAGGTACGCCAGATGGGCGTTTTCCATCTGGTTGAACGGCGGAAAGCGCTGCAGGAACTGCATGGTCCCCTGGATGTTCTGCATTACCGCGGTTTTACCGGCCTGGTCGAACGCGTCCATTTTGCTCATCAACGGCACCGTCTCGGGGTCTCGTGGGCGAAACCGATTGTTGTTATTGCCGCCATGGTCGGATGTGCAAGGGCCGGGTGCCCATTGGACGTAAGTCTAGGGCGCCGACGAAATGCAGGTTGCAAGCGCTCTGTTTGCGGTCTGAACTTGATAAATGAGCTTTTGCGTGCTCTGGAACCAATGAGATGCCCATGCCTGACCACGACGATTTACTGAGCGACGCAGAGCGCGAGGCCCTGGCGGAAGTGTCCGCACCGCCCGCCCGGCCGCAGAAAGTGCTGGTCGTCGATGATGATGAAGACGCCAGCGAGTTGCTGGCCCAGTACCTCCAGGCCGAAGGCATCGAATGCCTTGCCCTGACCGATGCGCGCGAGGCGCTGAAGACGATCCTGCGCGACCGGCGCATCGGATTGCTGGTCACCGATTTGCGAATGGGGCCCTTCGATGGCCTGGAACTGATCGGCAAGGTGCGCGAGTCGGAGCGGGCGGAGCTGCCGATCATCATCATTTCCGGGGATGCCGGGGTGCAGGACGCGATCACCGCGATGCACCTGAGCGTCGTGGACTTCCTGCTCAAGCCGATCGAGGTGGGGAAATTGATGGAGTTGGTGCGGCGGGAGCTGGGGATCAGCTGAAAAGAAGCCTTTGCACGGACCCTGTGGGAGCGGGTTTACCGGATCGCCGGACCGCCGCGATTACGTCGGTGAATTCACTACCACAATCGCGGGTGAACCCGCTCCCACAGGACCGCGCCGACCAGGACAATCATTGCCTGGTCGACCCATCACTTACAGGCCGTTACGCGCCTTGTACTCGCGACGACGACGATGCAGCACCGGCTCGGTGTAGCCGTTCGGCTGCCTGGCACCTTCCACTACCAGCTCGACCGCCGCCTGGAAGGCGATGTTGTTGTCGAAGTCCGGTGCCATCGGGCGGTACAGCGGGTCGTTGGCGTTCTGCTTGTCCACCACCGGCGCCATGCGCTTCAGGCCTTCCACTACCTGCGCTTCGGTCACCACGCCATGTCGCAGCCAGTTGGCCAGCAACTGGGCGGAGATGCGCAATGTGGCGCGGTCTTCCATCAGGCCGACATCGTTGATGTCCGGCACCTTCGAACAACCCACGCCCTGGTCGATCCAGCGCACCACGTAGCCGAGGATGCCCTGGGCATTGTTGTCCAGCTCGTTGCGGATTTCCTCGGCGGACCAGTTGGTGTCCGGTGCCAGCGGGATGGTCAGGATGTCGTCCACGGACGCCGGGGCACGCTTGGCCAGTTCGGCCTGGCGTTCCTTGACGTTGACCTTGTGGTAATGCAGCACGTGCAGGGCCGCAGCGGTCGGCGACGGTACCCAGGCGGTGTTGGCACCGGCCAGCGGGTGGGCGATCTTCTGCTCCAGCATGTCGGCCATCAGGTCCGGCATGGCCCACATGCCCTTGCCGATCTGGGCACGGCCTTGCAGGCCGGTGGCCAGGCCGATATCGACGTTGGAGTTCTCGTAGGCGCCGATCCATTTCTGCGCCTTCATGGCACCCTTGCGCACCATCGCGCCGGCTTCCATGGAGGTGTGGATCTCGTCGCCGGTCCGGTCGAGGAAGCCGGTGTTGATGAACACTACGCGCTCGCTGGCGGCCTTGATGCATGCCTTGAGGTTGACCGTGGTGCGGCGCTCCTCGTCCATGATCCCGACTTTCAGGGTGTTGTGCGGCAGGCCCAGCATGTCTTCGATGCGGCCGAACAGCTCGTTGGTGAACGCGGCTTCTTCCGGGCCGTGCATCTTCGGCTTGACGATGTACACCGAACCCTTGCGGCTGTTCTTGCGCGAGGTGTTGCCGTTCAGGTTGTGCATCGCCGCGAGGTTGGTGACCAGGCCGTCGAGGATGCCCTCGGGCACTTCGTTACCGTCCTTGTCGAGGATCGCGTCGATGGTCATCAGGTGACCGACGTTGCGCACGAACAGCAGCGAACGACCGTGCAGGGTGACAGTGCCACCGTTCGGCGCGGTGTACTCGCGGTCCGGGTTCATGGTGCGGGTGAAGGTCTGGCCGTTCTTGCTTACGCTTTCCGCCAGGTCGCCCTTCATCAGGCCCAGCCAGTTGCGATAGACCACGACCTTGTCGTCGGCATCCACGGCAGCGACAGAGTCTTCGCAGTCCATGATGGTGGTCAGGGCGGCTTCGACCAGGATGTCCTTCACGCCGGCGGCGTCGGTCTGGCCGACTGGGGTGGTCGGGTCGATCTGGATTTCGAAGTGCAGGTCGTTGTGCTTGAGCAGGATGCCGGTCGGCTCGCTGGCCTGGCCCTGGAAGCCGATCAGTTGCGCGTCGTCACGCAGGCCGCTGTTGCTGCCACCCTTGAGGGCGACGATCAGTTTGCCGCCTTCGATGCTGTAGCGGGTGGCGTCGACGTGGGAGCCGGCGGCCAGTGGCGCGGATTCGTCGAGGAAGGCGCGGGCGAAGGCGATGACCTTGTCGCCGCGGACCTTGTTGTAGCCCTTGCCCTTTTCGGCGCCGCCTTCTTCGCTGATGGCATCGGTGCCGTACAGCGCGTCATACAGCGAGCCCCAGCGGGCGTTCGAGGCGTTCAGGGCGAAACGGGCGTTCATCACCGGAACCACCAGCTGCGGGCCGGCCATCACGGCGATTTCTTCGTCGACATTCTGGGTGGACACCTGGAAATCCGACGCTTCTGGCAGCAGATAACCAATTTCCTGAAGGAAAGCCTTGTAGGCCGCGGCGTCATGGGCCTGGCCTTTGCGCGCCTGGTGCCAGGCATCGATCTGCGCTTGCAGGGTGTCGCGTTTGCTCAGCAGGGCTTTGTTCTTTGGAGCGAGGTCGTGGATGATCTTTTCCGCACCTGCCCAGAACTTCTCGGCGCTGACGCCGGTTCCGGGAATCGCTTCGTTGTTCACGAAGTCGAACAGGACTTTGGCGACCTGAAGGCCACCGACTTGAACGTGTTCAGTCATTGCTTGCCTCACTCTGCTCAGCTATATCGCTTTTCTATTTATGCCTTGCGCGCTTCTCTAAACACGGCACCAGGACATGCCCTGACGGGCGACTGGATGCGGCCCGCCAGGCTGGCTGGAGGGCGGTTGCGCATTTTCACAGGCGCTTGGCAGACATCGATCGGAACGTTTTGTAGTCCACGCTGCGGCATACTACATGATGCGCTGCGCATGTGAAAATTAGACTAAATACGTCGTTCTGCGACCGTTTGGTCGCATGGGGTCACGCTGGGAAAGGATATGTTCGCAAAAAACGTGTGGATTGTTCCAGATAAATCTTAAAACAGTACACGATTCGCTTTTCCGTTCCTCTGCGGCAGGTTGCCGCGCCTTGCCTATACTGACCCGACGCCATGCTGCCAGCGGCGTTTCCACGGGTATTGCAGAGGGTCGTCCGCGTGAACCATCTTGTTCTCACCGTCATTGCCGCCGACAAGGCCGGGCAGGTCGAGCGTATCGCCCAAACCATCGCCGAGCATAACGGCAATTGGCTGGAAAGCCGCATGTCGCGGATGGCCGGGCAGTTCGCCGGGATCCTGCGCATCGCCGTGCCGGCCGAGTCCCATGATGAACTGGTCGACGCCCTGCAGGCCCTGGGCGAGCGTGGCATTCGCGTGTTGATCGCGGAAAGCGGGATCGAGCCATCCTGTTCATGGAAGCCGATTGCCATGAGCCTGGTGGGCAATGACAGGCCCGGGATCGTCCGCGATATCACCCGTCTGCTGGCCGAGCAGGGCGTCAATGTGGAGCGCTTGAGTACCGACGTGCGCCCGGCACCGATGAGCAGCGAGCCGCTGTTCCATGCCGAGGCCCTGCTTGCGGTACCGCTGACCCTGTCGCTGGACGGCCTGCAGGCGCGCCTTGAAGAGCTGGCCGACGACCTCATGGTCGAGTTGGAACTGCGTCCGGAGGAGTAGGTTATCCCCAGGCACTTATCCCGTTTTCGCGTGGATCGCCCTGTGGATAAGCTGGGGGCTGCGACGTGCAGGCCACGTGGCTCAAGGCTTCCCAAGGATTGAGCAAAAAACCGCCAGAAATCAGCGGCTTGTGCACAAAGCGCGGGGATGAGGGTGTGGATAACCTTGGGAGAGGTTGCTACAGGCCACGAATCACGTGGCCTGTAGCGGCTTGATCGTTTTTTGATCAGGCGCGTTTGCGCAGGCTCAGCCAGGCATCGACGCTGTACAGGGCCAGGCCGGCCCAGATAAACATGAACGCAACCAGGGTGCTGCTCGACAGGTGCTCGTCGAACAGCAGCACCGCCTGCAGCAGCACCAGGGTCGGCGCCAGGTACTGCAGGAAGCCCAGGGTGGTATAGGGCAGATGGCGGGCCGCCGCGTTGAAGCTGACCAGCGGCACCAGGGTCACCGGCCCGGCAGCCATCAGCCACAACGCCTGGCTGGTGGTATAGAACTCCGGCTGGGCGCTGCTGGCCATCGGGTTGAGCAGCAGCCAGCCGATGGCGATCGGCACCAGCATCCAGGTTTCCACTACAAGGCCGGGCAAGGCCGCTACAGGCGCCTGCTTGCGGATCAACCCATAGAAACCGAAGCTCAGGGCCAGGGCCAGCGATACCCACGGCAGGCTGCCCACTTGCCACACCTGCTGCGCCACGCCCGCCGCCGCCAGACCCACCGCGACCCATTGCAGGCGGCGCAGGCGCTCACCGAGCAGGAGCATGCCCAGCAACACGTTGACCAGCGGGTTGATGTAGTAGCCGAGGCTGGCTTCGAGCATGCGCCCGTTGTTCACCGCCCAGACGTAGGTCAGCCAGTTGAAGGCGATCAACGAACCGCTCAGGGCCAGGATGGCCAGGCGCCGCGGGTTCTCGCGCAGCTCGCGCCACCAGCCGGGGTGTTTCCAGACCAGCAGCAACGCCGCGCCGAACAGCGCCGACCACAGCACCCGGTGGACGATGATTTCCACTGCCGGGACGCTTTGCAGGAGCTTGAAGTAGATGGGGAACAGGCCCCAGATGATGTAGGCGGTCAGGCCGAGAATGTACCCGCGGCGCGGGTTGGCGGCAGTCATGAGGATCCTTGCTTGGGCTAACGGGTTGCGCGGCTATTGTAGACAGAGGTCCTGCCGCTTCTAGAACAATTTCAGTGGCTCTTCGTCCAGTGCCGCGCACTGCTCGCGCAATGCCAGGATCTGGTCGCCCCAATAGCGCTCCTGGCCGAACCAGGGGAAGCTGCGCGGGAACGCCGGATCGTCCCAGCGCCGCGCCAGCCAGGCGCTGTAGTGCAAAAGGCGCAGGCCGCGCAGGGGCTCGATCAAGGCCAGCTCGCGGGGATCGAAATCGTGGAATTCGTTGTAGCCATCCATCAGCTCGGCGAGCTGGCCGAGGCGCTCTTCGCGGCTGCCGGCGAGCATCATCCACAGGTCCTGGACTGCGGGGCCCATGCGACAGTCGTCGAGGTCGACGATATGGAATACCTCGTCACGGCACATCAGGTTGCCGGGGTGGCAGTCGCCATGCAGGCGGATCTGCTGGTGCGGTGTGCGGGCGTAGATGGCCTCGATGCGCTTGAGCAGGTCGCGAGCCACGGATTCGAAGGCCGGAAGCAGGCTTTTCGGCACGAAGTCGCCTTCCAGCAGGGTGCTCAGCGAGGCGTGGCCAAAGTTATCCACAGCGAGGCTTTCGCGCTCGACAAAAGGACGGCTGGCACCGACCGCATGCAGGCGGCCGAGCAACTGGCCGAGGCGATAGAGCTGGTCGAGATTGCCTGGCTCCGGCGCACGACCGCCACGACGGGGGAACAGCGCAAAACGAAAACCGGCGTGTTCGAACAGGGTCTTGCCGTTATGCAGCAGCGGGGCGACCACGGGCACTTCGCACCCGGCCAATTCGGCGGTGAAGGCATGTTCCTCGAGAATGGCGGCATCGCTCCAGCGGCCGGGGCGGTAGAACTTGGCGATCACCGGCTCGGCGTCTTCGATGCCGACCTGGTACACGCGGTTCTCGTAGCTGTTCAGTGCCAGCACGCGGGCATCGCTGAGCAGGTCCTGGCTTTCGATGGCATCCAGGACCAGATCGGGGGTGAGGGTATCGAAGGGGTGGGACATGCGCGACTCCGGCTGTGCGGCGGGGAAAAGGGCCGCATCGATTCCGGCATGGTAACCCAGGGGCTGTTTCCTGGAGAGGTCCAATTCTCAAGGCATTCAGAGAACCTTGTGGCAGCTGGCAAGCCAGCTCCCACAGGGTTTTGTGTTAACCAGTCCTTTGTGTCAGGCGCCGATGATGCCGCCATCCTCCCGGGTAATCGCCATTACCGACGACCGTGGCTTGCCATTCGGCAGGTGCTCGGGGAAGGTCGAGCCGCCGGTTTCGCCCGGGTGCTGGATACCGACGAACAGGGTCTTCTGGTCCGGCGCAAAGGCGATTCCGGTCACCTCGCAAGCTACCGGCCCGACCATGAAACGGCGGATCTCCCCGGTCGCCGGATCGGCGCAGAGCATCTGGTTGTTGCCCATGCCGGCAAAATCCCCGGCATTGCTGTAGTCGCCGTCGGTGAGGATCCACAGCCGGCCGTCCGGGTCGAAGCCCAGGCCGTCGGGGCTGTTGAACATGTTCTGTGCGGTGACGTTGCCCGAGCCGCCTTTGGCCGTTCCTGGATGCACCTGCGGATTGCCGGCGACCACGAAGAGATCCCAGTCGAAGGTCATCGAGCCATGGTCATCACCTGTTTCGCGCCAGCGCAGGATCTGCCCGTAGACGTTCTTCTCCCTAGGGTTCGGGCCGCCGACCGGCTGGCCTTCTTCACCGCGCTTGACGTTGTTGGTGAGGGTGCAATAGACCTGCCCGTCCTTCGGGCTGACTACGATCCATTCCGGACGGTCCATGCGCGTAGCCTTCAGCACGCTGGCGGCCAGCCGCGCGTGGATCAGGACCTGCGCCTGGCTGGCGAAACCGGCGGCCGCGTTGAGGCCGTTCTTGCCGTGGGTGAGTTCCAGCCACTGGCCCTTGCCCTTCGGATGCCCGGGGTTGCCGTCGCCATCGTCGAAGCGGGCCACGTACAGGGTGCCGTGGTCCAGCAGGTTGCGATTGGCGGTGGGGTTCTTGTGGTCGATGCGCTCGCGGCTGATGAACTTGTAGATGAACTCGCCGCGCTCATCGTCGCCCATGTACACCACGGCGCGGCCGTCGCGGGTTTCGCCCAGTGCTGCGTTTTCGTGCTTGAAACGGCCGAGGGCGGTGCGCTTGACCGGGGTGGACTGCGGATCGAACGGATCGATTTCCACCACCCAGCCATGGCGGTTCAACTCGTTGGGGTTTTTCGCCAGGTCGAAGCGCGGGTCATGCTGGTGCCAGCCGACCTCCTTGCCCGCCACCGAGGCGCCATAGCGCTTCTGTCCGGCATCGAAGGCCTGCTGCGGATCGCTGCTGCCGAAGCAATCGGTGAAGTTTTCTTCGCAGGTCAGGTAGGTGCCCCAGGGCGTCTTGCCGTTGGCGCAGTTCTGGAAGGTGCCGAGGACCTTGCTGCCGCTGTTGTCGGCGGCGGTGCGCAGCCAGGCATCGCCGGCCGCCGGGCCGCTCATGCGCATCGGGGTGTTGCCGTGGATGCGCCGGTTGTACCTGGAGTCCTGGACGAACTGCCATTGGCCGTTCCTGCGCTGCACTTCGATCACCGACACACCCTCGGCCGCCTGGGCCTTGTGCACGTCCTCGGCGTTGGCCGGCTGGCCGCCGTGATCGAACAGGTAGCGATAGTTGGTGTACTCGTTGTTGATCGCGATCAGCGCGCGGTTTTCATCGCCCGGGAAGGGGAACAGGCTCATGCCGTCGTTGTTGTCGCCGAACTGCACTTCCTGGGCCTTGGCCGTGCCCTTGCCGGACGGGTCGAAAGCCGGCGCTCCGGGATGCAGGGGCTGGCCCCAGCTGATCAGCACCGAAGCCTTGTAGCCCGGCGGCAGGCTGATGCCGTCGGCGGTGGAGGAAGCAATCGCGCTGAATCCGAGCAACGGGCTGCCGGACGCGGCGCTGACACTGTTGGCCAGCACGCTGCGGCTCAGCAGGCTGCCGCCGAGAAACAGCGCCGCTCCACACAAGGCGCCGGCACCGATGAAACGGCGACGGCTGAGGCCGACCAGTTGCTCGAGGTCGGTCGGCTGGTTTTCTTCTAATAGGTTCATGTCAGGCTCCCTGCGGTTCGTGGCAGTCACCTTAATCAGGCCCTATGACAGTTTTGTGGCGTTTTTCAGGCGGGTATTCCGAGAAGAACGTAGGTAGGAAGGAAGGTGACCTGTACGAAACTTCCGACGCCAAGGCTGTGGGTGTTCAGCCAGTCCGGCTCGGCGAACGCACACAGGGTCTGTCCGCTGCCCAGGCTCAGGCGCAGTTCGCTGGCGCCCTGGGGATCTTCCTGCACCTCGTCGATACGCGCTTCCAGGCAGTTGCTGCCGTGCGCGACCGCAGCGTCGCGGCTGGCCAGTTGCAGCCAGCCGGCCTTTATCAGGGCGACCACGGTGGTGCCGATCTGCAGTTCCAGGCGCTGGGTGCTGTCGCGGGTGATCTGCGCCTGGATGCGCAGGTCGCCGGGCAGGGTCAGTTCGATGGTGTCGTTGCGGCCTTGCGGGTGGATGGCGCTGACCTGTCCATGCAACTGGTTACGCGCGCTGGTGCGCAGCATCAGGCGCCCGATCAGGTCGAGGTCGCTGCTGTCTTCGGCTTCCTCAAGGACCTGCGCCTGAAGAACCTGCAAACGCTGGTACAGGCGCAGCACCCGGCGGCCTTCGTCCGACAGCTGAGCGCCACCACCGCCACGGCCCCCGGCACTTCTCTCCACCAATGGCCGGGCGGCCAGGTTGTTGAGTTCGTCGATGGCATCCCAGGCGGCCTTGTAACTCATCCCCGCTGCCTTGGCGGCACGTGTGATGGAGCCTTGCTCATCGATGTGCTGCAACAGGGCGATGCGTTGCGGGCGACGGACGATGTGCTGGGACAGGGGCGTAGGCAATGACATGGGAACCGGTACCAAAGCTGGCGATGATCGGCAGGAAAGTGCCCGCCTGACCCTGCCAAGTCAAGCGCTGCCGGGGCGCGGCGTGCGTGCCAGGCAATAGACGTCCACCCGCGCCGCGCCGGCGTCGCGCAACAGCCGGGCCAGGGCCTGGGCGGTGGCACCGGTGGTCATGACATCGTCCACCAGGGCCACATGCAGGCCTTCGACGGCCTCGGGCCGGACGATGGCGAAGGCGTTGGCGAGGTTGCGCCTGCGCGCACGGGCATCCAGTTCCTGTTGCGCGATGGTCTCGACAGGGCGGGTCAGTAAGTCAGGGTCGCAGGAAATCGACAACTGCGCCGCGATCCATTGGCCAAGCATCGCGGCCTGGTTGTAGCCGCGCTGGCGCAAACGTTGCCTGGCCATCGGCACCGGTAGCAGCAGGGCCGGGCGTGGCAGCCCTTCGGCGAAACGATGGGCCAGCCAGTTGCCGAGCATCTGCGCCAGCAACCGGCCCAGCGGCCATTGGCGCTGGTGCTTGAAACGGGTGATCAGGGCATCCAGCGGAAATCCGTAGTGCCACGGCACCAGCACCCGCCTGAACGCCGGACGCCGTCGCGCGCACTGGGCGCAGAGCAGGCCGTCGATCGGCAAGGGCAGGGCGCATACCCGGCACTGTTCATCCAACCACGGCAATTCACTTTCACAGGGCATGCAGATGGGCTGAGCCTGCTCGGACGGTTCGTCGCATAAAAGGCAGTATTGGTTGTTATTTGAACAGATGTAAACCTGATGTTTAGATCCGGGTTGACAGTGCATGGGCCTTCCATAACTATGCGGACTATCCGTGATGCGCTGGCGGGCAATCCGATCCCGGCGCCAGTACAAGCCTAAACAAGGAAACACCCATGAGCGCCAGCACAACTGCAACGCTTCGTCACGACTGGTCCCTGGCCGAAGTCAAAGCCCTGTTCCAGCAGCCGTTCAACGACCTGCTGTTCCAGGCGCAGTCGGTGCATCGGGCGCATTTCGACCCCAATCGCGTCCAGGTTTCCACCCTGCTATCGATCAAGACTGGTGCCTGCCCGGAAGATTGCAAATATTGTCCGCAGTCCGGTCACTACAACACCGGCCTGGACAAGCAGAAACTGATGGAAGTGCAGAAGGTGCTGGAGGAAGCCGCCCGGGCCAAGGCCATCGGTTCCACCCGTTTCTGCATGGGCGCGGCGTGGAAACACCCGTCGGCCAAGGACATGCCCTACGTGCTGGAGATGGTCAAAGGGGTCAAGGCCATGGGCCTGGAAACCTGCATGACCCTCGGCCGCCTTGACCAGGAGCAGACTCAGGCCCTGGCCGACGCCGGTCTCGACTACTACAACCACAACCTCGATACCTCGCCGGAGTTCTACGGCAACATCATCACCACCCGCACCTACGCCGAGCGCCTGCAAACCCTGGCCTATGTGCGCGACGCCGGGATGAAGATCTGTTCCGGCGGCATCCTCGGCATGGGCGAGTCGCTGGATGACCGCGCCGGCCTGCTGATCCAGCTGGCCAACCTGCCGGAGCATCCCGAGTCGGTACCGATCAACATGCTGGTCAAGGTCGCCGGCACGCCGCTGGAAAACGCCGAGGAGGTCGATCCGTTCGATTTCATCCGCATGCTTGCGGTGGCGCGGATCCTCATGCCGCGGTCCCATGTGCGCCTGTCCGCCGGTCGCGAGCAGATGAACGAGCAGATGCAGGCGCTGGCCTTCATGGCCGGCGCCAACTCGATTTTCTATGGCGAGAAGCTGCTGACCACCGCCAACCCCCAGGCCGACAAGGACATGCGCTTGTTCGCCCGCCTCGGTATCCAGCCCGAAGCCCGCGAGGAGCATGCCGACGAGGTGCACCAGGCGGCCATCGAGCAGGCGCTGGTCGAGCAGAAGAGCAGCGAACTGTTCTACGACGCCGCATCGGCCTGAGGCCTGCATGAGCTTCGATCTTCGCGCGCGCCTCGAACAACGGCGCGCCGCTGACCTGTACCGTCAGCGTCCGTTGCTACAGAGTCCGCAGGGTCCGCAGGTGGTGGTGGACGGGCAGTCGCTGCTGGCCTTCTGCAGCAACGACTACCTGGGCCTGGCCAATCACCCCGAGGTGATCGCTGCCTGGCGTGCCGGCGCCGAACGCTGGGGCGTGGGCGGTGGCGCCTCGCACCTGGTGGTCGGCCACAGTACGCCGCATCACCAGCTGGAAGAAGCCCTGGCCGAGTTCACCGGACGCCCGCGAGCGCTGTTGTTCACCACCGGCTACATGGCCAACCTCGGCGCGGTCACCGCGCTGGTGGGGCAGGGCGACACCGTGCTGCAGGACCGTCTCAACCATGCGTCCCTGCTGGACGCCGGCCTGCTCAGCGGCGCACGTTTCAACCGCTACCTGCACAACGATGCCGACAGCCTCGACAAGCGCCTGGACAAGGCCGAAGGCAATACCCTGGTGGTGACCGACGGTGTCTTCAGCATGGACGGCAATATTGCCGACCTGCCCGAGCTGGTGAACCGTGCCCGGGCCAAGGGGGCCTGGCTGATGGTCGATGATGCCCATGGCTTCGGTACCTTGGGACGCAAGGGCGGTGGTGTGGCCGAGCATTTCGGCTTGAGCCTGGAAGAGCTGCCGGTACTGGTCGGCACCCTGGGCAAGGCCTTCGGCACCGCAGGCGCCTTTGTCGCCGGTAGCGAGGATCTGATCGAAAGCCTGGTGCAGTTCGCCCGTCCTTATATCTACACCACCAGCCAGCCTCCGGCGCTGGCCTGCGCGACCCTGAAAAGCCTGGCCCTGCTGCGCGACGAGCACTGGCGCCGCGAGCACCTGGCCGCGCTGATCGCCCAGTTCCGCGGTGGCGCCGAAGCGATCGGCCTGGAGCTGATGGACAGCTTCACGCCGATCCAGCCGATCATGATCGGCGATGCCGGGCGCGCCTTGCACCTGTCGCGGATGTTGCGCGAGCGCGGGCTGCTGGTCACCGCCATCCGTCCACCCACCGTGCCCGCCGGCAGCGCCCGCTTGCGTGTAACGCTAACGGCTGCGCACAGCGCCGCGCAGGTCCAGCTATTGTTGAATGCATTGGCCGAGTGCTATCCGCTGTTGGAGCCTGTCGATGCGTAACCATCTGATTCTTCTGCCGGGCTGGGGCCTGGGCAGCGCCGCGCTGGAACCGCTGGCGGCAAGCTTGAGGGCACAGGATGCCGGACTCCGGGTCGAACTGGCGGCCCTGCCCAGCCTGGTCAGCGACGACCCGCAAGCCTGGCTCGACGAACTGGACCGAAGGCTGCCCAAGGACACCTGGCTGGGTGGCTGGTCGCTGGGCGGCATGCTCGCTGCCGAGCTGGCGGCGCGGCGTGGCGATCACTGTTGCGGGCTGCTGACCTTCGCCAGCAACCTCAGCTTCGTCGCCCGCGCCGACTGGCCGGACGGCATGCCGCCGGACACCTTCGAGACCTTCGTGGACGGCTGTCGCAGCCATACGGCGGTGACGCTCAAGCGCTTCAAGTCGCTGTGCAGCGAGGGAGCCCAGGAGCCGCGCAGCGTGCTGCGGCAACTGGGCATCGGCGTGCCCGATACCGACCCGGTGCTGCTGGTCAAGGGCCTGGAGGTGCTCGGGCGCCTGGACACCCGTGCGGCATTGCAGGCCTATACCGGGCCGCAACTGCATTTGTTCGCCGGTTCCGACGAGCTGGTGCCGGCCCAGGCTGCCCGGGCCCTTAGCGAGTGGCTGCCGGATGTCGAGGTGGGCCTGGTCGAGGGGGCCTCCCACGCTTTCATCCTCGAATATCCGCAAGAGCTGGCAGCCAATATCAAGACCTTCCTGCACGAGAGTGGCGATGACTGATCTATCCCGACCGGCCCTGCCCGGCGCCTTGCCCGACAAGCGCCAGGTTGCCGCGTCCTTTTCCCGTGCCGCCGCCAGTTATGACAGCGTTGCCGAGCTGCAACGGGCGGTAGGCAGCCAGTTGCTGGAGCGTGTGCCGCAGGAACTGGTGCCGCGTTGCTGGATCGATCTCGGCAGCGGTACCGGGTACTTCAGCCGGGCGTTGCAGGGGCGTTATGCCGAGGGAGTCGGTGTGGCGGTGGATATCGCCGAAGGCATGCTGCGCCATGCCCGCGATGCAGGGGGCGCGGCGTATCACGTCGCTGGCGATGCCGAGCGCCTGCCGCTGCGCCCGGCCTGTGCCGACCTGGTGTTTTCCAGCCTTGCGGTGCAATGGTGCGCGGATTTTCGCGCCGTGCTGGGCGAGGCGCGCCGGGTGCTGCAACCTGGCGGCGTACTGGCGTTTTCCAGCCTGTGCGTCGGTACCTTGCAGGAGCTGCGGTCGAGCTGGGAGGCGGTGGACGGCCTGGTGCATGTCAATCGTTTCCGCCGCTTCGAGGATTACCAGCGCCTGTGCGGCGCAAGCGGGCTGGAGGTGCTCGAGCTGCGCGCACAACCCCATGTGCTGCACTACCCTGATGTGCGCAGCCTGACCCATGAACTCAAGGCCCTGGGTGCGCACAACCTCAATCCCGGGCGTCCCGCCGGGCTGACCGGGCGGGCGCGGATGCAAGGCTTGTTGCAGGCTTACGAGCGGTTTCGCCAGGCGCAGGGCCTGCCGGCGACCTACCAGGTGGTCTATGGCGTCTTGCGCAAGCCGCTGACGGAAGGGGAGTGAGATGAGCGCGGCCTACTTCATCGCCGGAACCGACACCGACGTCGGCAAGACCACCGTCGCCGCCGGGCTGTTGCATGCGGCGCAACTGGCCGGGCTCAGCACTCTGGGCGCCAAGCCGGTGGCCTCGGGCTGCGAGGTCACGCCCAAGGGGCTGCGCAACAGCGACGCCCTCGCGTTGATGGCGCAGAGCAGCGTCAAGCTGCCTTATGAGCGGATCAATCCCTTCGCTTTCGAACCGGCCATTGCCCCGCATCTGGCAGCGCGGGAGGCTGGCGTCGACCTGAGTGTGGCGGGCCTGCTCGGCCCCATGCGCGAGGTGTTGGCACAGGGCGCGGATTTCACCCTGATCGAAGGTGCCGGTGGCTGGCGCGTGCCGTTGTCCCATCATGCCAATCTGTCGGACCTGGCGATCGCCCTGAAACTGCCGGTGATCCTCGTGGTGGGCGTGCGGCTCGGCTGCATCAGCCATGCGTTGCTCAGCGCCGAGGCAATCGCCCGGGATGGCCTGCAATTGGCGGGGTGGGTCGCGAACATCGTCGATCCGCGGACCTCGCGACTGGAAGAGAACCTGGCCAGCCTGGCCGAGCGTCTGCCGGCACCGTGCCTTGGGCGGGTGCCGAAGTTGAAGATCGCCTCGGCGGAAGCGGTGGCGGAGCATTTGCAGATCGATCTTCTGGACTGACACGGACCCTGTGGGAGCGGGTTCACCCGCGATGACGATGGTAGGTTCACTAACGTAATCGCGGGTGAACCCGCTCCCACAGGGTCCGCGCATCCAGCAGGTCTGCTAGTTCCTCTCTATTGCAGCAGCCAACCCCATTAGTGTTTTTCAACGGCATTCCTTGCCTATCTCTGCTTCAATAGGCCACTGTATTGCCATCCCCTTTTCTGGAGTTTTGAAATGGAAATCTCGGGCAGTTCTGCATTCTATGCCGGCCTGGGCGCCATTCAGGCCGGACAGCAGCGCGTCGACCAGGCCGCCAGCCAGATCGCTAATAACACCGTGGAGCGGGCCGCCACCAGTCAATCCAGCGATTTCCAGGCCGAGCGCCTGCGCGCCGTGGATCGCAGCCAGCAGATGGACATGGCCACCGCCAGCGTCGAGCAGGCCTTGGGCAAGCATCAGGTCGAACTCGGTGTCAAAGTGGCCAAAGCATCGGACGAAATGCTCGGCACCTTGATCGATACCTACGCCTGAGGCGCGACGCCTCAGGCTTCATCTTTCTTCCCTACTCTTTATGCATCAGCGCCTTGGCTTTCCTGCCAGGCGTTCGGCTACCTGCTGCAAAGACTTTTCCTACGTTCGTAGTTCGTCTGGACGATGGCAGAAGTGTCATTGGCCGGGTGTTGACAAGGCATGGGCGTAAACGTATGTTTCAAACAATCGTTTGACCCCAAGGCCGAACTGCTCGGCGTGGTCTTTCAACCCAACCAGGATTCATCAGCAGAGGTTCATCGCTATGCCTGACTACAAAGCCCCCTTGCGTGATATTCGTTTCGTCCGTGATGAACTGCTCGGCTATGAAGCGCACTATCAGAGCCTGCCGGGTTGCCAGGACGCCACGCCGGACATGGTCGACGCCATCCTCGAAGAGGGCGCCAAGTTCTGTGAGCAGGTGCTGGCACCGCTGAACCGCGTGGGTGACCTGGAAGGCTGCACCTGGAGCGAATCCGGCGTTAAGACCCCGACCGGCTTCAAGGAAGCCTACAAGCAGTTCGTCGAAGGCGGCTGGCCGAGCCTGGCCCACGACGTCGAGCACGGCGGCCAGGGCCTGCCGGAGTCGCTGGGCCTGGCCATCAGCGAGATGGTCGGCGAGTCCAACTGGTCCTGGGGCATGTACCCGGGCCTGTCCCATGGCGCGATGAACACGCTTTCCGCCCACGGTACCGCCGAACAGCAGCACACCTACCTGAGCAAGCTGGTGACCGGCGAATGGACCGGCACCATGTGCCTGACCGAGCCGCATTGTGGTACCGACCTGGGCATGCTGCGTACCAAGGCCGAGCCCCAGGCCGACGGTTCCTACAAGGTTACCGGCACCAAGATCTTCATCTCCGCCGGTGAGCACGACATGGCCGACAACATCGTCCATATCGTCCTGGCCCGCCTGCCCGATGCACCAGCTGGCACCAAGGGCATTTCCCTGTTCATCGTGCCCAAGTTCCTGCCGAACGCCGAAGGTGGCGTGGGCGAGCGCAACACCGTTACCTGCGGTTCCATCGAGCACAAGATGGGTATCCACGGCAACGCTACCTGCGTGATGAACTTCGACGCGGCTACCGGCTTCCTGATCGGCCCGGCCAACAAGGGCCTGAACTGCATGTTCACCTTCATGAACACCGCTCGCCTGGGTACCGCGCTGCAAGGCCTGGCCCACGCCGAGGTGGCGTTCCAGGGTGGCCTGAAATATGCCCGCGACCGCCTGCAGATGCGCTCGCTGACCGGCCCGAAAGCGCCGGACAAGGCGGCCGACCCGATCATCGTGCACCCGGACGTGCGGCGCATGCTGCTGACCATGAAAGCCTTCGCCGAGGGTAACCGGGCGATGGTCTACTTCACCGCCAAGCAGGTGGACATCGTCAAGTACAGCCAGGACGAAGAAGAGAAGAAAAAGGCCGACGCGCTGCTGGCCTTCATGACCCCGATCGCCAAGGCGTTCATGACCGAGGTCGGCTTCGAAGCGGCCAACCACGGTGTGCAGATCTATGGCGGCCACGGCTTCATCGCCGAGTGGGGCATGGAGCAGAACGTACGCGACAGCCGTATCTCCATGCTGTACGAAGGCACCACCGGCATCCAGGCCCTCGACCTGCTGGGCCGCAAGGTACTGATGACCCAGGGCGAAGCGCTGAAGGGCTTCACCAAGATCGTGCACAAGTTCTGCCAGGCCCAGGAAGGCAACGAAGCCGTCAAGGAGTTCGTCGAGCCGCTGGCCGCGCTGAACAAGGAATGGGGCGAACTGACCATGAAGGTCGGCATGGCCGCCATGAAGGACCGCGAGGAAGTGGGTGCCGCCTCGGTGGACTACCTGATGTATTCCGGTTATGCCTGCCTGGCTTACTTCTGGGCCGACATCGCCCGCCTGGCGGCCGAGAAACTGGCTGCCGGCACCAGCGAGGAAGCCTTCTACACCGCCAAGCTGCAGACCGCGCGCTTCTACTTCCAGCGCATCCTGCCGCGTACCCGCACCCACGTGGCGACCATGCTGTCGGGCGCGAACAACCTGATGGCGATGGACGAGGAGCACTTCGGCCTGGCGTACTGAGTCATCCGCTTCAACGAAAAACGCCTGCCCTCACCGGCAGGCGTTTTTTTTCGCCCTCGAAAAGCTGGACGCGGACCCTGTGGGAGCGGGTTCACCCGCGATTGCGATAGTGAATCCAACATTGCAATCGCGGGTGAACCCGCTCCCACAGGGTCCGCGTACCGCTTTCGGAATTGATCCAGCAAATGAGCTTCAAGCTCCAGCCCTTTGGTGCCGTTAAATAAATTGGCGCCAAAATTTCATCTATTCATGTGCATTATCGATACAGTAAAGGCACAATGACATTATCGATCTGCTAGATCGGAGAGTTCCCTTGTTTCGTTTGTCTGCTGTACGCCTGAGTCACTTCCTCCCCGGGGCCTTCCTCCTGCTGTCCGGGCTCGCCGCTGCCTACGTGCGCGATCTGTCGGTGTTCTTTACCTCGCTGTTCAACGTCCTGCCCACCCTGGTGCTGCTGCTCGGCGGTGCCTACTGCGCGGTGTATCGCCGGCAGCGCGAGCTGTTCCTGATGATCACCGTGTACATCGCCTACTACCTGCTGGATACCCAGACCGACTTCTACCGCGACCACGGCCGCGTGCGCGAGGACGCGGCCGTGGTGTTCCACCTGGTGTGCCTGCTGCTGCCGATGCTGTTCGCCCTGTTCGGCGCCTGGCAAGAGCGTACCCATCTGTTCCAGGACATGGTGGCGCGCTTCGCCGTGCTGCTGGCGGTGGGCAGCGTGGCGCTGGGCCTGGAGCAGAGTTACCCGCAGGCACTGCTGAACTGGCTGGCGGAAATCCGCTGGCCGGCGCTGCATGGGCAGTGGATGAGCTTGATCCAGATGTCCTACCCGGTGTTCTTCCTTGCCTTCGTGGTGCTCGTGGTGCAGTACCTGCGCGAGCCACGGCCCTTGCACGCGGCGCAGATCATCGGCCTGGTCGGGATCTTCTGGATGCTGCCGCAAACCTTCATCCTGCCGTTCACCCTGAACATCATGTGCAGTCAGGTGATGCTGATGATCGCTGCGTCGGTGTCCCACGAGGCCTACCAGATGGCCTTCCGCGACGAGCTGACCGGCCTGCCGGGGCGACGCGCGCTGAACGAGCGCATGCAGCGCCTGGGGCGCAACTACGTGCTGGCGATGACCGACGTCGACCACTTCAAGAAATTCAACGATACCCATGGCCACGATGTCGGCGACCAGGTGCTGCGCCTGGTCGCGAGCAAGCTGTCCAAGGTCACCGGCGGCGGTCGCGCCTATCGCTACGGTGGCGAGGAGTTCTGCCTGGTTTTCGCCGGCAAGACCCTGGAAGAGTGCATCCCGCACCTGGAAGCCGTGCGCGAGATGATCGCCAACTACGCTATCCAGCTGCGCAACCAGGAGAGCCGCCCGCAGGATGACCAGCAGGGCCGCCAGCGCCGCGGCACGGCGGGCAGCGGCAGTGTGTCGGTGACGGTCAGCGTCGGCGTGTGCGAGCGCCATCCCGAGCACCGCACTCCTGAAGAAGTGCTCAAGGCCGCCGACCAGGCGCTCTACGCAGCCAAGGGCGCAGGGCGTAACTGCGTGATGGCCCACGGGCAAAGAGAGAAGAGGGGAGCCTTGCGCGTGGCGTGACCGAAACTGACTTGTCGGTCTTTAGATGACCCTATGTGTCGCAAAAGTTGTTCGGTTACACTCCAAGACCTTAGTACCGGTCCCTTGCGGGATTGCCCACGACTCAAGGTGTGAGAGGTTGCCATGGCTGACTACAAAGCGCCGCTGCGCGATATGCGCTTCGTTCTCAACGAAGTTTTCGAAGTCTCGAAACTGTGGGCAGCCCTGCCCGGACTGGCTGACGCGGTGGACGAAGACACCGCCCTGGCCGTGCTGGAGGAAGCCGGCAAGGTTACCGCCAAGACCATCGCCCCGCTGAGCCGCGCCGCCGACGAAGAAGGCTGCCACTGGGATAACGGTGCGGTGCGCACGCCGGCCGGCTTCATCGACGCCTATCGCACCTACGCCGAAGGTGGCTGGGTCGGTGTCGGTGGCGATCCGGTGTACGGCGGCATGGGCATGCCCAAGGTGATCTCGGCCCAGGTCGAGGAAATGGTCAACTCGTCGAGCCTGGCCTTCGGCCTGTACCCGATGCTGACCGCCGGCGCCTGCCTGTCGATCAATGCCCACGCCAGCGAAGAGCTGAAGGAAAAATACCTGCCGAACATGTACGCCGGGGTCTGGGCCGGTTCCATGTGCCTGACCGAGCCTCACGCCGGCACCGACCTGGGCATCATCCGCACCCGCGCCGAGCCGCAGGCGGACGGCAGCTACAAGGTCAGCGGGACCAAGATCTTCATTACCGGCGGCGAGCACGACCTCACCGAGAACATCATCCATCTGGTGCTGGCCAAGCTGCCGGACGCGCCGGCGGGGCCGAAGGGCATCTCGCTGTTCCTGGTGCCCAAGTTCCTGGTCAACGCCGACGGCAGCCTGGGCGAGCGCAACCCGGCCAATTGCGGTTCGATCGAGCACAAGATGGGTATCCAGGCGTCGGCCACCTGCGTGATGAACTTCGACGCCGCCGTCGGCTATCTCGTCGGCGAGCCGAACAAGGGCCTGGCGGCCATGTTCACCATGATGAACTACGAGCGCCTGGGTGTCGGTATCCAGGGCCTGGCCTCGGCGGAGCGCTCTTACCAGAACGCCATCGAATACGCCCGTGACCGCCTGCAAAGCCGTGCCCCGACCGGGCCACAGGCCAAGGACAAGGTCGCCGACCCGATCATCGTCCACCCGGACGTGCGTCGCATGCTGCTGACCATGAAGGCGCTGAACGAAGGTGGCCGCGCCTTCTCCACCTACGTCGCCATGCAATTGGACACCGCCAAGTACAGCGAGGACGCCAGCACCCGCAAGCGCGCTGAAGACCTGGTGGCGCTGCTGACCCCGGTGGCCAAGGCCTTCCTCACCGACCTCGGGCTGGAGAGTGCCGTGCATGGCCAGCAGATCTTCGGTGGCCACGGCTATATCCGCGAGTGGGGCCAGGAACAGCTGGTACGTGATGTGCGCATCACCCAGATCTACGAAGGCACCAACGGCATTCAGGCCCTGGACCTGATGGGGCGCAAGATCGTCGGCAGCGGCGGTGCGTTCTACAAGTTGTTCGCCGACGAGATCCGCCATTTCACCGCTACCGCCGGCAGTGACCTTGGTGAGTTCGTCAAACCGCTGAATGCTGCGCTGGATGACCTGGATGCCCTGACCGCCTGGGTACTGGACCGGGCCAAGGGCAATCCGAACGAGATCGGCGCGGCGTCGGTCGAGTACCTGCACGCCTTCGGCTATGTCGCCTACGCCTACATGTGGGCGCTGATGGCGCGCACGGCGCTGGCGAAGCAGGGCGAAGAGGACTTCTACGCCAGCAAGCTGGGCACCGCACGCTTCTACTTCGCCCGCCTGTTGCCGCGCTTGCAGTCGCTGTGCGCGTCGGTCAAGGCTGGCAGCGAGTCGCTGTACCTGCTGGAGGCCGAGCAGTTCTGAGGTGAAAGCGTCATGTAAGCATTTGCTTACATGACGTGGTGACGTTTGGCGTCTTCTCTAGGATTGGATCCGAAGTTAATCTTCTTTCCATGGACGAAGCGCAGGACGCGCAAAGTACATCACAAGGACGGAACGAAGGAAGCCTGCCCGGGACGGTGGGACGAAAGGGAAGTCAAAGGGAAACAGTCTGAGAAAACCTCGCTTCGGCGGGGTTTTCTTTTGCCTGCGTTTTTTCTCCGGCTAGCCAAGCACGTCCAGCGCTGAAACGCCCATCTGCCGCGGATCGATCTCTTCTTCCAGCAACGTGCGCAGCAGTTCCACCGAGGCCTGCTGGCGCTGCGCATCGCGAAACACCAGGCCGACCTTGAGCGGCACCCGTGGCTCGCTCAATGGCTTCCACAGCAGTTCGTGATCCTCCGAGGCCTCCCGCGCACGCCCCGGCAGCACCGTGGCCAGCGAGGTATGGTGCAGGCTGTCGAGAATCCCGCCCATGTTGTTCATTTCCGCCTGTACCTGTGGACGCCGCCCGAGGTTGGCCAGTTGGCCTTGCCAGATCTGCCGCACCTGGAATTCCTCGCCGAGAAGGATCATCGGCAGTTCCGCCGCCTGCTTCAGCGAGACCTTCTTGAATTCGCGCAGCGGGTGGGTGGCGGGAATCACTACCTGCAACTCGTCCTCGTACAACAGCAATCCGTGCAGCCCCGGCTGGCGTGGCGGCAGGTAGCTGATGCCGATATCCAGGCTGCCGTTGAGCAGGCGTCGTTCGATTTCCTGGCCTGACAATTCGTAGATCTGCACCACAAGGTGCGGCTGCGCCTTGCGCACCCGGTCGAGCAGTTGCGGAACCATGCTCGGCCGCACCGTCTGCAGTACGCCGATGGCCAGGGTGCGCAGGGCCTGGCCCTGGAAATTGCGCAGGGCGTCGCGGGCCCGCTGCATGCCGTCGAGCAAGGGCAGGGCATGGTTGTACAGGGTGTGCGCGGCAAGGGTCGGCAGCAGGCGCTTGTTGCCCCGTTCGAACAGGCTGACATCGAGGCTGTGCTCGAGCTGGCGGATCTGCTGCGACAGCGCCGGCTGGGACAACGACAGGCGTTCGGCGGCCCGGCCGACATGGCCTTCTTCATACACCGCGACGAAATATCGCAGTTGGCGGAAATCCATAAGGTTTACTTATCGAAAATGCTCGAAAAACGAAATGGCCCGGAGGCCGGCGGAAGCCTACTCTACGCCCGTATTCACGAGGTTTACAGGCCCAGAGGGCGCAATGAGCAGCGTACAGGTGGATGGCGTTTACATAGGCAAGGCTAAACCTCGGTGGGAGCATGCTGGCTTGAGGAAACGGGTGGATCGTCCGGCCCTGTCGTCACGCTGGCTGGAAGGGCTGCGCGCATGAACCTGTTCAATCTGCGTCGCCAGCTGGCTCCCGTGGTCGATGTCGCGCCGCTGCCGGGTGAACCCGTCGATCCGTTGTCGCGGGAATGCCTGATGCCGAGCAAGCAACTGGCCGAGCAGGTTTTCGTTCGTGGCCAGGGTTCCTGGCTATGGGATAGCGAAGGCCGGGCATTTCTCGACTTTACCCAGGGCAATGCGGTCAACAGCCTCGGGCATAGCCCCAAGGTGCTCGTGCAGGCCCTGAGCGGCCAGGCGCAGGCGCTGATCAACTCCGGGGCCGGCTTTCATAACCGCGAGCATCTGAAGCTGGTCAACCTGCTCTGCCAGAGCACCGGCAGCGACCAGGCCCATCTGCTCAACAGCGGTGCGGAAGCCTGCGAGGGCGCGATCAAGCTGGCGCGCAAATGGGGCCAGCTGCATCGTAATGGCGCCTACCACATCATCAGCGCCAGCCAGGGCAGCCATGGCCGTAGCCTCGGCACCCTGGCCGCCTCGGACCCGCTGCCGTGCAACCGCTGCGAGCCAGGCCTGCCGGGTTTCAGCAAGGTGCCGTTCAACGACCTGGCGGCGCTGCACGCGGCAGTGGACTCGCGCACCGTGGCGATCATGCTCGAGCCGATCCAGGGCGAAGCCGGAGTGATCCCGGCGACCCGGCATTACCTCAAGGGGGTCGAGCGCCTGTGTCGCGAACTGGGGATCCTGCTGATCCTCGATGAGGTGCAGACCGGCATGGGCCGCTGCGGTGCCCTGCTGGCCGAGCAAACCTATGGCGTGCGCGCCGATATCCTCACCCTGGGCAAGGGCCTGGGCGGCGGTGTGCCACTGGCTGCGCTGCTGGCCCGCGGCACGGCGTGTTGCGCAGAAGCCGGCGAACTGGAAGGCAGCCATCACGGCAATGCATTGATGAGTGCTGCGGGGCTGGCCGTGCTGGAAACCGTGCTTGAGCACGGCTTCCTCGACCAGGTGGGCGCTGCCGGCCGTCACCTGCGTGATGGCCTCAGCCGTCTGGCCGGGCGCTACGGCCTGGGCGAGGTGCGTGGGCAGGGTTTGCTCTGGGGGCTGGAGCTGCATGAGCCGTTGGCGGCACAAGTGGTCAAGGCGGCACGCCAGGAAGGTCTGCTGCTCAATGCGCCGCAAGCCAGTGTGTTGCGCTTCTCGCCGGCGCTGACCGTCAGCCACGGCAATATCGACGAGATGCTCCTGCGCCTGGCCCGGGCCTTCGCCCGGGTGCATACCGCGCAGCTCGGCAGCCGCTCGTAAACGAATTCAAAGAACCGTCTCGCGTTCCTGCGCGTCGCCCCGGGCCTGTTGTTTTTGGTCCGGGGCGTTTTTTGTGCGCGGGAAACAAGCGGAACCGTCCGGGCTGGGCCAGAGTCAGTATGAGGACACTACTTTGGGAGCTTTGCCATGGACCTGATTCGTATCATCTTCGCCATTCTCCTGCCTCCGCTGGGTGTGTTCCTGCAGGTCGGCTTCGCCGGTGCGTTCTGGCTGAATATCCTGCTGACCCTGCTGGGCTACATCCCGGGGATCGTGCATGCGGTGTATATCATCGCCAAGCGATAGAAGGCATACACAATACCCTGTGGGAGCGGGTTTACCCGCGATTACGTCGGTGATTTCACTACCGCAATCGCGGGTGAACCCGCTCCCACAGGGTCAGCTTTCGAGGATCCTGCTGTAGAACTTCCATTCCTCTTCCAGCGCATGCGCCAGGTTCGCCGCCGTCCTGAAGCCATGCCTTTCGGTCGGATAGAAATGGCCCTCGGCCTCGATGCCGTTGTCCTTCAACGCCTTCAGCATCGCGCGTGTCTGCTCCGGCACCACCACCGCATCCAGTTCGCCCTGGAAGAAGATCACCGGCACGCGGATATTGCCCGCATGCAATAGCGGCGTGCGTTCGCGGTAGCGCTCGATATCCCGCTCGGGATCGCCGATCAGCCAGTCCAGATAATCGCCTTCGAACTTGTGGGTGGCCCTGGCCAGTGCCAGCGGGTCGCTCACGCCGTACAGGCTGGCACCGCCGCGGAACACATCCTCGAAGGCCAGGGCGCAGAGCGTGGTATAGCCGCCGGCACTGCCGCCACGAATGAACGCCTGGTACGGATCGATCAGCCCTTCACTAGCCAGGTACAGCACCGCCGCGCAGGCATCCTCGACATCCACCTTGCCCCAGCGCAGGTGCAGCGCCTGGCGATAGGCCCGGCCATAGCCGCTGCTGCCGCGATAGTTGAGGTCGGCCACGGCAAAGCCACGCTGGGTCCAGTACTGGATACGCGGGTCGAGCACCGGATAACAGGCCGAAGTCGGCCCGCCATGGACGAACACCACCAGCGGCGCAGGCTTGCTGCCGTTCATCGCCGGATAGAAGAAACCATGGGCCTCGCCGTCGCCGCTGGGATAGCTGAAACCGCGCGGCTTGCTGATGCGCGCGGCCGGCAGGGGCTGCACGCCGCCGGCCAATACCTGCACCGAGTGATTGCGGCGGTCGATGGCGATCACTGCCGCCGAATGCAGCGGCGAGGCGGCGACGGCGTAGATGAAGTGGTCGTCTAGGTCCAGGCAGCGCAAGCGGCTGTATTCGCTGTCGATCGTGGTCAGTTCGCCGTCGCGCTTGCGCAGGCCGAGGCGGGAGAAACCCTGCTCGAACCAGGTGGCGAGATAACCATCGTCCAGCGCCAGCCAGGTGCTGGCGCCCAGTTGCCATGGCGCCGCGGCGTGGTCGGCATCGCAGCTCGGCAACGCCTGCCAGCCTTGCGCGGTCTCGCCCCACGGCTGCCAGAAACCATTGAGATCGGACAGGCAATACAGCCGCCCTTCGCGGTCGAAACGCGGCTGCTGCAGGGATTGCGCCGGGCCCTGGTCACCCGCGACGCAGCGGACTTCGGCGTTAGCTTCGCGGATATACAGGCGGGTCGCGGTCCAGGGTTGGTCCGGTCGGCTCCATTCGATCCAGGCCAGGCGCTGGCCGTCGTCGCTCAGGGTTGGCGAGGCATAGAAGTCGGCGCCCTCGGCGAGGATCTCGCGTCGGCCTTGGCTGATCGCGACCAGACGGTGCTCCTTGCCGCTTTCCTCGACGGCCAGCACTCGCCCGCCGGCCCAGACCAGGTCGCCGTAACGTCGCTCGCCCTGGGTCAAGGCCAGCGGTTGACCGCCGTCCAGTACCTGGCGATACAGCTGCTGGTCCGCCTCGTTGACGAAGAACACCTCGTTCTCGCCCAGGCAGAACGAACGTCCGCCGTACTCATACACCCGGCTGCGTACGCTGAACCCGTCCGGGGTCAGGCAGCGGGCCTGGCCGTTGCGCCATTGCCAGATACGGCAGGCACCGTCACGAGGACGGAACTCGTTCCAGAACAGGCCATCGCGGCCAGCCTTCAGTTCGGCGAAATCGGTGCCGGCGGCGACGGCCTGGTCGGCGCTGAAGCGCTCAGCCGCGGGCGATAAGTCGTGAGGTGCGCTCATTGCGGAAAGTCATCTCCTCGATGGTCAGGGTGGCGGTCTCGGCCTCCTCCCTGGCGGCGAGGATGATGCCGTGGTCCGCCGACTTGGAGCATACCGGATCGGCCTTGCTGGCATCGCCGGTGAGCATGAACGCCTGGCAGCGGCAGCCGCCGAAATCCCGCTCCTTTTCGTCGCAGGAGCGGCAGGGTTCGGGCATCCAGTCGTAACCCCGGTAGCGGTTGAAGCCGAAGGAGTCGTACCAGATGTGCTGCATGCTGTGCTCGCGCACGTTGGGGAACTGCACCGGCAGTTGCCGCGCGCCATGGCAGGGCAGGGCGGTGCCGTCCGGGGTGACCGTGAGGAACACGCTGCCCCAGCCGTTCATGCAGGCCTTGGGCCGTTCTTCATAGTAGTCCGGGGTAACGAAAATGAGCTTGCACGGGTTGCCTTCGGCCTTGAGCCGTTCGCGGTACTCGTTGGTAATGCGCTCGGCACGCTCCAGCTGGGCCTTGGTGGGTAGCAAGCCGAGCCGGTTCAGGTGGGCCCAGCCGTAGAACTGGCAGGTGGCGAGTTCGACGAAGTCGGCTTCCAGGGCGATGCACAGCTCGATGATGCGGTCGATGCGATCGATGTTGTGCCGGTGGGTGACGAAGTTGAGCACCATCGGATAACCGTGGGCCTTCACCGCCCTGGCCATTTCCAGCTTCTGCGCGAAAGCCTTCTTCGAGCCGGCGAGCAGGTTGTTCACTTGCTCGTCGCTGGCCTGGAAGCTGATCTGGATATGATCCAGGCCGGCTTTCTTGAACGTGGCGATCTTCTCTTCGCTGAGGCCGATGCCGGAGGTGATCAGGTTGGTGTAGTAACCCAGGCGCCGGCCTTCGCCGATCAGCTCGGCGAGGTCCTGGCGCACCAGCGGCTCGCCACCGGAAAAGCCCAGCTGGGCGGCGCCCATTTCCCGCGCCTCGGCCATCACCTTGAACCACTGCTCGGTGCTCAGCTCCTTGCCCTGTTCGGCGAAGTCCAGCGGGTTGGAGCAATACGGGCACTGCAGCGGGCAACGGTAGGTCAGTTCGGCCAGCAGCCACAGCGGCAGGCCGACCTCGGGCCTCTCACTCAAGGTTGATCCAGTGTTCGGCACGGGCCACCTCCATGAATTGCTCGATGTCTTCGGGAAGCTCGGGCACCCCCGGGAATTTCTCGTCGAGCAAGGCGATGATCGCTGCCACGTCGCGCTCGCCGTCGATCAGCTCGCCGATCAGCGCGGCGCTCTCGTTGAGCTTGATCATGCCCTCGGGGTACAGCAGGACGTGGGCCTTCTGCGCCGGTTCGTACTGGAAACGGTAGCCGGGACGCCAGCGCGGGGTCAGGTGACGGTCGAAGCTCATAGCGCGATCCCCTTGTGCCAGACCCGCTCGCTGGTGACGCTGTGGTAAGGCGGGCGGTCGAGTTCGTAGGCCATGCTCATGGCGTCGAGCATGCTCCACAGGATGTCCAGCTTGAACTGGAGTATTTCCAGCATACGCTGCTGCCCCTCCACCGTCGTGTAGTGCTGCAGGGTGATGCTCAGGCCGTGCTCGACATCGCGTCGCGCCTGGCTCAGGCGGGTCCGGAAGTAGCTGTAGCCGGCCGGGTCGATCCACGGGTAATGCTGCGGCCAGGTGTCCAGGCGCGATTGGTGGATCTGCGGGGCGAACAACTCGGTCAGCGAGCTGCTCGCCGCCTCCTGCCAACTGGCGCGGCGGGCGAAGTTGACGTAGGCATCGACGGCGAAGCGTACGCCGGGGAGTACCAATTCCTGGCTGCGCAACTGGTCCGGATCCAGGCCGACGGCCTGGCCGAGACGCAGCCAGGCCTCGATGCCACCGTCCTCGCCGGGAGCACCGTCGTGGTCGAGCAGGCGCTGGATCCACTCGCGGCGAACTTCCCGGTCCGGGCAGTTGGCGAGGATCGCCGCGTCCTTCAGCGGGATGTTCACCTGATAGTAGAAACGGTTGGCGACCCAGCCCTGGATCTGCTCGCGGGTCGCACGGCCCTCGTACATCGCCACGTGATACGGGTGGTGGATGTGGTAGTAGGCGCCCTTGGCGCGCAGCGCCTGTTCGAATTCGGCGGGGGACATCGGTTGGCTCATGGCGGCGGCTCCTAGAGGGTGATGCTCATGCCGTCGAAGGCGACTTCCACGCCACGGCGGTGCAGCTCGGCGCGCTCGGCCGAGTCCTCGTCGAGAATCGGGTTGGTGTTGTTGATGTGGATAAGCACCTTGCGCTGTTCAGGGAAGGCTTCGAGCACTTCGAGCATGCCGCCGGGGCCGTTCTGCGGCAGGTGGCCCATCTCCGTGCCGGTGCGGGTGCCGACGCCGCGGCGCTGCATTTCGTCGTTATCCCACAGGGTGCCGTCCACCAGCAGCACGTCGGCATCGTGCATGCGCTGCAACAGGCCGGCATCGACCTTGCCCAGGCCTGGGGCATAGAAGAGTTTGCCGCCGGTGCGCAGGTCTTCGACCATCAGCCCGAGGTTGTCGCCGGGATGCGGGTCGAAGCGGTGCGGGGAATAGGGCGGCGCGGCACTGCGCAGCGGGAACGGGCTGAAGCGCAGGTTGGGACAGGCTTCGATGGTGAAGCTGGCATCCAGCTCGATGCGGTTCCAGACCAGGCCGCCATTCCAGTGTTCGAGCATGTTGAACAGCGGAAAGCCGGTGGTCAGGTCCTGGTGGACCATCTCCGTGCACCAGACCTGGTGCGGGCAGCCTTCGCGCAGGCTGAGCAGGCCGGTGGTGTGGTCGATCTGGCTATCGAGCAGGACGATCGCGTCGATGCCGGTGTCGCGCAGGGCCCGGGCCGGTTGCATGGGCGCGAAGCCTTGCAGTTGGGCACGGATATCCGGCGAGGCGTTGCACAGGATCCAGTGCTCGCCGTCATCGGACAGGGCGATGGACGACTGGGTGCGGGCCGTAGCGCGCAGGCTGCCATCGCGGTAACCCTTGCAGTTGGCGCAGTTGCAGTTCCACTGCGGGAATCCTCCGCCGGCGGCGGAACCTAGAATCTGGATGTACATGGCTTGCTCCCGCCGCGTCCGAAAATGAAAACGCCCCGGCTGGCCGAGGCGTCGTACCGCAAAAAGGCTTAGCGATTCGCGAAGTACATGGTCACTTCAAAGCCGATACGCAGGTCAGTGTATGCAGGTTTGGTCCACATGGGATTACTCCTTCCGGATAGGTCAGGTGAGGGACAGCTACTCATTTAGTCCATCCCCGGGAATGAAGGGTTCACATCGCCGGGATAGCGCAATCCTACTAGATTTTTTGTACTGGATGGTTAATCAAGGGTGAAAGGTCTTTTACCTGGACGGTAAGAATCCTGGCGCGGCGGGGCCGTTGGCGAGGATCAGCCAGTGCCTGCCGCTGGCAAGATCGGCCCGGGCGCGGTCGATATCGGGCTGCCGGAGCTGCCTGATCCGCGCGGCGAGCCCCTGCGGATCAGCCTGGTCGCCGCCCGCCAGGTGCGCTTGCCAGAGCCATTCGGCCAGATCTGCATTGGGCATGACCGCTGCGTGGAACTGCGCGGCGAGGTTGTCGCGCGAGGCCTCTGGCAGCAGGGCGGGACGGGCGAAGAAATCACCCAGGTGGCCAAGTATTTCAGCGTGGCTGGCGCCGGGCGATTGCACGCCGAACATCAGGCCGCTGTAGCCATGAACCTGACGGAAGGCGCTGAACACTGCATAGCCCAGTTGCAATTCGCTGCGCAGGCGCTGGTAGAACGGGCCCTGGATCAGGTGGGCGAGCAGGCGGCCTGCGGCTTCGTCGGCAACCGGGACGAACAGCAGCAGGGCCTGCTCGCCGCCGCTTTCACCGCACTGCTGCCATTGACTGGGCAGGAGGCGTGGACGGGATGGTTTGTACGGCGTACCAGCGAGGCGACCGAGCAGGTGATTCAAGGCATTGCCTGCCGCTGCGTCGAAGCCTGTTGCCAGCGCAGTCCAACCGGGCTGGCCTGCGCCTGCCAGGACGTGGGGCAGCTGCTGCATCAATTGTCGGAGCGGGATCAGCGGCGGCTCGGCAGACGCACCGACGGCCGGCGGATGCTCGAGCGTCCTCAGTGCCTGCTCGACCACGGCAAGCACCATGGCCGGTGCGCCACAGCAGCGCAGTTGCCAGGTGTTGGCGCTGCGCGTCCAGTCGAGCTCAACCCCGATGCGCTTGGCACGCTCGCTCAAGGGCTTGAGCACATCGCGCAGGTGTTCGGCCTGCCAGCGAATGTACAACGCGGCGTATTCGCCGGAGGCCGGAAGCACCGAACTGTAGGCCAGGCCGGCCGGCACCGGCGTGCCTGGCGTTTGCGCCACGACCGCCGACAGCAGTGGCTCCGGCTCCGGGAACTGCCATGGATGCCGGGATTCGCCGGGGTATTCCGGCACGATCGGCACTCCGTCGTCGCGTCTTGCCAGCTCCAGTGCACCGGGCGAGCGGCAGGCTTGCAGGCGTTGGTACTCCAGCAACAGGGCGCTGTGGTCGGCCTTGCCGAAGAAGGCCAGCCAGTCGCGGATCAGCCGTTCCACCTCTGTCCTGTCCGCTGTTGCCGAGAGCCGGGCCTTGAGGTGCAGCAGGGCCTGGCCGGCGAACCGGTACAGCACGGTAAAGGCGAAGTCTTGCAGCCAGCCGCGCTCGCGCAGTTCATGCCCCAGCCCGCCCGGACGGCTGTCAGTGATCCAGGTGGTGAGGTAATCGAAGGAGGCGTTGTCGGGCAGATCCTCGTGGGCGAGCAGCACATCCAGCTGGCCTTCGATCTGCCCGGGCTGCAGCGGCCCGTCGAGCAGTGGCGGTGCCGCACTCTGCCTGACCTTTTCGCCTGGTGCGAACAGTGCGCCGAACTGCCGCGCCAGCGCTTCCAGCGGTTGTGGCCCGCTCAAGGTCAGGATGATCTGCCCGGCCTGGTAGAACTGCCGATGGAATCCGGCCAGCGCTTGCTGAAACGCCGCCTCGTGGATCGGCAACGAGTCCCGGTTGCCGGCATGGAACCCGCTCAACGGATGCTGCGCCGAGACGCTGCGCAGCAATGCGTACTGTCGCTGCGCCTCGGCATTGGCCGACCAGGCGACCCACTCGGCATGGATCACTTCGCGTTCGGCTGCTTGTCGCTCCAGCGTCAGCAGCGGATGCGCGAGCATGTCGCAGAGCCGCTCCAGCGCGCCGGACATCGCCGTTGGCGGCACCTCGAAGAAGAACTCGGTGTGGCGCTCCCGGGTGCTCGCATTGAGCTGCCCGCCCTGGCTCTGGACGAAGCGCATCAGCCCGTCTTCCACCGGAAAGCGTGCCGTGCCGAGGAACAACAGATGTTCGAGGAAGTGCGCCAGGCCGGGATAGGCCGGCGGGGCATCATGACTGCCGGCTTCGACCCTCAGCAGCGCTGCGCAGCGCTTGAGGTGCGGGGCATGCCATAGCCTGACCCGCAGGCCGTTGCTCAGGACGAGGTGCTGGAGGGTGCTGGACATGACGGCTCCGAAACGCGCAAGCCGTCATGCTAGCGGATAAATCAATTCCGTGGCGCGCTATGCAGTTCGGCACGCAGGTCCTGCAGATAGGGGCTGCTGGCACGGCCTTCATGCACCCGGTGCAGGTCGATATCCGCCGTGAGCAGGGCGCTGTCGCGCCCGGCCATGGCCAGGATGCTGCCGTCCGGGCCGACGATGCTGCTGTGGCCGCAGTACTGGATCTCGCCTTCGGCACCGCAGTAGTTGGCATAGACCAGGTAGCACTGGTTCTCGTGGGCGCGGCTGCGCACGGTAACCTGGCAGATGAAGTCGAACGGCTCCATGTTCGCCGTCGGCACCAGGATCAGCTCGGCGCCGTCACGGGCCAGGCGGCGGGCGTTCTCCGGGAATTCGATGTCGTAGCAGATCAGCATGCCGACCTTCCAGCCATTCAGTTCCACTACCGGGAAGTGATTGGGTCCGGGGCTGAACATGCTGCGGTCGAGTTCACCGAACAGGTGGGTCTTGCGGTAGTTGGCGAGGCGGCTGCCACCAGCGTCGATCAACTGCACGCTGTTGTAGATCCGCTGGTCCTCGCCGCGTTCCGGGTAGCCGTAGACGATGGCGATGGCGTTGCCCCGGGCAATGTCCGCGACGCGGCGGGCCGAGGGACCCTCCGCCTTTTCCGCCAGCCGGGCCACCGCGTCGCTGCCGATGTTGTAGCCGCTGACGAACATTTCCGGGCACACCAGCAGTTCGGCGCCCTGGCTGGCGGCGAGCTGGGCCTGGTGCTCCAGGCGCTCCAGGTTGCCGGAAAGGTCCAGCGGCTGTGGCGAGCCCTGGTAGAGGGCGATACGCATGGGCAATCTCCTGTCAGTCGGGAAGGGCGATCGGGCCGATCTCGTTGAATACATCGCCCGGGCCGGGGTTGTCCGGGTGGGTGCGGCCACCGAAGTGGTTCATGATGCCCCAGACCGCGTTCAAGGAGGTCTGCACCGCGCCTTCGACCCAGGCCGGGGTCCAGGATACATCGTCGCCGGCAATGAAGATGCCGCGCTGTTCGACGGGCATGTCCTGCTGCATGAAGTGGGCGTACATGCGCTGGTTATAGCGGTAGTGGCCGGGAAGGGCGCCCTTGAAGGCGCCGAGGAAGTACGGGTCGGCTTCCCAGGACACGGTGATCGGGTCGCCGATGATATGCCCGGCGATATCCAGCTTCGGGTAGATCTTCTTCAGTGCGTCGAGAGCCAGCTTGACGCGCTTTTCCACCGGGTGCGGGAGCATCTTCAGGGCGTCGCTCATCCACGAGTACGACAGGCAGATCACCCCCGGTTTATCGTCGCCATTGTCGAACAGGTAGGTGCCGCGGGTCAGGCGGTCGGTGAGGGTCATGCTCATCAGGTCGCGACCGGTTTCCGGGTCCTTGTCCTTCCAGAACGGGCGATCGACCATCACGAAGGTCTTCGACGACTGCATGTAGCGGGTGCGGTCCAGGGCCATCCACATTTTCTGCGAGAACAGCGATTCCTCGCATTCGATCTGGGTGGTCAGCAGCCAGCTCTGGCAGGTGGTCAGCACCGCAGCGTAATGGCGCGTGTCACCCCAGTTGTCGGTAACCGCCAGGCTGCCGTCCTCGTTGCGGGCGATGCGCTTGACCCCGGGGCGCGGTGCGCCTCGGTGCAGCGAGGCCAGGCTGGTGCCTTCCGGCCAATGGGCGCAGCGCTGCGGCACATGTTTCCAGATGCCCAGCGGTACCTGCTCGACGCCGCCGACGATCAGGTGCTGGTGGTCGTCGCAATTGGTCATGACCACGCGGAAGATTTCCAGCATCGAGTTGGGGAAGTCCGAGTCCCAGCCGCCGGTGCCGAAGCCGACCTGGCCGAACACTTCGCGGTGCAGGAAGCTGAGTTTGGCGAAGGCTTTCGAGGTGGCGACGAAGTCGTAGAAGGTGCGGTCGTCCCATAGCGGGACCAGGGTGTTCCACAGTTCCTTCAGGCGCGGTACGTCGCGGTCGCGGATGGCCTGCTGGATATCGCCGAAGCGCGCACCGTCCTCCAGGGCATCGGCCCAGGCGTCGGCGACTTCCTGGAACAGGGCCGGCAGGTCGGCGGCTTTTTCGGCGTACCAGGTCTTGCCTTCGAGGTCGATCACCGTGCTGCCGGAGGCCGGGGTCAGGGGGTTGGGGAACGGCCTGGTCTGCAGGCCGAGCTTGTCGACGTAGTGATAGAACGCCGTCGATGACACCGGGAAGCGCATGCCGCCCAGCTCGGCGACGATGCCCTCGGTACCGGCAAAGGCTTGCGAGCGCAGGCGGCCGCCCATCTTCGAGGCCTCGTAGACGACGGGCTTGAGGCCGAGTTTCATCAATTCATACGCCGCCACCAGGCCCGCGATGCCGGCACCGACGATCGCCACCTCCTCGCCATGGCGCTCGGCCGGGATGCTGCCGAGGCCGGCAGGGTGCTCGATCCAGTCGTCGAAGGCGAAGGGAAAGTCGGGGCCGAAGATGGTAACGGGCTTCTTGCCATCGGCGGGGTGGCGGTTGTTCTTGTTCATGAGGAGACCTGCCAGGGGGCTGGGGAGCCTGAGTATAGGAAATGCCTGGTGGTCAATTTTAGGGAGGTGGGTGTTCGTAATTAAGATGCAGAGTGTTGTCGTTTTGTGATGTTTTGAGGCGATATGACGATGATCAATGACAAGATGACGGACCCTGTGGGAGCGGGTTCACCCGCGATGGCGGTGCTGGGCTCACTGACGCCATCGCGGGTGAACCCGCTCCCACAGGGTCCGCCTCAAAGTGGCTGCCCCCGATCGACCTTGCTGCTGAGGATGATGGAGGTCGTGGTCTTCTCCACCCCCTCCAGGCTGCCGATCTGGTCCAGCAGCTGATCCAGCTGCTCCGGCGAGTCACTTCTCAGCCACGCCACATAATCGAATTCTCCGCTCACCGCGCACAGCTGCTGCACCTGGCCCATGGCACTCAGCCGCCGCACGATCTCGCGCCCGGCGCGGGGCTGTACGGTGATACCCACATAGGCCTGCAAGCCGCCATCGATGACGCGCTGCCCGAGGCGCACGCCATAGCCGCTGATGACCTTGCCCTTCTCCAGGCGCGCAATCCGCGAGGTCACCGTGGTCCGCGCGATGCCCAGCTGGCGGGCGAGGGTGGCGACGCTTTCGCGGGCGTTGATCTGCAAGGCGGCGATCAACTGGCGGTCGATTTCGTCGAGGGCGAGGGTGCGGCTATCGGACATGGATTTCTCAAGGGCAAGGCGCGGACCCGCCCAGTGTACTCAACCCGCCGCCTTGAAGCAGTGCTCAAGCCCCGGGAACTGCCCTGCCGGCACCCTTGCGCTGGCGGAGGGCGGGAATGTTCAGGCGGCCTTGGCCGATCTGCGTGCTCATTGACGAAACTCCTGTTGTTCAACCAGACCCGACGCAGGCTAACATCGGTCTCTGTGGCTCACTTGAGCAAAGGGGAGGATCAATGCAGCAAGCGGGACAAGACCTCGTACCACCCGTGCCAGAGCAGCTGGAGCGGCCGGTGCACGGGCGCATGTTCGACATCCCGGCGGGTTACCGGATCGAGATGCACAGCCATGAGTGGGTGCAGTTCACCTACGCCGGCGCCGGGAGCATGCAGGTGCTGACCGAACAGTACAATTTCCTCCTGCCGCCGCAGTGCGGCATGTGGATTCCCGCCGGCTTGCGCCACACCGTCTACAGCGAGCGCGCCCTGGCTTTTCGCAGCCTGTACCTGAGCGACGCCGTGCTCAACGGCTACCGTCGCGAATGCTCGGTGGTGCAGGTGACGCCGTTGGTGCGCGAACTGATCGAGAAGGCCAGCGGCTTCGGCAACGACTATCCGGAACAAGGCCCGCAGGCGCGGCTGTTGCAGGTGCTGGTGGACGAGATTCGCGAGTTGCCGGAGGCGCCCTTCAGCCTGCCGCTGCCCAGCGATCCGCGCCTGCGGCGGATCACCGACGCCTTGCAGATGAGCCCGGAAGACAACCGCAGCATCGAGGACTGGGCGCAGCAGGTGGGCGCCTCGCGCCGGACCCTGGCGCGGCTGTTCAAAGCCCAGACACAGATGCCCTTCCAGACCTGGCGCCAGCGCCTGCGTCTTCTGGCCGCGCTGCCGATGCTGGAGCAGGGCGGCAGCGTCACGGCGGTGGCCAACGAGCTGGGTTATGACTCGGTGTCGGCCTTTATCGCCTTGTTCCAGCGCCAGTACGGCGAAACGCCGGGGGCCTTCAAGTCGGCGAGCATGCGACGCGCTGGGGCTTAGTATGCTCATGAGGTTGTACGATAACGTGCCGGTGCTGGTGCTTGGGTGCAAGGTACTGCCCGGCATTTTCGCCCCGCTGGACCGCCTTTTCGGGGATGGAAAAGGGATGAGTGGTCGGTTGAGATCGGATGACTGGTGGATTTAGCCTGTTTCAGGGGCTAGTCATCGTACAACTTGTACGATAACCTACATCCACTTCGATATTCCTTTTCTCCACCAAAGCGCCACAGGATGCCTACAACAATGACCCCACAAGAACTGCGCACCGTCCTCTCCCATGGCTTGCTGTCTTTCCCTGTCACCGACTTCAACGCCCAGGGCGACTTCCACCAGGCCGGCTACATCAAGCGTCTGGAATGGCTCGCCCCGTACGGCGCCACTGCCCTGTTCGCCGCCGGCGGTACCGGTGAGTTCTTCTCCCTGGCTGCCAGCGAATACAGCCAGGTAATCAAGACCGCCGTCGATACCTGCGCCGGCTCCGTGCCGATCCTCGCCGGCGTTGGCGGCTCCACCCGCCAGGCCATCGAATACGCCCAGGAAGCTGAGCGCCTTGGCGCCAAGGGCCTGCTGCTGCTGCCGCACTACCTGACCGAAGCCAGCCAGGACGGCGTTGCTGCCCATGTGGAAGCGGTGTGCAAATCGGTGAAGATCGGCGTGGTGGTCTACAACCGCAATGTCTGCCGCCTGAACGCCGTGCAACTGGAACGTCTGGCCGAGCGCTGCCCGAACCTGGTCGGCTACAAGGACGGCCTGGGTGACATCGAGCTGATGGTGTCGATTCGTCGCCGCCTGGGTGATCGCTTCAGCTACCTGGGTGGCCTGCCGACCGCCGAGGTTTATGCTGCTGCCTACAAGGCCCTGGGCGTGCCGGTCTACTCGTCCGCGGTGTTCAACTTCGTGCCGAAAACCGCGATGGACTTCTACAACGCCATTGCCCGTGACGACCACGCCACCGTTGGCAAGCTGATCGACGATTTCTTCCTGCCGTACCTGGAACTGCGCAACCGCAAGGCCGGCTACGCCGTCAGCATCGTCAAGGCCGGTGCCAAGATCGCCGGTTACGACGCAGGCCCGGTACGTACCCCGCTGACCGACCTGACCCCTGAAGAATTCGAGCTGCTGGCAGCCCTGATGGACAAGATGGGCCCGCAATAAGCGTGACCCCGCGGCCTGCCAAAAGCCGCGCACCGGAGCGGGAAGCCCGCTCCGGCCTACAACTCAAGAGCCCGCACAAGAATAATTAGTGGGAGTACCTTCAGATGCACGCGACTAAAAAGACGCATGTTCGCTATCTGATCCTGTTCATGCTGTTCCTGGTGACCACGATCAACTACGCCGACCGCGCAACCATTTCCATTGCCGGCTCGAGCCTGCAGAAGGACCTCGGCATCGATGCTGTCACCCTCGGTTATATCTTCTCGGCGTTCGGCTGGGCCTACGTACTGGGCCAGATTCCCGGTGGCTGGCTGCTCGACCGCTTCGGCTCGAAGAAGGTCTATGCCTTAAGTATCTTCACCTGGTCGATGTTCACCGTGCTGCAAGGCTTCGTCGGCTACATGCCGGTAGCCAACGCGATCATCGCCCTGTTCATGCTGCGTTTCCTGGTCGGCTTCGCCGAAGCGCCGTCCTTCCCGGGCAACGCACGGATCGTCGCGGCCTGGTTCCCGACCGCCGAACGCGGTACCGCCTCGGCGATCTTCAACTCCGCGCAATACTTCGCCACCGTGCTGTTCGCTCCGCTGATGGGCTGGATCGTCCATGCCTGGGGCTGGGAGCACGTGTTCATCGTCATGGGTGCCATCGGCATCGTCTTCTCCGGAATCTGGCTGAAGCTGGTGTACAACCCCAAGGAACACCCGATGATCGGTGCCCCGGAGCTCGAGCACATCGAGAAGAACGGTGGCCTGGTGGATATGGACAAGCCCCGGGCGGCCGGTGCCAGCGGGCCGAAGTGGGGCTACATCAAGCAGTTGCTGTCCAGCCGCATGATGATGGGCGTTTACCTCGGCCAGTACTGCATCAACGCCATCACCTACTTCTTCCTCACCTGGTTCCCCGTGTACCTGGTGCAGGAGCGCGGCATGTCGATCCTCAAGGCCGGCTTCATCGCCTCGCTGCCGGCGATCTGCGGCTTCATCGGTGGCGTGCTCGGCGGGGTGATCTCCGATCATCTGCTGCGTCGCGGCAATTCCCTGACCTTCGCGCGCAAGGCGCCGATCGTCATTGGCCTGCTGCTCTCGACCTCGATGGTGATCTGCAACTATGTGGACGCCGAGTGGATGGTGGTCGCGATCATGGCCCTGGCGTTCTTCGGCAAAGGCCTCGGTGCGCTGGGCTGGGCGGTGGTCTCGGACACATCGCCCAAGCAGATCGCCGGTCTGTCGGGGGGCATGTTCAACACCTTCGGCAATATCTCCTCGATCACCACGCCGATCATCATCGGCTACATCATCAGCGCCACCGGCTCGTTCAAGTGGGCCCTGGTGTACGTGGGCGCCAACGCACTGGTGGCGGTATTCAGCTACCTGGTGATCGTCGGCCCGATCAAGCGGATCGAACTGCGCGATGCACCGAAGGATGAAGCGGTAGCGGCGTCATCGGGCAAACTGGCCGAGTCCGCCCGCTAAGCAGACCACGCGATGCCCGGCCTTGTAGCCGGGCGTCGCGGATGAACAAAGCCTGTGAAATAACAAGAAGGGCACCACCATGCAGTTGATCGAAACTTCCGACTCCCCTCGCTATGTCCGCCTGCACGACGACGATAACGTCGTGGTGGTGGTCAATGATGGCGGCCTGGGCGAAGGCGCCCGCTTCGCCGATGGCCTGACCCTGGTCGAAGGCGTGCCGCAGAGCCATAAGGTGGCGGTGGTGAATATCGCCAAGGGCGAGCCGGTGCGCCGCTACGGCCAGATCATCGGCTACGCCCTGGAAGACCTGCGCCAGGGCAGCTGGGTCAAGGAAAGCCAACTGGCCATGCCGGCTGCGCCGGAGCTGGACAGCCTGCCGCGCTGCGACGCGGTACCGGAGGCCCTGCCGCCGCTGGACGGCTACACCTTCGAGGGCTACCGCAACGCCGACGGTACGGTGGGCACGCGCAACATCCTCGGCATCACCACCACCGTGCAATGCGTGACCGGCGTGCTCGATCACGCGGTCAAGCGCATCCGCGAGGAACTGTTGCCCAGGTATCCCAACGTCGACGACGTGGTCGCCCTGACCCACAGCTACGGCTGCGGCGTGGCGATCAACGCCCGTGACGCCTACATCCCGATCCGCACCGTGCGCAACCTGGCGCGCAACCCCAACCTCGGCGGTGAAGCGCTGGTCATCAGCCTGGGCTGCGAAAAGCTCCAGGCCGGCCAGGTCATGCACGATAACGATCCATCGGTGGACCTCAGCGAGCCCTGGCTCTACAGGCTGCAGGACGCCAGCCTCGGCTTCGTGGAAATGATCGAGCAGATCATGGCCTTGGCCGAAGCGCGCCTGATCAAGCTGAACCAGCGCAAGCGCGAAACCGTGCCGGCCAGCGAGCTGATCCTCGGCATGCAGTGCGGCGGCAGCGATGCCTTCTCCGGCATCACTGCCAACCCGGCGCTGGGCTATGCCGCCGACCTGCTGGTACGCGCCGGTGCCACTGTGCTGTTCTCGGAAGTCACCGAAGTGCGCGATGCCATCTACATGCTCACCTCCCGCGCCGAAACGCCGGAGGTGGCCGAAGCCTTGGTGCGCGAGATGGACTGGTACGACCGCTACCTGCAAAGCGGTGAAGCCGACCGTAGCGCCAACACCACGCCGGGCAACAAGAAGGGCGGGCTGTCGAACATCGTCGAGAAATCCCTTGGTTCCATCGTCAAGTCCGGCAGCGGCGCTATCCAGGGCGTGCTCGGGCCGGGCGAACGGGTGGAGCGCAAGGGCCTGATCTTCTGTGCCACGCCGGCCAGCGATTTCGTTTGCGGCACCTTGCAGCTGGCCGCCGGCATGAACCTGCACGTGTTCACCACCGGGCGCGGCACGCCCTATGGCCTGGCCATGGCCCCGGTGGTCAAGGTCTGCACCCGCACCGAGCTGGCCCAGCGCTGGCCCGACCTGATCGATATCGACGCCGGCCGCATCGCCTCGGGCCGCGCCACCATCGAGGAACTGGGCTGGGAGCTGTTCCACTACTACCTGGACGTCGCCAGCGGCCGCAAGCAGACCTGGGCCGAACAGCACAGGCTGCACAACGACATCACCCTGTTCAATCCGGCACCCATTACTTGATGCATTCCCTTGTGGGAGCGGGTTTACCCGCGATTGCGGTGGTGAGCTCACCGACGTCATCGCGGGTGAACCCGCTCCCACAGGGTCCGCGTTTCCCCATTGTCCACAGGAGCCCCGAAATGCCAGAGATCCTCGGCCACAACTTCATCGCCGGCCAGCGCAGCGCCGCTGGCGCGCAACGTCTGCAAAGCCTCGACGCCACCACCGGCGAAGCCCTGCCGTACAGCTTCGCCCAGGCCACCGAGGGCGAAGTGGACCAGGCCGCCCAGGCTGCCGCGGCCGCCTTCGCCGAATTCCGCCAACTGTCACCGGCGCGCCGCGCCGAATTCCTCGACGCCATTGCCGCCGAGCTGGATGAGCTGGACGATGCCTTCGTCGCCATCGTCTGCCGCGAAACGGCGCTTCCGGCTGCGCGTATCCAGGGCGAGCGCGGTCGTACCAGCGGGCAGATGCGCCTGTTCGCCCAGGTGCTGCGCCGCGGTGACTTCCTTGGTGCGCGCATCGACCTGGCCCTGCCGGAGCGTCAGCCGCTGCCACGCGTGGATATCCGCCAGATGCGCATCGGTGTAGGCCCGGTCGCGGTGTTCGGCGCGAGCAATTTCCCGCTGGCGTTCTCCACCGCCGGTGGCGATACCGCTGCGGCCCTGGCCGCCGGTTGTCCGGTGGTATTCAAGGCCCACAGCGGCCATATGGCCACGGCCGACCTGGTCGCCTGCGCCATCCAGCGCGCCGCCGAGCGCACCGGCATGCCCAAGGGTGTGTTCAACATGGTCTTCGGTGGCGGCGTCGGCGAGTGGCTGGTCAAGCACCCGGCAATCCAGGCGGTCGGCTTTACCGGCTCGCTCAAAGGCGGCGATGCCCTGTGCCGTATGGCAGCGGAGCGTGCGCAGCCGATCCCGGTGTTCGCCGAGATGTCCAGCATCAACCCGGTGATCATCCTCCCGGGCGCGCTGGCCAAGCGTGGTGAAGCGATCGCCCGCGAACTGGCTGGCTCGGTGACCCTGGGCGGTGGTCAGTTCTGCACCAACCCGGGCCTGGTCATCGGTCTGCAGTCGTCCGGATTCAGCAAGCTGCTGGGCGACCTTGGCGAGCATCTGGACCAGCAGGCCGGGCAGACCATGCTCAATGCGGGCGGGCTGCGCAGCTATGTCGGTGGCCTGGAACACCTGCAGGCACATGCCGGTATCCAGCACCTGGCCGGTCAGCCGCAGCAAGGCAGCCAGGCGCGGGCCCAGTTGTTCAAGGCCGACGCCCGTCTGCTGGTGGATTCCGACCCGCTGTTGCAGGAGGAGGTGTTCGGGCCGGCCACCGTGGTGGTCGAGGTCGCCGATGATGAACAGCTACGCAGCGCCCTGCTGGGCCTGCGTGGCCAACTGACCGCCACCCTGATCGGCGAACCGGAAGACTTCGAAGCCTTCGCCTGGCTAGTGCCGCTGCTGGAAGAGAAGGTCGGCCGGATTCTTGTCAACGGTTACCCGACCGGTGTCGAAGTCTGCGACGCCATGGTCCATGGCGGGCCGTACCCGGCAACGTCCGATGCCCGTGGCACCTCGGTGGGCAGCCTGGCCATCGACCGCTTCCTGCGTCCGGTGTGCTACCAGAACTACCCGCAATCGCTGTTGCCTGAAGCGCTGCGCGACGCCAACCCGCTGCGCCTGCGTCGACTGGTCAACGGCCAATGGAGTGACGGCGTGATCGCCTGACAGGTCTGAAACGAACAAGCCCCGCGATTGCGGGGCTTGTTCGTTTCAGGCGCTCTGGCTTTGCTGCTGCTCGGCGTCTTCATGGGCCTGGCGCAAGCGCTCGCGGCTATTGCTCAGGTGCATGCGCATGGCCATTTTCGCGCCTTCGCTGTCGCGGCGGGCAATGGCCTCGTAGATCGCCTCGTGCTCGTGGCTCAGGCGGCTCATGTAGTGGGGTTGGTCATCATGGGCCAGGCGTGCGGAGTTCAGCCGCGTGCGCGGAATGATGCTGGTGCCCAGGTGATTGATGATGTCGGCAAAGTAATGGTTGCCGCTGGCCTGGGCGATCTGCAGGTGGAACTGGAAGTCTGCCGATACCGCATCGGAGGCATGGGAAGCCCCCTCGTTCAGTTCGTCCAGTGCCGCGCGCATTCCGGCCAGGGCCTCATCGCTCCGGCGTTGCGCGGCCAGGCCGGCCGACTCGACCTCCAGGGCGATGCGCAGCTCCAGCACCGAAAGAACCTCGCGCAGCGTCACGATGGTGGCCGGATCGATGCGGAAACTGCCGCCGACGGGCTGGTCGAGCACGAAGGTGCCGATACCATGGCGGGTTTCCACCTGGCCGGAGGCCTGCAAACGGGAGATGGCTTCACGCACCACCGTCCGGCTCACGCCTTCCTCGGCCATGATCTGCGACTCGGTGGGAAGCTTGTCGCCGCGCTTCAATTGCCCGCTGCGAATCCGCTCGGTCAGCACCGCGACCAGTTCCTGGGCCAGGCTACGCGGCTTGCGCCGGCCTCGCACCTGTACCTGCTGCTCTGTCATGCCTTGTCATTCACGTAGAAAAATAACCGTCATCATAGCTGATGGAGTTGTACGATCACATGGGCGGAGTGGGGAAAAGGGGAAAGAAATAGCGTGACTCGAGATGGGACGCTGTCGGTCCCTGTCTGGGACTTTTCAGTCCCGTTCTGGGACCGGGCTACAGGTCGAGGCAGTGCACCGGAATGCCGAGAGCGGCCGCGATTTTCTCACGGGTTCCCTTGCGTGGGCGTTCGGCAGATTCCTGCTGGGCATAGGCCGACTGGGAAATGCCCAGGCGTTGGGCGACCTCCGCTTGTGTCAGGTCCAGATGCCTGCGCCATGCCGCGATCGCGGTCATTCCATCCTTGATCATGTAGCCCACCACTTTTCTGGAAATGACAGGCCGTTGTTGGCTCAATTTGAGGCGAATCCCAGAAACACAAAAGCCGCGCATTTGCGCGGCTTTGTCGTACCTGGTGGGCCCACACGGACTCGAACCGTGGACCAAAGGATTATGAGTCCTCTGCTCTAACCGACTGAGCTATAGGCCCCAGTGGTCGCGGATTATATCGAGGGATTCCAGGCAGTGCCATCCGAAAGATCGGAAAGTACTATGCGTAAAAACGACTCGGCGAAGGCGTTTGCCGGCAGTGGCAGGCTAACGATGTAGCCCTGGATCTGTTCGCAGCCTTCCCGGGCGAGGAATTGCTGCTGGGCGGGGGTTTCCACGCCTTCGGCAATCACCGTCAGTTGCAGGCTGCGACCCAGGGCGATGATGGCCCGGGCGATGGCGGCGTCGTTGGGGTCGTCGGGGAGGCCGCGGATGAAGGATTGGTCGATCTTCAGGATGTCCAGCGGCAGGCGCTTGAGGTAACTGAGGGACGAATAGCCGGTACCGAAGTCGTCGATCGCCAGTTGCACGCCGAGGCGCTTGAGCTGGTGAAGTATGGCCAGGCCTTCCTCGGCCTGGCTCATGATGAAGTTCTCGGTAATTTCCAGTTGCAGATCGCCGGCCTTGAGCTGGTGGGTCCTGAGCAGTTGCTCGATGCGTCGCACCAGCCCCGGCTGGCGCAACTGGGCGCCGGCGAGGTTGACCGAGAGCGGGCCGAACGCCTGGTACTGGCGTTTCCAGGCCTGCATTTGCCGACAGGCATGCTCCAGTACCCAGTCGCCGAGTTGCAGGATCATGCCGTTCTCTTCCGCCAGCGGGATGAAGCGCTCGGGCGGCACATCGCCGAAGTTCGGATTGGCCCAGCGAATCAGCGCTTCGGCACCGACCAGGCGTTGGGTCTTGAGGCTTAGCTTGGGCTGGAAATACAGGCTCAGTTCGTTACGTTCGATCGCCCGGCGCAGTTCGTGCTCGAGCGCGATACGCTCGCTGGCCTGTGCAGTGAGGTCGCGGGTATAGGCCTCGACGCGGTTGCGGCCCTTGGCCTTGGAGCGGTACATGGCGGCATCGGCGTTGCGGATCAGCGAGGCGACATCGATACCGTCCTGCGGGTACAGGCTGATGCCGATGCTGGCGCTGGAGAAGAACTCGTGTTCGCCGGCCTGGAATGGCGCATTGAAACAGGCCAGGACCTTCTGCGCGATATGCTCGGCATCACTGGCTTGATGCAGGCCGGGCAGCAGGATGATGAATTCGTCGCCGCCGAGGCGGGCGACGGTGTCGATATCGCGTACCTGTTCCTTCAGGCGATGGGCGATGGCCTTGAGCAGCAGGTCGCCGACCGGGTGGCCGAGACTGTCGTTGATGTGCTTGAAACGGTCCAGGTCGAGGAACAGCACCGCGCCCTGGCGGCTCGATGCCTGTGGACAACTCAGTGCGGCCTGCAGGCGGTTTTCGAACAATGTGCGATTGGGCAGGCCGGTGAGCGGATCATGGTGGGCCTGGTAGTCGAGCTTGGCCTGGGCGTGCTTGAGGCTGGAAATGTCGGCGAACACGGCCACGAAGTGGGTGGTGCCAAATTCCGGGTTGCGCACTGCACTGATGGTCAGCCAGGCGGGATACAGTTCGCCGTTCTTGCGCCGGTTGAGAATCTCTCCCTGCCAGTGCCCGTCGGCACCGAGCTGATGCCACATGGCCGCGTAGAAGGCGCTGTCGTGCTGGCCGGAGGCGAGCAGGCGGGGCGTGTGGCCGAGGGTTTCGTCTTCGCTGTACCCGGTGATCTCGCTGAAGGCCCGGTTGACCGCGCTGATGCGCTGGTCGGTATCGGTAATCAGCACGCCCTCGGCAGTGTTTTCGAAGACAGTAGCGGCCAGTTGCAGTTTTTCCTGCATCTGGTGGCGATCGGTGATGTCGCGGGCGATGGTCAGCATGCAGTCGATGCCGCCGATGGGCAGCGGCCTGGCGGACAGTTCGCAAAGGCGAACCTGGCCATCGGCACGGCGCAGATTGCATAGGAAGTCTCGCACGAAGCCGTCTTTTTTCAGGTGTTCGAGCATCTCCCTGCGTTCGTTGAGATCGACCCAGATACCCAGGTCGATCGCCGTGCGGTCCAGCGAGGTCTGCATATCGAAGCCGGTCAGGCGGCAGAAACCTTCGTTGACCTCAAGCAACAGCCCGTCGCTTTGCCGCGACAGCAGCATGCCGTCTGGCGAGGCATGGAAGGCCTTGGCGAATTTCTCTTCGGAAATCTGCAGTTGCTCCTGGGTTTCCTTGAGCTGGCTGATATCGCGTACCGCCACTACCAGCGCCGGGGTGCTTTCCAGGTCGAAGGATTCCGCTGAAATCAGTCCGGTGAACAACTGGCCATTGCTGCGACGGAAGGTCATTTCCAGATTGCGCACGCTGCCGCGCTGCAGACGCTGCAGCAGGCTCGGGCCGATGCCTTCGACGCCCCAGATATTCAGTTCGGTGGCGGTGCGGCCGACCACCTGCGAAGGGGTGAGGCCGATCTGCTCTTCGAAGGTTTCGTTGATTTCCAGCAGGCAACCGTCGCTGAGACGGACGATCACCAGGATATCCGGGCATTGGTGGAACACCGAAGCGAATTTCTGCTCCGACAGGCGCAAGGCCTGTTCGGTGTGCTTGGCTTCGCTGATGTCGATCATCAAGCCGCGCATCACCGGCCGGTGGCCGTGCTCGATGAGGCTGACGATGTCGCGGATCCACAGGGTCCGGCCATCGGCGCGGATCACCCGGTAGTCCAGGCTGTGATCGCGCCCGGCGGCGGTTTCCGCGTCGCAGTAGGCCTGGGCCCAGAGGGCGTCGTCCGGGTGCAGGATGGAGCGCCAGAATCCTGGTGTGAGCCATGCGCTCAAGGGGTAGCCGAGCAGGTTTTCGGCATGGGGCGAGACATAGTTGTAGGTGAAATCGTTGGCGTCGGCTTCCCAGGCAATGGCCGAGAGACTCTCGACCAGGCCGCGGTAGTGGTATTCGCTGCTGCGCAGTTCCTGTTCAAGGGCGATGCGCCGGGAAATCTCTGAGCTGAGCCGGCGGTTGACCCGGATCACCGCTGCCAGGATCGCCACCAGCAACAACACGGCTGGCAGGCCGTAGAGCAACAGGTCGCGCCACAGTGGCCGTTGCTCCAGCACCTTGCCGACCCAGCGTGCCTGGATGTCGGCAACCTCCTGCGCAGACATGTCGGCGAGCACTTTATCGAGGATGCCGATCAGGGTCTTGTTGCCCCGGGGCGTACCCATGGCCAGTTGGTAGCGGTAGGGCGTTTCGCCGCTGACAAAGAGGCCTTCCAGCTTGAGTTCGCGCAGGGCCCAGACGCTCGACGCCAGATCGCCGACCACCGCGTCTACCTCATCGGTAGCCAGCGCTTGCAGCGCCGAGCTGACATTGGGCATGGCCACCAGGTTAAGGTCCGGGTAATGGGAGCGCAGCAATTCATGGGGCGCATAGTTTTCCACCACGGCAATCTTCAGGCCGTACAGGTCCTTGATGGCGGCGGGATGCGGGCCGCCTTCATGGGCGAGGATCACGATGGGGAAATCCAGGTAGGGCCGGGTGAACGACAGGTACTCCTGGCGCTCGGGCGTGGACATGATCCCGGGCATCAGGTCGATCTGCCCGTTGCGCGCCTGCTCGAGGACCTGTGTCCAACTCGAAGGGGCGCCGAGCGTGAAGTTGACGCCCAGGCGCTCACGAATCGCGGCGATGTAGTCGGCGGCCAGTCCCTGGTAGCGGCCTTCCTGGTCCCGGTATTCGAAGGGTAGCCACGAAGCATCGACGCCGAGGCGCAGGCTGGGGTGGGCGTCCAGCCAGGCCTGCTCTTCATCGGTCAGGGTCAAGGCGCCGGCCGCTGCGCTCCAGGTGAACAAGAGCGACAGCAGAAGGGCCGGCAATCTCGGCATAGCGGCCTCGTCTACGAATGGATAGATTCGAGTGTAGACGGGCATTTTGCCTTCAGGGTCTGGGCGACAGGCCGTTGTTCGCCCAAAAAGAAAAACCCCGGCGGTGGCCGGGGTTCGTCTTGTTACTCGTCGAGGAAGGAGCGCAGATGCTCGCTTCGCGTCGGGTGACGCAGCTTGCGCAACGCCTTGGCTTCGATCTGACGGATCCGCTCGCGGGTCACGTCGAACTGCTTGCCGACTTCTTCGAGCGTGTGATCGGTGTTCATGTCGATACCGAAACGCATGCGCAGCACCTTGGCTTCACGTGCGGTCAGGCCCGAGAGCACGTCACGGGTGGCCTCCTTGAGGCTTTCGACAGTTGCCACATCGATTGGCGACTGCATGGTCGAGTCCTCGATGAAGTCGCCCAGATGCGAATCTTCGTCGTCACCGATCGGGGTTTCCATGGAGATCGGCTCTTTGGCGATCTTCAATACCTTGCGGATCTTGTCCTCGGGCATTTCCATGCGCTCGCCCAGCTCTTCCGGCGTCGGTTCGCGACCCATTTCCTGGAGCATCTGCCGGGAAATGCGGTTGAGCTTGTTGATCGTCTCGATCATGTGCACCGGAATACGGATGGTGCGCGCCTGGTCGGCGATCGACCGGGTGATCGCCTGGCGAATCCACCAGGTGGCGTAGGTCGAGAACTTGTAGCCGCGACGGTATTCGAACTTGTCCACCGCCTTCATCAGGCCGATGTTGCCTTCCTGGATCAGGTCGAGGAACTGCAGGCCGCGGTTGGTGTACTTCTTGGCGATCGAGATCACCAGACGCAGGTTGGCCTCGACCATTTCCTTCTTGGCACGACGAGCCTTGGCTTCACCGATCGACATGCGACGGTTGATGTCCTTGATCTCGGCGATGGTCAGGCCGGTTTCGGCCTCCAGGTCGACCAGCTTCTGCTGGCAACGCACGATGTCGGCGTCCAGGCGGCCCAGGGCTTCGGCCCATTTGGTGCTGCGCTTGGCGAGATCGCCGCTCCAGGTCAGGTCGACCTCGTTGCTTGGGAACAGGCGCAGGAAGTCGGCGCGTGGCATGCGGGCGTCACGAACGCACAGTTGCATGATGGCGCGTTCCTGGGCACGCAGGCGGTCCAGGGCACCGCGGACGCGCTCGACCAGCACTTCGAACTGCTTGGGCACCAGCTTGATCGGCATGAACAGCTCGGCCAGGGCCAGCAGCTCGGCGACGCCCTGCTTGCTGTCACGACCATGCTTCTTGAGGATCTTGGCGGTCGCTTCCAGTTGTTCGGCGACGGCACCGAAACGCTGGCGAGCGACTTCCGGGTCGGGACCGCTCTCGGTCTCTTCCTCTTCGTCGCCGCTTTCTTCCTTTTCCTCGTCTTCGTCGTCACTGTCGGCAGCCGGAGCCGCCTTGGTGTCGACGGGTGGCGGCATCTCGGATGGCGCAGCGATGCTGTCGTCAGGGTCGATGTAGCCGCTCAGTACGTCCGACAGGCGGCCGCCTTCGGCGGTGACGCGATCGTATTCGCCGAGGATGTATTCGACGGTGCCGGGGAAGTGGGCGATGGCGCTCATCACTTCACGGATACCTTCCTCGATCCGCTTGGCGATTTCGATTTCGCCTTCACGGGTCAGGAGTTCGACGGTACCCATTTCGCGCATGTACATGCGCACCGGGTCGGTGGTGCGACCGATGTCGGTTTCCACGGCCGCCAGCGCAGCAGCGGCTTCTTCGGCCGCGGCTTCGTCGGTGTCGGCTTCGGCCAACAAAAGGGCATCCGCATCCGGAGCACTCTCGAATACGTTGATCCCCATGTCGTTGATCATGCGGATGATGTCTTCCACCTGTTCCGGATCTGAAATATCCTCAGGCAGGTGGTCGTTGACCTCCGCGTAAGTCAGGTAGCCCTGCTCACGACCGCGGGTGATCAACTCTTTGATGCGAGACTGCTGTTGCGCTTTTCCGGACATAACACCCTATCCACTGAAGGTCTTGGCGGGCAAAAAACAAGCCGGGGATTATACCCGAGCATGGACCTCACGCGCCAGTTGAGGTCGGGGTTTGTGCGGGAACATTGCGACTCAGGAGGTCGCGCAGCTGATTTTTTTCCTCTGCGCTCAGTTCGCTTTGACGTGCTTTCCGGAGCAGATGTTCCAGGCTGCGCTCGCGTTGGCGAGCGGACAAGCTAGTTATAGTGTCGAAAAACTGCTGTTCAAGGTTGTCGGCATCGATCAGCCATTCCTTTTCCGCCAGCGCCCGCAGCAGGCGACCCTGTTCGGTACCGTGCCAGCGTGCGATCAGCTGTAGTGAGCGTAGCTCAGGATTCTTTTGCAGCGCCTCCAGCAGTGCCACCAGCAACTGTGCGTAGACGTGCTCTTCGTCGGCAAAGTGGCTGGCGTCCTCGACCTTGCGTGCCAGCGCCGGGTGGTGCAGCAGGGTACGCAGGGCGCTGAGGGTCGGCGGCTCTACCGAGGTCGGCACGCGCGGCGGATGATTCTGCTGCTGGCCGTTTCGCTCCCACGGCTTGCCCTTGCCACCCTTCTTGTCCCATGGCTTGCCATCCCATTTCTTCTTCTGGCCGCCGCCCTGGTTGGGTGTCCATTGCTGCTGTGACTGTGGCTGGAAATGTTCTGCGTGATGGAAATCGCTGTAGTCCGGGCTGTAGTCCGGGATCGCATCGTAGTCGATGCCCGGGTCGTAGGCCGGCGGTGCGGTTTCCTGCGGTGCGTTCCGGGCCAGTTGCTCGACCTGCTGGTTGTCCAGGCCGGTGATTTCCTTCAGGCGATTGCGCATCAGCGCACGCAGGTTCGCACCCGGCACCTTGTCGATCAACGGCGCGGCGAGGGTGGCCATGTGGGCCTTGCCCTCCAGCGAGCGCGGGTCGGCTTCCTCGGTCAGTTGCTGGAAGAAGTAGTCGGCCAGCGGCTGGGCGTGCTGGTTGATCCGCGCGCGGAAGGCGTCGGTGCCCTCGGCGCGGACCAGGCTGTCCGGATCCTCACCCTCGGGCAGGAACAGGAAACGCGCCTTGCGTCCGTCCTGCAGGCTTGACAGGGTGGCTTCCAGTGCGCGCCAGGCGGCATTGCGGCCGGCCTGGTCGCCGTCGAAGCAGAAGAGCACGCTCGGCACCACCCGGAACAAGCGCTTGAGGTGTTCCTCGCTGGTGGCGGTGCCGAGGGTCGCCACCGCATTGCGCAGGCCTTGCTGGGCCAGGGCAATGACATCCATGTAGCCTTCGACCACGATGATTTCGTCGAGGTTGCGATTGAACTTGCGTGCCTCGTACAGCCCGTACAGCTCCTGGCCCTTGTGGAAGACCGGGGTTTCCGGGGAGTTGAGGTACTTGGGCTTGTCGTCGCCGAGCACCCGTCCGCCGAAGGCGATGACCCGGCCACGGCTGTCGCGGATGGGGAACATCACCCGGTCACGGAAACGGTCGTAGCGTTTGCCGCTTTCGGCGTTCTCGATCAGCAGCCCGGCGTCGATCATGGCCTTCTGCTGCAGGCTATCGCTGCCCAGGTGCTTGAACAGGTTGTCCCAGCCTGGAGGGGCGAAGCCCAGGCCGAAATCGCGAGCGATTTCTCCGGACAGGCCGCGGCCCTTGAGGTACTCCACCGCAGCCTTGCGGGTTGGATGGCTTTTCAGGGCCTGGCGATAGAACTCGGCAGCCGCGGCCAGCAGCGGATAGAGCGGTGAATCCGTGGGCTGTCGCGGCTTGTGCCCGCGCCCGCTTTCTTCTCGCGGCACTTCCATGCCGGCGGCTTTCGCCAGTTCCTCGACGGCCTGGGGGAAGTCCAGGTTGTCGTGGTCCATGATGAAGCCGAGGGCGTTGCCGCCGGCGCCACAACCGAAGCAGTAGTAGAACTGCTTGTCCGGGCTGACGCTGAAGGATGGCGTCTTTTCCTTGTGGAAAGGACAGCAGGCGGTCAGGTTCTTGCCGGCCTTTTTCAGTTGCACGCGCGAACTCACCACATCGACGATATCGGTGCGGTTGAGAAGGTCGTCAATGAAACTCTGGGGAATCAGCCCGGCCATGGCTCTCTCGTCATCAGGCGATAATGAAGTCTATCGCTAATGCTGCGGGAACGACGGTGCATTCGAAACAGGTCGAATGGCAGACGCAAGAAAACGGAAAAGAAGATGTGCTCGTCGGTAACCCGTAAGGGTCCGTCAGTGTGACGCGCACGCCTGGCTATAAGCCAGTTCTGACGATTGTGGCAGGCTGCCCGGGCTGGGAACCAGTCTGGACGTCTCCGGCGATACGACGGGTGTCGTGGCTGGAGTGAACAGCTTTGCTCGCTGCCGGCAGCCCGGCTTTGGGCCGGGCGAGGCAGAAGCTTGCGACAGACGTCTGTATCAGTACAGACGAACGGCGCGGCGCTGTTCGCGCTGAACTTTCTTGGCGTGACGCTTGACAGCAGCAGCTGCCTTGCGCTTACGCTCGGAAGTCGGCTTCTCGTAAAATTCGCGGCTACGAACTTCAGCCAGTACACCGGCTTTTTCGCAGGAGCGCTTGAAACGACGCAGAGCTACGTCGAAGGGTTCGTTCTCTTTAACTTTGACGGCTGGCATCCAGAGCTACCTTCATTCATTACCGGGGTCAACGAACTCGTGGCAGAAATGTGCACTGGAGAACGTCGGTTTTTAAGGGTTGCGGATGTTAACCCTTAGCCAGCAGGAATGCAAAGCCTCTGATCGAAAACCGCTGGTCGGCACAGGGAGCGAGGACTATCATGCGCGCCTTCGAATTCAGCCTCGACAAGGCAAGGACCCATGCTAGTACTGGGATTGGAAACATCCTGCGATGAAACCGGCGTCGCCCTCTACGACAGCGAACGCGGCCTGCTGGCCGATGCCCTGTTCAGCCAGATCGACCTGCACCGCGTCTATGGTGGCGTGGTGCCGGAGCTCGCCTCCCGTGATCACGTCAAGCGCATGCTGCCGCTGATCCGCCAGGTCCTGACCGAAGCTGGCTGCGCGGCCAGCGATATCGATGCCATTGCCTATACCGCGGGTCCCGGCCTGGTCGGCGCACTGCTGGTCGGTGCGTCGTGCGCCCAGGCGCTGGCCTTCGCCTGGGGTATCCCGGCGCTTGGCGTGCATCATATGGAAGGTCACCTGCTGGCGCCAATGCTCGAGGAGCAGCCACCGGAGTTTCCGTTCGTCGCCTTGCTGGTGTCCGGCGGCCATACGCAACTGGTTCGCGTCGATGGCATCGGCCGCTACGAACTGCTTGGCGAGTCGCTGGATGATGCCGCTGGCGAAGCCTTCGACAAGACGGCCAAGCTGATCGGCCTGGATTACCCCGGTGGTCCGGAAATCGCCCGCCTGGCTACCCAGGGTGTGCCGGGGCGCTTCGTCTTCCCGCGACCGATGACCGATCGCCCCGGACTGGATTTCAGCTTCAGCGGCCTGAAAACCTTCGCCCTGAACACCTGGCAGCAGTGCCAGAAGGCTGGAGACGACGGCGAACAGACTCGTTGCGACATCTCGCTGGCCTTCCAGCAGGCAGTGGTGGAGACTCTCACCATCAAATGCCGCCGCGCCCTGAAGCAGACAGGCCTGAAGCGCCTGGTGATCGCCGGTGGCGTGAGTGCCAACAAGGCCCTGCGCGCGTCGCTGGAGGAAATGACTGCCGGGCTCAAGGGTAATGTCTTCTATGCCCGCCCGAAATTCTGTACCGACAACGGTGCGATGATCGCCTACGCCGGTTGCCAGCGTCTGGCTGCGGGGCAGCAGGAAACCCTGGCCATCAGCGTGCAGGCACGCTGGCCGATGGAAACGCTGCAAGCGATTTAGAAGTGGCGCTCCCGGCCTGCGAAGAGGTCACGCAGGTTGCCGCGATGTCGCCAGACGATCAGCAGCGTCAGCAGGGTCATTGGCAGGAGTGCTTCCGGCTCGCGCCAGGCCAGCAGCGGCAGGGTCAGGGGCGTTGCGATCAACGCCGCCAGCGAACTGGTGCGGGTGAGGTAGAAGGTCAGCAGCCAACTGCAAATGGCCAGCAGGGCGGCAGGCGGGTAAAGGCCGAGCAGCATGCCGGCGGCGGTGGCGACGCCCTTGCCGCCGCGGAAGCGGAAGTAGAGCGGGAACAGGTGGCCGAGTACCGCGCAAAGACCGATCCAGGCTTGTTGCTGTTGCTCCAGGCCGGCCAGTTGGGCCAGCAGGACCGGCACCAGGCCCTTGCACAGGTCGCCAAGCAGGGTCAGGATCGCCAGTTTCCGCCCCGCCAGGCGCAGCATATTGGTAGCGCCGGCATTGCCGGAACCGCTCATGCGCGGGTCGGGACTGCCGTTCAGGCGGCTGAGGACGATGGCGAAGGACAGAGAGCCAAGCAGGTAGGCGAACATCGCCAGTAACCAAAACATGCTAACTATTCCGGGCAAGGACGCCCCTGATTCTAACGGCGCAAGGCGCCCTTGTCGTGCTGTGGAGAGAAGTGCTTGGACAGAGTGTTCATCGAAGGGCTGGAAGTCGACACCGTGATCGGCGCCTACGACTGGGAGCGTGGCATTCGCCAGTGCCTGCGTCTCGATCTGCGGTTTGCCTGGGACAATCGCCCGGCTGCGGCAGGTGACGATCTGAGCCTGGCACTGGACTACGCCAGTGTGTCCGCGCGCATCCAGGCATTTGCCGAGCAGGCGCAGTTCGAATTGGTGGAAACCTTCGCCGAGCGCCTGGCCAAGGTGCTGATGGATGAATTCAACATTCCCTGGCTGAGCCTCAAGCTGACCAAGCCCGGCGCCGTGCCGGCGGCTACCGGTGGTGTTGGCGTGGAGATCGAGCGCGGATGCCTCTGACACGGGTCTACCTGGGCCTCGGCAGCAATGTCGAGCGCGAGCGGCACCTGACTGCCGGCCTCGATGCGCTGGCCGGTTTCCTCCAGCAGATGGAGTGCTCGCCGGTCTTCGAGAGCCAGGCGGTGGGGATCAAGAGCGGTCCCTTCCTCAACCTGGTGGTGACCGGCCTGACCGACCTGCCGCTGATCGAGCTGGATCGCCGGCTCAAGTTCATCGAGGCCGACAATGGCCGCTATGCCCCGGAGCGCAAGGGCTTGCCGCTGGATATCGACGTACTGATGTACGGCGACCTGCACGGCAACTTCGACGGCCTGATCCTGCCCCGCGCCGAAATCCTCAAGAATGCGTTCGTGCTCTGGCCGCTGTCGTTGATTGCTCCGCAATTGGTGCATCCGGGGGCGGGCAAGAGCATGGCGCAACTGTGGAGCGAGGCACGGATCGATCAGGTGCTGGCACCTGTTCCTTTTCTCTGGCATGAGCGGCAGCTGACAATTGCCGGTAGCTGAGGCCTCATCGCTGCGGTGCGGCGGTCCGACAAGCCATACCGGGTATGCGGCGCCTGCGATCCTGTGGGAGCTGGCTTGCCAGCGATAAGGCCCTCAAAGCCACAGCAGATCAGCCTGCAGCACTCTCCTTGTAGGCCTTCAACGCATTCAGGCGAGCTTTTTTCAGCGCCTCGCCCAGTGCCTGTCCGGTGTAGCCCTGCTCGACCAGCGGCTGCACCGCGACCTTCCTCGCCGCCTCGGCCGCGCCGCGCAGGTAATCCGCCTGCGGATACTGGCGATCTTCCAGTCCCAGCCGTCCCCGGGCATCCATCTCGCACGCCACGATGAATTCCTCGAAACGCTGAGGGCGTCTGTACACATCGAAGCGTTGTAGCAGTTCCAGCAGGGTCGCGGGCTTCAGCTCCAGCGCCCGGTGCCCGTGGGTATGGTACTCACCCACCAGCATCGCCAATTCCTGACAGTCCCGTGGCACCTTGAAGCGTTGGTTGATCTTGTCGATCAGCTTCAGCCCGCGGTGCTCATGAGCGATATGCCGCGGCCATTCGTGTTCCGGTGTAGTGCCCTTGCCCAGGTCGTGCAGCAGGCAGGCCCAGCGTACGGTGAGCGGTTGAGCGTGGCGGGCGGCTTGCTCCAGCACGGCCAGGGTATGGGCGCCGGTATCGATTTCCGGATGATGGGCGGCTGGCTGTGGGACACCGAACAGGCTGTCGACTTCCGGCATCAGCTCGCGCAATGCGCCGCAATCGCGCAGGACCTGGATGAATACCTGGGGATGATCTTCCATCAATGCCCGGGAAATTTCCTTCCAGCTGCGCTCCGGCGTCAGCGCCTGGAGTTCGCCGGAATTGCTGAGCTGACGCATCAGTTCAAGGGTTTCCGGTGCGACGCTGAAGCCCAGCCCGGCGAAGCGTGCGGCAAAGCGCGCTACCCGCAGGACTCGCAAGGGATCTTCGGCGAATGCGGGGGAAACATGGCGTAAAACCCGATTGTCCAGGTCTTTCTTGCCGTTATAAGGATCGGTCAGGTTGCCGTGCTCGTCCTCGGCCATGGCATTGATGGTCAGGTCGCGGCGGATCAGGTCCTGTTCGAGGGTGACCTCGGGGCTGGCGTGGAACGTGAAGCCGCCGTAACCCACGCCGCTTTTACGTTCGGTGCGGGCGAGGGCGTACTCCTCGCCACTTTGCGGGTGCAGGAACACCGGGAAATCCGAGCCCACGGGACGAAACCCTTGTTCCAGCATCTGTTCGGCCGTGGCACCGACCACCACCCAGTCATGGTCGGTGACCGGCCTGCCGAGCAGGCGATCGCGAACGGCGCCGCCGACTTTGTAGATCTGCATGAAAAACCTCCGTAGATGCCCCACAGGATAACCCGTGTGGCCTCTCGGAGGCGTTTGGCGTTACAGGTGCACCACGGCGAGATCGAGGCGGCCGTGGTCGCCGTCGCCGTGTTCACCCTTTGGGGGGACGTGGTGGGTTTTCATGATCTGGTCGCCCTGCAAGGTTTCCAGGTGGATATCGAACCCCCACAGGCGGTGCAGGTGCTTGAGCACTTCCTCAGTGGAGTCGCCGAGTGGCTTGCGGTCATGTTGCTGGTGGCGAAGGGTCAGGGAACGGTCGCCGCGGCGGTCGATGCTCCAGATCTGCACGTTGGGCTCGCGGTTGCCAAGGTTGTACTGGGCGGCGAGGGTTTCGCGAATGACGCGGTAGCCGCTTTCGTCATGGATGGCCGGCACCAGCAGGTCGTCGCGCTGATCGTCGTCCATGATGCTGAACAGCTTGAGGTCGCGAATCACCTTGGGCGAGAGGTACTGCAGGATGAAGCTTTCATCCTTGAAGCTGCTCATGGCGAACTTGATCGCCGACAGCCAGTCGCTTCCGGCGATCTCCGGGAACCAGCGGCGGTCTTCCTCGGTGGGGTTCTCGCACATGCGGCGGATGTCGGTATACATGGCGAAGCCTAGGGCATAGGGGTTGATGCCGCTGTAGTAGGGACTGTCGAAGCCCGGCTGGAACACCACGCTGGTATGGGACTGAAGGAATTCCAACATGAAGCCGTCGGTGACCAGGCCTTCGTCGTACAGATCGTTCATCAGGGTGTAATGCCAGAAGGTGGCCCAGCCTTCGTTCATGACCTGGGTCTGGCGCTGTGGATAGAAGTACTGGGCGATCTTGCGCACGATGCGCACGATCTCGCGTTGCCACGGCTCCAGCAGCGGCGCGTGCTTTTCGATGAAGTAGAGGATGTTCTCCTGCGGCTCGGCGGGGAAGCGTGCGGTGTCCTTTTCGCTGACCTTGTCCGCGCTTTTCGGAATGGTGCGCCACAGGTCGTTGATCTGTTTCTGCATGTGCTCTTCACGGTCCTTCTGCCGCCGCCGCTCCTCTTCGGCGGAAATGGGGTAGGGCCGTTTGTAACGGTCGACGCCGTAGTTCATCAGGGCGTGGCAGGAGTCCAGCAGATCCTCGACCGCATCGATGCCGTGACGCTCCTCGCACTGGGTGATGTACTGCTTGGCGAACACCAGGTAATCGATGATCGAGCTGGCATCGGTCCAGGTACGGAACAGGTAGTTGCCCTTGAAGAAGCTGTTGTGTCCGTAGCAGGCATGGGCGACCACCAGCGCCTGCATGCAGATGGTGTTTTCCTCCATCAGGTAGGCGATGCACGGATCGGAATTGATCACGATTTCGTAGGCCAGGCCCATCTGGCCTCGGCTGTAGGATTTTTCTGTGCTGAGGAAGTGCTTGCCGTAGGACCAGTGGTGGTAGCCCAGCGGCATGCCTACCGATGCATAGGCGTCCATCATCTGCTCGGCAGTGATCACTTCGATCTGGTTGGGGTAGGTATCCAGGGCGTAGCGCTCGGCCAGGCGGCTGATCTCTCGGTCATAGGCCTGGATGAGCTCGAACGTCCACTCGGACCCGGTGGAAAGCGGTTGGCGTTTCTGCTCTCTGGCGGTCATGTCACTAACCTGCGCTGGAAGAGTTCACGGAAGACCGGATAGATATCACCGGCCGACACCAGCTGCTGCTGGGCGAACGTATCAGGGAAGGCTTCGCCGATGCGTTCGTATTCGAACCACAGTGCCTGATGTTCCCGGGGGGTGATCTCGACGTAAGTGTAGTACTGGACGAACGGCATGATCTGCTTGCTGAGAATCTCCCGGCAGATCGGCGAGTCGTCGTTCCAGTTGTCGCCGTCTGAGGCCTGGGCGGCGTAGATGTTCCATTCGTTGGCGGGATAGCGCTCGGCCATGATCTCCTGCATCAGCTTCAGGGCACTGGAGACGATGGTGCCGCCGGTTTCCCGGGAGTAGAAGAATTCTTCTTCGTCCACTTCGCGGGCGCTGGTGTGGTGGCGGATGAAGACCACTTCGATACGGTCGTAGTTGCGCTTCAGGAACAGGTACAGAAGGATGAAGAAGCGCTTGGCGATGTCCTTGGTAGCCTGGGTCATGGAGCCGGAGACGTCCATGAGGCAGAACATCACCGCCTTGGAACTGGGGTTGGGGTGCTTGACCAGCAGGTTGTACTTCAAGTCGAAGGTATCGAGGAACGGAATGCGGTTGATCCGGGCGATGAGGCGTTCGATCTCCGCTTCGATTTCCTGGATATCACCGAAGTTGTCCGGTTCTTCCCGTTTCAGGCGCGCAAGCTCTTCCCGGGCTTCACGCAGCCGGGCCCGACTGCTGCCGGACAGGGCGATGCGCCGTGCATGAGCCGAGCGCAGAGTGCGGATGATGTTGATGCGTGACGGGTTGCCCTCGTTGCTGATGCCGGCACGGACGGTCTTGAAGGTGTCGGTACCGGTCAGGTGGCGCTTGACCAGGTTGGGCAGTTCCAGGTCCTCGAACATGAATTCGAGGAATTCCTCCTGGGTGATCTGGAAGACGAACTCGTCCATGCCTTCGCCGGAGTTGCCCGCCTTGCCACGACCACCGCCGCCTCCGCCGCCCTGCGGCCGGGGGATGTGTTCGCCTGCGGTGAACTCCTTGTTGCCCGGGTGGACGACAGTCTGCTTGCCGCCACGGCCATGGTGCAGCACCGGTTCGTCGATATCGCGGCCAGGGATGCTGATCTGCTCGCCATGCTCCATGTCGGTGATGGAGCGGCGGCTCACAGCCTCCTCGACGGCTTTCTTGATGTGATCACGGTAACGCCTCAGGAAGCGCTGGCGGTTGACCGTGCTCTTGTTCTTGCCATTCAGGCGTCGGTCGATGACGTAGCTCATAGGCCCTCCGGTAGCTGGGGTACAGCTGCAAGCTTCAAGCTACTAGCTGCAAGTAAAAGCATCCGCCACGGACCCGCGCCGTGCGGTGTGCAGGAGCACACCGCGAATGGCTCAGGGCTTGTGGCTTATGGCTTGTCGCTTTTACTGGGACTTTCTGACCCGCAGGTACCATTCCGACAGCAGGCGAACCTGTTTGTCGGTGTAGCCGCGTTCCACCATGCGCGTGACGAAGTCGTTGTGTTTCTGCTGGTCCTCCTTGCTCGCCTTGGCGTTGAAGCTGATGACCGGCAGCAGGTCCTCGGTGTTGGAGAACATTTTCTTCTCGATCACCACCCGCAGCTTTTCGTAGCTCAGCCAGGTCGGATTCTTGCCGTTGTTGTTGGCACGGGCACGCAGGACGAAGTTGACGATCTCGTTGCGGAAATCCTTCGGATTGCTGATGCCGGCCGGCTTCTCGATCTTTTCCAGCTCTTCGTTGAGGGCGATGCGGTTGAGGATTTCGCCGGTTTCCGGGTCGCGGTATTCCTGGTCCTGGATCCAGAAGTCTGCATAGAGCACGTAGCGGTCGAAGATGTTCTGACCGTACTCGCTGTACGACTCCAGGTAGGCGGTCTGGATTTCCTTGCCGATGAACTCGATGTAGCGCGGGGCCAGGTATTCCTTGAGGTAGCGCAGATAGCGTTCGCGGACCTCGGCCGGGAATTGTTCCTGCTCGATCTGCTGTTCCAGCACATAGAGCAGGTGGACCGGGTTGGCCGCCACTTCATGCGGGTCGAAGTTGAAGACCTTGGACAGGATCTTGAAGGCGAAGCGGGTCGACAGGCCGTTCATGCCCTCGTCTACACCGGCGGCGTCGCGGTATTCCTGGATCGACTTGGCCTTGGGATCGGTGTCCTTGAGGTTCTCGCCGTCATACACGCGCATCTTCGAGTAGATGTTGGAGTTTTCCGGCTCCTTGAGGCGCGAGAGCACGGTGAACTGGGCCAGCATCTTCAAGGTGTCGGGTGCGCAATGGGCCTTGGCCAGGGAGCTGTTGAACAGGAGCTTGTCGTAGATCTTGATCTCGTCGCTGACCCGCAGGCAGTACGGCACCTTGACGATGTAGATCCGGTCGATGAACGCCTCGTTGTTCTTGTTGTTGCGGAAGCTGTGCCACTCCGATTCGTTGGAGTGGGCCAGCAGGATACCGGAGTAGGGGATCGCGCCCAGGCCTTCGGTACTGTTGTAGTTGCCTTCCTGGGTGGCGGTAAGCAACGGGTGCAGGACCTTGATCGGGGCCTTGAACATCTCGACGAATTCCATCAGGCCCTGGTTGGCCCGGCACAGTGCGCCCGAGTAGCTGTAGGCGTCGGCGTCGTTCTGTGGGAATTCCTCCAGCTTGCGGATATCCACCTTGCCCACCAGGGCCGAGATGTCCTGGTTGTTCTCGTCGCCCGGCTCGGTCTTGGCCACGGCGATCTGGTTGAGGATCGAAGGGTAGAGCTTGACCACCTTGAACTGGCTGATATCACCGCCGAATTCGGCCAGGCGCTTGGTCGCCCAGGGGGACATGATGGTGTTGAGATAGCGCCGCGGGATGCCGAAGTCTTCCTCGAGAATGGCACCGTCCTCGGCGGCATTGAACAGCCCCAGGGGCGACTCGAACACCGGCGAGCCCTTGATGGCGTAGAAGGGCACCTTTTCCATCAGTTGCTTCAGTTTTTCCGCCAGGGACGATTTACCGCCGCCGACCGGGCCGAGCAGATAGAGGATCTGTTTCTTCTCTTCCAGGCCTTGGGCGGCATGGCGGAAGTACGAGACGATCTGGTCGATGCACTCTTCCATGCCATGGAAGTCGGCAAAGGCCGGATACCGGCGAATCACCTTGTTGGAGAAGATTCGCGACAGCCTGGAGTTGTTGGAGGTGTCGACCAGTTCCGGCTCGCCGATGGCCATGAGCAGGCGCTCGGCCGCGGAAGCGTAGGCGCTGCGGTCGGTCTTGCAGAGCTCCAGGTACTCCTGTAGCGAGAGCTCCTCCTGGCGGGTGGACTCGAAGCGTTGTTGGAAGTGGCTAAAAATACTCATGACGTCACCTCGCTCGATACGTGAGGCCGACGCCGGATCAGTCAGCTGATGCTGGCATGCAATCGCGATGGACGATTGCTGTATACCCCCCAGAACACCCTGAAATCGCTACCGATGACCCGCACGCCGGTGTACCGGCTCTCCCCTTTTTTGGATGGCCTGGGCTTAAGGATAGTTGGTTCTCGGGGAGGTCAAGGGCGGATGGCGGATAAGTTCGCCATGACCGTTCGTCCGGTCAGGCGCGAGCCCGCACAGGACGCGGGCTGCGGGGGCGGAAAAAAATTATTCCGGGTTTCCCTGGCTGGTTTCCGACGGAAAGGTGCCGCGCCACAGTTCAAAGCCGCCGTCGAGGCTGTAGACATCGGAAAAGCCCTGGCTGGCCAGGTACGCCGCTGCGCTCTGGCTGGAGTTGCCGTGGTAGCAGACCACCACGGTCGGTGCGTCGAGGTCGGCGCCGCGGATGAAGTCGGCCACGGAGTGGTTGTCCAGGTGACGGGAGCCGGTAATGTGGCCGTTCGCATAGGTTTGCGGGTCGCGGATATCGACCACGACCGCACCTTGCTCGCGCAGTGCCTGGGCCTGTTCGGGAGGGATGCGTTTGAATTCGCTCATTGCACGGTTTCCTTCAACGATGACGGGCCATTCTAGCTGTTTGCCGGCGGTGGGGAAGGGCGGGTGGCAAGGACCTTTTCCTTTTGCTCGCATTCGCAACGGTGCATTTCCCCGCTGTCGACGTTCATCAGGGTCATGGCTCCTCCCCAGACGCATCCGGTATCGAGGGCATACACGCCGGGAGCATCACAGCGTCCTTCGAGGGCGGCCCAGTGTCCGAAGATGATCTTCACGTGCCGCGAACGCCGGTCCTTGTGCGCGAACCATGGCTTGTAGCCAGGCGGCGCGGTGTCGGCGCCTTCCTTGCCCTTGAGGTCGAGCTTGCCCTCGGCGGTGCAGAAGCGCATGCGCGTGAAGTAGTTGGTGATTACCCGCAGGCGCGTGACGCCGGTCAGGTCCTTGTTCCACTTGGCCGGGTCGTTGCCGTACATGCCATCGAGGTATTGCTTGATGCGCAGGTCGTCGCGCAACACTTCCTCGACTTCCGCAGCCAGCCCCAGGGCCTTGCCCAGGGTCCATTGTGGCGGAATACCAGCATGCACCAGCACTGTGCCGCGCGGCTCGTCGAAGTGCAGCAGCTTCTGCCGGCGCAGCCAGTCGAGCAGTTGCGGCGCGTCCGGTGCCTCGATGATCTCGCGCAGCGTGTCGCTTTTCTTCAGACGTTCGATGTTGTGCCAGACCGCGAGCAGGTGCAGGTCATGATTGCCCAGCACGCAAACCAGCGAGTCGCGCATGGCGTAAAGAAAGCGCAGGGTTTCCAGGGACTGCGGGCCACGGTTGACCAGGTCGCCCACCAGCCACAGGCGGTCGACGGCCGGATCGAAGTTGACCCGTTCCAGCAGGCACTTGAGCGGTTCAAGGCAACCCTGGAGGTCACCGACGGCATAGGTGGCCATCAGTGCAGGGCTCCGGGTACGGCCAGACGGAACGGCGCAATGGTGGCTTCGAAGCGTTTGCCGTCGCGCGCGAACATCTGGTAACTGCCCTGCATGAAGCCGACCTTGCCGGAAATGACGGTGCCGCTGCTATAGGTATGGCTTTGACCCGGGGCGATCAGCGGTTGTTCACCGACAACACCATCACCGCGCACCTCTTCTTCCTGGCCGTCACTGTGGGTGATCAGCCAGCGGCGGGACATCAACTTGGCGGCCACGCTGCCGTTGTTGGTTACGGTGATGGTGTAGGCAAAGGCATAACGGTCTTGTTCCGGTTGCGACTGCTCGGGGAGGAAACGGGTGACGACGCTGACGTCGACCTGGTACAGGGGATCGGACATGCGGAAGAGCCTTCAAGACGAACGGATGCGGCCATGGAAGGTCAGTCTAGGCCATGGGCAGGGCCCCCGGCCAGCCTGGTGGCCAGGCTGGCCGGGGTTCGCATCACCTGTTGGCGGACTGTTCGGCCAGCTTGTCCGCGAGGCGGACGAAGGCAGCCAGGTCGAGCTGTTCGGGACGCAGGCTGCCATCGACGCCGGCGGCTTCGATGGCCTGGCTGTCGAGCAGGGCCTTAAGGGTGTTGCGCAGGGTCTTGCGACGCTGGTTGAACGCTTCGCGGACGATGCGCTCGAGCAGGCGATGGTCCTTGGCCGGGAACGGCAAGGTCTCGTGGGGGACCAGGCGCACGATCGCGGAATCCACCTTCGGCGGCGGATTGAAGGCACCGGGGCCGACATTGAACAGGTGCTCCACGCGGCAGTGGTACTGCACCATGATCGACAGGCGTCCCCAGTCACCGCCACCAGGACCCGCCGCCAGACGCTCGACCACTTCCTTCTGCAGCATGAAGTGCATGTCGCGGATCAGCTCAGCGTTGTCCAGCAGGTGGAAAATCAGCGGCGTGGAGATGTTGTAGGGCAGGTTGCCCACTACCCGCAGCGAACGCGGCGCGGCGCCCAGGGTGGTGAAGTCGAACTTCAGCGCATCGCCCTGGTGCAGGCGGAAGTTGTCGCGGCTGGCGAACTGCTGGTTGAGAATCGGGACGAGGTCCTTGTCCAGCTCGACCACGTCCAGTTGCGCGCCGCTGCCCAGTACGCCTTCGGTGAGGGCACCCTGGCCCGGGCCGATCTCGAGGATGTGCTCGCCGGCCTTGGCATTGATGGCGCGCAGGATGCGGTCGATCACGCCTGCGTCGTGCAGGAAATTCTGGCCGAAGCGCTTGCGCGCCCGGTGTTGGTATTGCTCGGTCATAGTCGGGTCTCGGCCATCTGGTAGGCGGTTTCCAGGGCGACCTGAAGGCTGCCGGTGTCGACCTTGCCGGTGCCGGCCAGGTCCAGGGCAGTGCCGTGATCCACGGAAGTGCGGATGATCGGCAAACCGAGGGTGACATTGAGCGCCGCGCCAAAGCCCTTGAACTTGAGCACGGGCAGGCCCTGGTCGTGGTACATCGCCAGCACTGCGTCGCAGTGCTCCAGATATTTGGGGGTAAACAGTGTGTCGGCGGGCAGCGGACCGCGCAGGTCCATGCCTTCGAGGCGCAGGCGCTCCAGCGTCGGCTCGATGATGTCGATTTCCTCGCGTCCCAGATGCCCACCCTCGCCAGCGTGCGGGTTCAGGCCGCAGACCAGGATCCTTGGCTGGGCGATACCGAATTTCTGCTGCAGGTCGGCATGCAGGATCCGTGTGACCCGTTCCAGGCGCTCGACGGTGATGGCGTCGGCCACGTCGCGCAGGGGCAGGTGGGTGGTGACAAGGGCGACGCGCAAACCGCGGGTGGCGAGCATCATCACCACCTGGGCGGTATGGGTCAGTTCGGCGAGAAATTCGGTATGCCCGGAAAACGGGATTCCACTCTCGTTGATCACGCCCTTGTGCACCGGTGCGGTGATCATGCCGGCGAAGTGCCCGTCCAGGCAGCCTTGACCGGCGCGGGTCAGGGTTTCCAGGACGAAGGCGGCATTGGCCTTGTCCAGCTTGCCGGGCACTGCCGGCCTGGCCAGCGGCGTATCCCAGACGTACAGGCTACCGGCCTTGGCCGGCGCATCGGGGAAGGCATCGGGACTGACCGGCAGCAGGTCGACGGCCACGCCCAGTTGCGTGGCCCGCTCGGCGAGCAGGTCACGGCTGGTGATGGCGATCAGGGGATGTGGCTGGGCTTGCGAGGCGAGCAGCAGGCACAGGTCGGGACCTATGCCTGCGGGTTCGCCGGGGGTGAGGGCGAAGCGCTGCAGTTTCACTGGGTTGCCTGTTCGGCGCCAGGAAGCTTGATTTCAACGTAGGCTTCGTCGCGGATCTGACGCAGCCAGCTTTGCAGCTCTTCGTCGTACTTGCGATTGCGCAGTACGGTCATTGCCTGTTGCTCGCGGGCCTGGGCGGTGCTGTCGGTGGCGCGACGGCCGAGGACTTCCAGGACGTGCCAGCCGTATTGGGTCTGGAATGGCTTGGACACCTGGCCCTGCGGCGAGCTGGCCATGACCTCGCGGAACTCCGGAACCAGGTTGTTCGGGTCGACCCAGTTGAGGTCGCCGCCGTTGAGTGCCGAACCCGGGTCTTCCGAGAAGCTTTTCGCCAGTTCGGCGAAGTCTTCGCCCGCCTGGATGCGGTCGTACAGGCGCTGCGCGAGGATTTTGGTCTCGGCTTCGCTGCGGATCTCGCTTGGCTTGATCAGGATATGGCGAACATGCACTTCGTCACGCAGTTGGGTCTGGCCACCGCGTTTCTCTTGCAGCTTGAGGATGATGAAACCGCCCGGGGTGCGAACCGGCTCGGTGACGTCGCCCACGGCCATGGTGCTGAGCATGCGATCGAACGGAGGTGGAAGCTGGGCTGCCTTGCGCCAGCCCATCTCGCCGCCTTCCAGCGCGGTTTCGCTGGCGGAACGGGCGATGGCCAGCTGGGCGAAATCGGCGCCTTGCTTGAGCTGCTGGTAGATCTCGCCAGCCTGGCGGGCTGCCGCCTGGATAGCGGTGGAGCTGGCGCTTTCCGGGGTCGGAATCAGGATGTTGGCGAGGCGGTATTCTTCCGACAGCTGCATCTTGCCCAGGTCAGAGGCGAGGAAGTTCTTCACTTCCTGCTCGGAGACCTGGATGCGCTCGGCAACACGACGCTGGCGCACGCGGCTGATGATCATCTCGCGACGGACCTGCTCGCGAGCGTCGTTGAACGACAGGCCATCATGGGCCAGGGCAGCGCGGAACTGCTCCAGGCTCATGTTGTTGCGCTGGGCGATGGTGCCGATGGCCTGGTTCAGTTCTTCGTCGGTGATGCGGATGCCGGAGCGCTCGCCGATCTGCAGTTGCAGGTTCTCGACGATCAGGCGCTCCAATACCTGCTGATCCAGCACGCTGGCGGGCGGAACGGCGCCGCCACGCTTGGCGATGGTCTGCTGCACCTCGTGGACGCGCTGGTCCAGCTGGCTTTGCATGACCACGTCGTTGTCGACGATGGCGACGATCTTGTCCAGGGTCTGCACCGCCGCATGGGCGGTGCTGCTCAACATCAGAGCGCCCAGCATCAGCGGGCGCAGACAATCAATAAGCTTGGTCTTCACGTGTACGGTAACCTTGAATGCCTGTGTCGAGGAAGCTCTCGACCTTATTGCCCACCACGCCACCGAGGCCTTTCAGCACGATCTGCAGGAAGACGCCGTGGTCGCCTTTTTCGTTTTGCGGAGTTGCCTGGCTAAAGTCGTCGTAGTCAACCCAGTAGCGGTTGATCAGGCGCAGTTTCCAGCAGCAGTTGTCGTACTCGAAACCACCGAAGGCTTCGAGGGTACGGTTGCGGTTGTAGTCGTGCTGCCAGCGAGCGATCGCGGTCCACCGTGGAACGATCGGCCACATGACGGAGAAGTCATGCTGCTGGATCTTGTAGTAGTCCTTGACGTAGTTCGGATCGCCCGGTGTGCCGTAGTCCCCGCCGCCTACCTGCCAGCGGCCGGTAGTGCTGTTGTACGAGATAGTGTCGTTGCGATAGCGATAACCAAGGTTGACCACCTTGTTTACATTATCTTCCGGTTGGTAATGGAACATCGCACTGCCCGAGCGGGTGCTGCGGCTGTCCGGGTCCCAGTTGAAGTCGGAATTGAAGCGCCAGTCGCGGTTGAAGCGGTATTCGTATTCCAGCGCGTATGGCGAGACATCGGATTGCGCGTCGCTCCGGGTACGGTAGTCGATGCCCGGCAACTGGACCTTGCGGTCCTTGAAATACACGGCCTGGCCGATGCTGAAGCGCTGGCGCTCGAAACCGTTTTCCTCGATCCAGCGGTTGGTCACGCCGAGGGACAGCTTGTTCTCGTCACCAATGCGGTCGCCGCCAGCGAAACGGTTGTCGCGGAACAGCGAGGAGAAGCTGAAGAGAGATTCGCTGGTGTCGAAGATCGGGATATCCGTCTGATCTTTATACGGCACGTACAAATAGTAGAGGCGCGGTTCAAGAGTCTGGTTGTAGTTTTTGCCGAACCATTGAGTCTGGCGATCGAAAAACAGGCCACTGTCGATGCTGAAAATCGGAATGTCACGGTTCTGCGAACTGCGGAATGTTTCATCGGCAAGCAATGTGCTCTTGCCGCGTTGATCCAGATTATCCAGCTCGTAATGGCTGTACGCGTACTTGACCGAAGGAATAATGAAACCATAGTCGGCCATCATCGGCAGGCTTACTTTTGGCGCTGCACTCAATCGAGTGCCATTGGCGCGGGCCAGACCTTGAACGTTGTAGTCGAGACGGTTGCTAGGAGAGTTCAAGTCCGAGATGACACTTGTATCGCGATTACCGTCTTTGTCGGTAAAAATATCGTTTTTCAAGTCACGATCGAACCGTACAGCTTCGGTTTCGTAGCTGAGGTCGAAACCTGCCGGGTTATACGGTAGCTTGCCATTGAGGTAGATCTGCGGCAGACGGTCATAAGGCGTGATCTGCGAGACAGTCGCCATTTCGTAGGCATGAACATTCAAACCTGCGGTGTAGCTATCACCACGGTATGTCAGTGCGCCGCGCTGATTGAGCACATCGCGACTCTCTACGCCAATCTGGTCGCTTTCCAGATCCTGGAAGTAGAACGGATCACTGATGTCGGTGTAGTCGACTTCTGTCATCAAGCGCGAATCAAGGCCGCCCTTGTGCTGCCAGTTGACCATCCAGCGCTGGTCTTTGTAGTCGGTCTGTTTCTTGCGGTCATCATCCTGATCATTTAGCCAGGCACCACCGAACTGCCCTTCGCTGCTCGGCGTCAGGTAACGGAACTCACCCTCCATCAACAGGCCACGCTTGGCCATGTAGCGTGGATAGAGCGTGGCGTCGTAGTTCGGCGCAAGGTTGAAGTAGTACGGCGTGACCAGCATGAAGCCGGTGTCGCTGCTGGTGCTGAACGATGGTGGCAGGAAGCCGGACTGGCGACGGTCGTCGATCGGGAAGTAGATATAGGGTGTGTAGAGCACCGGAATATCCTTGACCCGCAGGGTGACGTTGGTCGCGGTACCGAAACCGGTGGCCGGGTTCAGTGTGATGTTGTTGCCCTTGAGCTGCCAGGCGTTGCTGTTCGGCTCACAGGTGGTGTAGGTGCCATCCTTCAGGCGGATGATGGCGTTCTCGGAACGCTTGGCGTACAGCGCGTTGCCGCGGATGTGCGACTTGTGCATCACGTATTCGGCGTTGTCGACCTGGGCTTCGCCGGTGTCCAGCTGGATCTCGGCGCGGTCGCCGACTACCAGCGAGCCGTTGTCGCGGATCTTCACGTTGCCGACCAGCTCACCGCGGTTCTCGGCCTGGTACAGGTTGGCCTCATCGGCCTCGGCCTGCATGCTGCCTTGGCGCATGACCACGTCACCGGCGAGGGTGGCGATCTGCTGTTCCTGCTGGTAGCGGGACACCTTGGCACCGAGGAAGGTCGGCGACTCGTCCTTCGGCGTGGTGTCGTTCATGCCCGGGCGCACCGGCTCGATGTAGGCGCCGGAGCAGTACGGGCCGGTCTCGGCGAGCTGGGCCGGGGTCAGCTTCTCGCGAGGCACCCAGTCCAGGTGGCTGTAGTCGGCGCTGCGGGATTTCAGACCGCGGCCCTTGGATTCGGTGACCAGGACCGGTTTCGGACCACGGTCCTCGACGGCCGTGCCATCGCTGGACTGTTCCGGCGTGGCATTGGCCGAGCTGACCGCGGCACCGTCATGGATCGGGCGAGGCGGCAACTGGGTGGCGCTGGTCTTGGGCTTGCAGTCCCATCCGCCGGAAGCGGAAACCTGGCAGTCGAACTGCTCGGCAGCGACTACATAGGAGGTCGCCAGGGGTTGCAATGCCAGCAGACCGCCGGTGACCAGCAACGGGAATTTTTTACGAAACGCGGGGGATTTCAATGCCATCTTATTAGTCCGGGCTTCCTGCGTGCCATCTGCCCGCGTGTGGGGCCGCACGCCTCTCGATGGTCTGAAAAAGATGCTGGATGATAAAGCATGCCCCGCTTGACGGCTAGGCTCTGTAAGAAATGCATCCTGCTTGCATCAGGTGCATCGAAAACGGCTCGGAATGCGCATTTACAACCAGTAAACTCCGCTTCCTTGTCCGTTTTCGCCTCGCCTGGCCTGCGCATGATTACCCTCGATACAGCGCCCAGGGCCTTCGGAGACCCTTGCAATGCCCGATCACGATGTACGCCTGCAACACCTGACCGTCTGGCTCGATGAGCAACTGGCGAATCTGTTTCGAACCCAGGGGTGGGGCCAGGTTCCCGCAGGCAGCCTGACCGCCGCGAGCAGCGATGCCAGCTTTCGCCGTTATTTCCGCTGGCAGGCCGACGGCCGCAGTTTCATCATCATGGACGCGCCGCCACCCCAGGAGAACTGCCGCCCCTTCGTGGCGATCGCCCGCTTGCTGGCGACTGCCGGCGTCAATGTGCCGGTGATCCATGCGCAGGACCTCGAGCGCGGCTTCTTGCTGCTGAGCGACCTGGGCAACCAGACCTACCTGGACGTGATCGACGCCGGCAACGCCGACGCCCTGTTCGACGATGCCATCGATGCGCTGCTGGCCTTCCAGCGCCTGCCCATGGACGCGCCTCTGCCAAGCTATGACCTGGCCCTGCTGCGCCGCGAGATCGAGCTGTTTCCCGAGTGGTATGTCGGTCGCGAGCTGGGCAAGACCTTCGACCAGCACCAGCTTGCCCTGTGGCAGCAGGCCAGCAGCCTGCTGATCGACAGCGCCCTGGCCCAGCCCAAGGTGCTGGTGCACCGCGACTATATGCCACGCAACCTGATGCGCAGCGTGCCCAACCCGGGTGTGCTGGATTTCCAGGATGCGGTCTACGGCCCGGTCACCTATGACATCACCTGCCTGTTCAAGGACGCCTTCCTCAGCTGGCCGCCAGCGCAGGTCGCCGCCTGGCTGCGGGATTACTGGGAGCGGGCGCGGGCCGCGGGTATTCCGGTGCAACCCGAATTCGAGGACTTCCACCGCGCCAGCGACCTGATGGGCGTGCAGCGTCACCTCAAGGTGATTGGCATCTTCGCCCGTATCTGCCACCGCGACGGCAAACCGCGCTACCTGGCCGATGTCCCGCGGTTCTTCTCCTATATAGAAGAAGTGATTTCCCGCCGGCCGGAACTGGCCGGGCTGGGCGAGCTGATCGACAGTCTCGGAGTGCGTTCATGAAGGCGATGATCCTTGCGGCCGGCAAGGGCGAGCGGATGCGCCCGCTGACCCTGCATACGCCCAAGCCGCTGGTGCCGGTCGCCGGAGTGCCGTTGATCGAATACCACCTCAAGGGGCTGGCTGCGGCGGGTTTCAAGGACATCGTGATCAACCACGCCTGGCTCGGTCAGCAGATCGAGGATCATCTCGGCGACGGCTCGCGGTTTGGCCTGGACATCCGTTTCTCCGCCGAGGGCGAGCCGCTGGAGACCGGCGGTGGCATCTTCAAGGCGCTGCCGTTGCTGGGGGACGAGCCGTTCCTGCTGGTCAACGGCGATATCTGGACCGACTACGATTTCGCACGCCTGCACCAGCCGCTGCAAGGCCTGGCTCATCTGGTGCTGGTGGATAACCCCGGCCATCATGGCGCCGGTGACTTCCGTCTGGTCGCCGGGCAGGTCGAGGACGGCGCCGGAGCCGACGGCACCCTGACCTTCAGCGGTATCTCGGTGCTCGACCCGGCACTGTTCGCCGGTTGCCAGGCCGGCGCGTTCAAGCTGGCGCCGTTGCTGCGTGCAGCCATGGCCGACGGCAAGGTCAGTGGCGAGCACTTCCGCGGCCACTGGGTGGATGTCGGTACCCTCGAGCGACTTGCCGAAGTCGAGCGCCTGCTCGCCGAGCGTCGTTGATATGTTGTGGCCGAGCACAGTGATCGGAGCCGGAGCCGGCTTCGCCGTTGCCAGCATTCCTGGCGCGCTGTTGGGAGCCCTGCTCGGGCAGGCGATGGACCGCCGTTTGCAGTTGCACAGTTGGGCGCACCTGCGGGAAAAACTTGGCGGTCGTCCGGTGCTTCGCGACGACGAGGTGCTGTTCGTGCTGCTGGGGCGGCTGGCCAAAAGTGACGGGCGGGTGGTCGAAGCGCATATCCAGCAGGCGCGCCAGGAAATGCAGCGCCTGGAAATGAACGACGACGCCCGCAGGAAAGCCATCGCGGCATTCAACCTCGGCAAGGCCGGACGGGAGAGGGTCGAGGGCTACCTGCAACGGTTGAAGCAACAGCCCCATGCCGCAGAAGGGGTGTTGCGTGCCTGTTGCCGCATGGCATGGGCCGATGGCCGCGCCGGGCGTGACGAGAGGGAGTTGCTGCTGCACTGGGGCCGGCAACTGGGCTGGTCAGCGGCCAAGGTGCAGGCCCTGGCGGGCGACTATGAACCGCGCAAGGCGGTGCTGGAAGGGCCCGGCAGCTACGCCGAGGCGTTGCGACTGCTGGGTGTCGGCCCGGACACTGTGCCCAGTGAGATCAAGCAGGCCTATCGTCGCCTGGTCAGTCGCCATCATCCCGACAAACTGCAAGGCAGCGGGGCCAGTCCGGCCAAGGTACGCGAGGCGACCGAACGTACCCGCGAGCTGCACCAGGCCTACGCGATCATTCGCAAACGCCTCGAGTTCTAGTCCACGTTGCTCGGGTTCAGCCAGCCACGAATCCGCCGGAACAACTGCTCTTGCTCGGCAGAGCGGTTGCCGGGCATCGCGGTCAGGGCGACCTGCTTGTAGGTGCTGTCCTTCAGGCGCTTGCTGGCTTGCAGCCGCTGCTGTGCTGCCTGACGGGCCGATCCCTGATCGTTGTAGTAGACGTCTGCGGTTGGCACTTTCAGAGACGGCGTCAGGCTTTCCAGGCTGTGTTCGGCCTTGATCGGCGCCTGCGCCGACACCATCACTAGTTTCTGCACTTGCGCCGGCTGGCGTTCGCTCAGGTAGCGCGCGGCCCAGTAGGCGCCGGTGCCGTTGCCGAGGATTACCACGCTGCGCGCGTTCTGCTGCTGGGCATAGGCCACGGCGGCATCGAGGCGGGCGAAGATGCGCTCGGCGTCGGTGTTGTCGCTGCTGGCGTCGGCGGGTGGGCTATCGCTGGTTTCCGCGTCGGTCTCTGGCGCCGTGGCCTGAGCGATGTTGGCGTTGGCGTCGGCCGGTGTGTCCTTGGCCGGAGCGGCCTTGCTGGTGTCTTCTGCCTGGGGTGCCGGGGCCGGGCTTTCGGTACGGGCCACCGGGCTGTCGGTCAGCAGGTCGGGCAGGGCCAGGCTGAGGGTGCCCCAGCCCGCATCCGGGAACTTGCGCCGCAATGGGCCGACGGTCTTCGGCCAGTCGGCGGTTTCGCCGGCGCCGGCAAGGAGTACCAGTACGCCGTGGGGCGCCGGATCATTCGCCGGTTTCCACAGGGCGAGGAAGCTGTCGCTGCCTGCCAGCAGGGTTTGTTGCTGTTCCTTGGGCACCTGGCGCTCCAGGGCGAGGGCGTCTTCTTGATTGCGCTCGATAAGGGCCGGGCGTTGCACCGTGGCATCCGCGCTGCTTTCTGGCGTTTTGCCATCCTCGGCATGGGCGCTGCAAGGTAGTATCAAGGTCAGGCATAACGCAGGAAGCGTTGCGCGATAAAGTGAGAACATTGATCGATCCAGGCCAGATTGAGACCGGCAGCCTAATGGTATTTGTCCGGGACGGCCATGCTCGGCAGGCGTCCTTCTATATGACGAGATTCAAGATGATTGGTTTGCGCCGTCTGTGGGTTATCGGCTGTTTTTTCCTGCCCTTGATCGTTTGGGCTGCTCCTGCGCCCTCCTTGGTGCAGCTCGACCCGGCTCAGCGGGAATGGCTGGAGCAGCATCGCAGCCTGCGCGTGGGGATGATCCTGCAGGCGCCCTTCGCCCAGTTCGACCGGCGCCTGCAACAGTTGTCCGGGGTCAATGTCGAGGTCATGAACCTGCTGGCGCGCAACCTTGGCCTGGACCTGACGTGGCGCAACTTCGCCGACCAGGCCGAACTTGAGCATGCCCTGGCACGGGGCGAGATCGACCTGGCCCCGGGCCTGACCCAGACGCCTGCCGGCCTGCGCCTGTGGCTGTTCAGCGACCCTTATATGCGCGTGCCGCAGTTGATCGTCGGCCAGCGCAACGGCGCGGTGGCGGTGGATGTGGAGAACATCGGCGAGATCGAGCGGGTTGCCGTGCGCATGCCCAGTGCGGTGGCCGACCATCTGCGCGCCACCTACACCAATCTCAACCTCCAGGGGGTGCCAGGCGAACGCCAGGCCCTGCAACTGGTGGTCAGCGAGCAGGCCCGTTATGCGGTAGTGGATGAAGCGCAACTGAGCCGGCTGTCCCGCGAGAGCGAGTTCAGCGAACTGGCGGTGGTGGGCGATATCGGTTTCCCGCAACTGCTGCGGGTCGCCTCACGGCGGGACTGGCCGTTGCTCGCGGATGTGCTTGAACGTGGTCTGCAGGCAATTCCCGCGAGGGACCTGGAAGAGCTGCACAGCCGCTGGCTGCAACCCCGATATCCGCGCCTCAGCGAGTCCCCCGGTTTCTGGCAGAACCTTGCGCTGCTGTTCGCTGCGCTGTTCTTCAGTAGCGTGGCGATCATCGTCTGGCAGCGCCGCCAGCAGAGTTTCCTGGAACACAACCTGCTGGCAGCGCGGGAGGACCTCGCCGAGCGCCTGGGGCGTGAAGAGGCGCTGCGCCTCAGCCAGTTCTCCCTGGACCAGAGCACTGTCGGCATTCTCTGGGTGCACTGGGACAGCCATGTGCGCTATGCCAACCGCGCTGCCGAGGTCATGCTTGGCTACGAGCCGGGCAAGGTAGTGGAGCGACCGCTGATCGACTTCGAACCGCAACTGCACATGGACCGCTGGCTCGACCTGTGGAAGCGCGCGCGGGCCAGCGACGAGTCGGCGCAGCGCTTCGAAACCCAGTGGCTGCGCGCCGATGGCTCGTTCCTGCCGGTGGACGTGTCCTTGAGCTTCCTGCGTTTTCGTGATGCCGAATACCTTGTGGTGTACCTGACGGACGTCAGCGAGCGCCGGCGCGCCCTGGCTGCCCAGCGCGAGAGCGAGGCGCGGCTCAAGGGGATCGCCGCCAACGTGCCGGGGCTGGTGTTCCGCCTGGAGCGCGACCCGGGAATCGACGAGCTGGAGTTTCCCTACATCAGCGAGGGCAGTGAAACCCTGGTCGGCTACGCCCCGGCGGAGATCCAGGATCCGAAGATGGGCCTGCGCAACCTGGTGCATGCCGATGACCGTGCGGACTATCACCGGGTCCAGGATCAGGCCCTGGCCACTGACAGCGACTGGTCGTGGCAGGGCCGCATACTCACCCGTCAAGGTGAGCAGCGTTGGGCCGATATCAAGGCCAGTGCCCGAACCCTGAGCAATGGCCGGGTGGTCTGGGACGGCATCGTCTGGGATATCACCCAGAGCAAGCAGGTCGAGCTGGAGCTGGAGAGCTCACGCGAGCATCTGCGTGAACTGGCCGCGCACCTGGAGAGTGTGCGCGAGGAGGAAAAGGCGCGGATCGCCCGGGAAGTGCATGACGAGCTTGGTCAGATGTTGACCGTGCTGAAGCTGGAAACGTCCATGTGCGAACTGGCCTACGCCGACCTTGATCCGGGTCTTACGGAACGTTTGGGCAGCATGAAGCGCCTGATCGCCCAGCTTTTCCAGTTGGTTCGCGATGTGGCGACGGCGTTGCGTCCGCCGATCCTGGATGCCGGCATTGCCTCGGCCATCGAATGGCAGGCCCGGCGCTTCGAGGCGCGGACGCAGATTCCCTGCCTGGTCCAGGTGCCGGAAAACCTGCCCCCCTTGAGCGATACCAAGGCTACCGGGCTGTTCCGGGTGTTGCAGGAGGTGCTGACCAATGTCATGCGCCATGCCCGGGCGCATACCGTGGAGATCAGCCTGACCCGTGAAGGGCCTATGCTGTGCCTGAGCGTCAGCGATGATGGTGTGGGATTCATGACGGATGAGAGTCGGCCAAGCTCCTTCGGGCTGGTCGGCATGCGGGAAAGGGTGCTGATGCTCGGTGGCGAGATGCATCTGCACAGTGAACCTGGCGAGGGCACCAGCCTGAGCGTGCGTATTCCTTTGGATGAAACAGGAGCGGGGCAGTGATTCGAGTATTGGTGGCCGAAGACCACACCATCGTGCGCGAGGGCATCAAGCAGTTGATCGGCCTGGCCAAGGACATGCAGGTGGTGGGCGAGGCGGGCAATGGCGAACAGTTGCTGGATGCGCTGCGGCATACGCCATGCGAAGTGGTCCTGCTGGACATTTCGATGCCGGGGGTCAACGGCCTGGAGGCGATTCCGCGGATCCGCGCGCTGAATGCTCCGCCGGCGATCCTGGTGCTGTCCATGCACGACGAAGCGCAGATGGCCGCCCGGGCGTTGAAGGTGGGGGCTGCGGGGTATGCCACCAAGGACAGCGATCCGGCCCTGCTGCTGACGGCGATCCGGCGGGTGGCCGGAGGCGGGCGCTATATCGATCCGGATCTGGCCGACCGCATGGTCTTCGAGGTTGGCCTGACCGATACCCGGCCGCTGCACTCGCTGCTGTCGGAGCGCGAGTTCTCGGTGTTCGAGCGCCTGGCCCAGGGGGCCAATGTCAACGATATCGCCCAGCAACTGGCGCTGAGCAACAAGACCATCAGCACGCACAAGGCGCGCCTGATGCAGAAGCTGAATGTCACCTCGCTGGCGGAGTTGGTGAAGTATGCGATGGAGCACAAGCTGCTCTGAGTGTTCTGAAAGCGACGTCCGAAAGAGTGATGTCGTTTGGGCGGGCCTCATCGCTGGCAAGCCAGCTCCCACAGGATTCTGTATGCGGCTCGCCAGCGATGAGGCCCTCAAGACATACCTAAACCCGCCATCTTTGTAGGGCGATCCCTACAAGCACCCTTCCACCCGGCTGATATCAATCTCTCAGCACCCCCGATTTGCGCCGCCCGGGCCTTTCCTTACGCTTGGATCACAGCAGTCATCCAACAAAAAGGTGCAGGTATGAGTGAGGTCAGTTCGAACGCTGCGTCCGGCGAGATCCTGGTCAGCTTCCGTGGTGTGCAAAAGAGCTACGACGGCGAATCGCTGATCGTCAAGGACCTCAACCTGGACATCCGCAAGGGCGAGTTTCTTACCCTGCTTGGCCCCTCCGGCTCGGGCAAGACCACCAGCCTGATGATGCTGGCCGGCTTCGAGACGCCGACTGCCGGCGAGATCAAGCTGGCCGGTCGCTCGATCAACAACGTGCCGCCGCACAAGCGCGACATCGGCATGGTGTTCCAGAACTACGCGCTGTTCCCGCACATGACCGTGGCCGAGAACCTGGCCTTCCCCCTTAGCGTGCGCAACCTGAGCAAGACCGACATCAGCGAGCGGGTCAAGCGCGTACTGAACATGGTCCAGCTCGATGCCTTCGCCCAGCGCTACCCCGGCCAGCTGTCCGGTGGCCAGCAACAGCGCGTGGCCCTGGCCCGGGCGCTGGTGTTCGAACCGCAGCTGGTACTGATGGACGAACCCCTCGGCGCCCTCGACAAGCAACTGCGCGAACACATGCAGATGGAGATCAAGCACCTGCACCAGCGCCTGGGCGTGACCGTGGTCTACGTGACCCACGACCAGGGCGAGGCGCTGACCATGTCCGACCGCGTGGCGGTGTTCCATCAGGGCGAGATCCAGCAGATCGCCGATCCGCGCACCCTCTACGAAGAGCCGAAGAACACCTTCGTCGCCAACTTCATCGGCGAGAACAACCGCATCAACGGCCGCCTGCTCAGCAGCGACGGCGAGCGCTGCCTGGTGGCCCTGGCCCGTGGCGAGAAGGTCGAGGCACTGGCGGTCAACGTCGGCCAGCCGGGCGAGCCGGTGACCTTGTCGGTGCGTCCGGAGCGGGTGCGCCTGAACGGCCACAGCGAAAGCTGCGTGAACCGCTTCTCCGGCCGCGTGGCCGAGTTCATCTATCTGGGCGACCACGTGCGGGTTCGTCTGGAGGTCTGCGGCAAGGCCGACTTCTTCGTGAAGCAGCCGATCGCCGAACTCGACCCGGCCCTGGCCGTGGGCGACGTGGTACCGCTGGGCTGGGAGGTCGAGCATGCACGTGCCCTCGATCCTATCCTGGAAGCCCACTGAGGTTTGCTAACCAACACCCTGCACTGTGGAGAGAACAAGAATGCTCAAACACTTGAAGTTGACCGCCCTGGCATTGGGTCTGTGCACTGCGACCCACGCAATGGCGGCAAGCGATCTGACCGTGATTTCCTTCGGCGGCGCCAACAAGGCGGCGCAGGTCAAGGCGTTCTACGAGCCTTGGGAAAAGGCCGGCAAGGGCAAGATCGTCGCGGGCGAGTACAACGGGGAAATGGCCAAGGTCAAGGCCATGGTCGACACCAAGAGCGTGTCCTGGAACCTGGTAGAGGTCGAGTCGCCGGAGCTGGCTCGCGGCTGTGACGAGGGCATGTTCGAGGAACTGGATCCTGCGTTGTTCGGCAACGAGTCCGACTATGTGCCAGGCGCTATCCAGCCATGCGGCGTCGGTTTCTTTGTATGGTCCACGGTCATGGCCTACAACGCCGACAAGCTGAAGACCGCACCGACCAGCTGGAAGGACTTCTGGGACACCAAGAACTTCCCTGGCAAGCGTGGCCTGCGCAAGGGCGCCAAGTACACCCTGGAATTCGCCCTGATGGCCGACGGCGTTGCGCCGAAGGACGTCTACAAGGTGCTCGCCACCAAGGACGGCCAGGATCGCGCCTTCAAGAAGCTCGACGAGCTGAAGCCGAACATCCAGTGGTGGGAAGCCGGCGCCCAGCCGCCGCAGTACCTCGCTTCCGGCGACGTGGTCATGAGCTCGGCCTACAACGGCCGGATCGCCGCGGTGCAGAAGGAGAGCAACCTGAAGGTGGTGTGGAACGGCGGTATCTACGACTTCGACGCTTGGGCCATTCCGAAGGGCGCCAAGAACGCCGAGGAAGCGAAGAAGTTCATCGCCTACTCGGTACAGCCTGAGCAGCAGAAAATCTACTCGGAAAACATTGCCTACGGTCCGGCCAACTCCAAGGCGGTCGCACTGCTGTCCGACGAGATCAAGAAGGACATGCCGACCACCCCGGAAAACATCGCCAACCAGGTGCAGATCGACGTGGCCTTCTGGGCTGACAACAGCGAACAGCTGGAACAACGCTTCAACGCCTGGGCGGCCAAGTAAGTCGCCCCGATGGAGCGCCGGTGCCGAGCCGGCGCTCCCCGTTTTCCAAGATTTCCGGAGTTCGCTATGGCCATCGCAGTGCCCCTCAAAGAAGGCGCAGGTCCTACCCTCAAGCAGCGTCTGGCGCGTGCCGAGCGGGTCAACCGCTTCAAGGCGCAGGCGTTGATCGCGCCGCTGGCGCTGTTCCTGCTGCTGGTGTTTCTCGTGCCGATCGCCGCGCTGCTGTACAAGAGCGTCGGCAACCCCGAGGTGGTCGGCGGCCTGCCGCGCACCGTGGCCGCCGTGGCGGAGTGGGATGGCAAGAGTCTGCCGGGCGAGCCCGTCTATAAAGCGCTGAGCGAAGACCTCGCCGAGTCGCGCAAGAACCAGACCCTGGGCGACCTGTCCAAGCGTCTCAACATGGAACTGGCCGGCTACCGCAGCCTGCTGGCAAAAACTGCCCGGGCCCTGCCGTTCAAGACCGAGCCGGCTTCCTACAAGGAAGCCTTGCAGGAGCTCGACGAGCGCTGGGGCGACCCTGCCTACTGGCAGGCGATCCGTCGCAATACCAGCAGCGTGACGCCGTTCTATCTGCTGGCAGCCCTCGACCACCGCATCGACGATCTCGGTGAACTGGCCCCGGCCACCCCGGATCAATCCATCTACCTGGATATCTTCACCCGGACCCTGTGGATGGGCTTCGTCATCACCGCCATCTGCCTGGTGCTGGCCTATCCGTTGGCGTACCTGCTGGCCAACCTGCCGACCCGGCAGAGCAACCTGCTGATGATCCTCGTGCTCCTGCCGTTCTGGACCTCGATCCTGGTGCGGGTGGCGGCGTGGATCGTGCTCCTGCAATCCGGCGGCCTGATCAATAGCGCCTTGATGGCCATCGGCATCATCGACAAGCCGCTGGAACTGGTATTCAACCGTACCGGCGTATACATCTCGATGGTCCACATCCTGCTGCCGTTCATGATCCTGCCGATCTACAGCGTAATGAAGGGCATCTCGCCGACCTACATGCGCGCGGCCATCTCCCTGGGTTGCCATCCCTTCACCAGCTTCTGGCGCGTGTACTTCCCGCAGACCTACGCCGGCGTGGGCGCCGGGTGCCTGCTGGTGTTCATCATGGCCATCGGTTACTACATCACTCCGGCGCTGCTCGGCAGCCCGAACGACCAGATGGTCAGCTACTTCGTGGCCTTCTACACCAACACCAGCATCAACTGGGGCATGGCGACCGCGCTGGGCGGCCTGCTGCTGCTGGCCACCGTGCTGCTGTACCTGATCTATAGCTGGCTGGTCGGCTCCAGCCGCCTGCGTCTGAGCTGAGGAGCGTCGTCATGCTGAGTCCGTACATGTCGCCCGTCGAGCGGGTCTGGTTCTACAGCTTGCGCATTCTTTGCGGGCTGATCCTGCTGTTCCTGGTGTTGCCGGTGCTGGTGATCATTCCGTTGTCGTTCAACTCCGGCAGCTTCCTGGTCTACCCGCTGCAAGGCTTCTCGTTGCAGTGGTACCACAACTTCTTCGCTTCCGATGAATGGATGCGGGCCCTGAAGAACAGCATCATCGTCGCCCCGGCGGCCACGGTGCTGGCGATGGTCTTCGGCACCCTGGCTTCGATCGGCCTGACCCGCGGGGACTTCCCCGGCAAGTCGCTGATCATGGCCCTGGTGATCTCGCCGATGGTGGTGCCGGTGGTGATCATCGGCGTGGCCAGCTACCTGTTCTTCGCCCCGCTGGGCCTGGGCAACAGCTTCCTGTCGTTGATCCTGGTGCACGCGGTGCTGGGTGTGCCGTTCGTCATCATTACCGTGTCGGCGACCCTGCAAGGCTTCAACCACAACCTGGTCCGCGCCGCAGCCAGCCTGGGCGCCTCGCCGATCACCACCTTCCGTCGGGTGACCCTGCCGCTGATCGCGCCGGGGGTGATCTCGGGGGCGTTGTTCGCCTTTGCGACCTCGTTCGACGAGGTGGTGGTAACGCTGTTCCTCGCCGGCCCAGAGCAAGCGACCCTGCCGCGGCAGATGTTCAGCGGTATCCGCGAGAACCTGAGCCCGACCATCGCGGCGGCGGCCACCTTGCTGATCGCCTTCTCGGTAGTGCTGTTGCTGACCCTGGAATGGCTGCGCGGGCGCAGCGAGAAACTGCGGACACAGCAGCCTGCCTGAAGGCAACTCGGGACCCTGTGGGAGCCGGCGTTGCCGGCGATGAGGCCAGACCAGGCAATGATGTTGTCAGTGCTGGCCTCATCGCTGGCAACGCCAGCTCCCACAGGTTTTTGTGTTGTTCCGCCCATCTCCAGACAACATCCGTCAGTCTCCTTTCCCCTGATGTACAATGCGCGCCACCGTGAATTTGCCCAAAGGTGCGCCATGCAGCCCTTCGCTATTGCCCCCTCGATCCTGTCCGCCGACTTCGCCCGCCTGGGCCCGGACGTGGATGCCGTGCTTGCCGCCGGCGCCGATATCGTCCACTTCGACGTGATGGACAACCATTACGTGCCCAACCTGACCATCGGCCCGATGGTCTGCTCGGCCCTGCGCAAGTACGGTGTGACTGCGCCGATCGACGTGCACCTGATGGTCAGCCCGGTCGACCGCATCATCGGCGACTTCATCGAGGCCGGCGCCACCTACATCACTTTCCATCCGGAAGCCTCGCAGCACATCGACCGCTCCCTGCAACTGATCCGCGACGGTGGCTGCAAGGCCGGCCTGGTGTTCAACCCGGCCACCGGGCTGGACGCGCTGAAGTACGTGATGGACAAGGTCGACATGGTCCTGCTGATGAGCGTAAACCCCGGCTTCGGCGGGCAGAAATTCATCCCCGGCACCCTCGACAAGCTGCGCGAGGCCCGCGCCCTGATCGATGCCAGCGGCCGGGATATCCGCCTGGAAATCGATGGTGGCGTGAACGTGAAGAACATCCGCGAAATCGCTGCCGCTGGCGCCGACACCTTCGTCGCCGGTTCGGCGATCTTCAATGCCCCTGACTACAAGGCGGTCATCGACCAGATGCGCGCCGAACTGGCGCTGGCCCGCCCATGAGCGGCTTCGAGCAGTTGTTTGCGCAACGCTTGCCACGCCTGGTGATGTTCGACCTGGACGGGACCCTGATCGACTCGGTCCCGGACCTGGCGGCGGCGGTGGATCGCATGCTGCTCGAAATGGGCCGCGCGCCTGCCGGTGTCGCAGCCGTGCGCCAATGGGTCGGCAACGGCGCGCCGGTGCTGGTGCGCCGGGCCCTGGCCGGTGGCATCGAGCATTCGGCGGTCAGCGACCAGGAAGCCGAGCACGGCCTGGAGATTTTCCTCCGTGCCTATGGCGAGAGCCATGACCGTACGGTGATCTATCCGGGCGTGCGCGACACCTTGCGCTGGCTGCAGGCGCAGGGCGTGGAAATGGCCCTGATCACCAACAAGCCCGAGCGCTTCGTCGGTCCGCTGCTGGACCAGATGCAGATTGGCCCGTATTTCCGCTGGATCATCGGGGGCGACACCCTGCCACAGAAGAAACCGGACCCTGCCGCCTTGCTGCATGTCATGCAACTGGCCGGGGTGACGGCGGACGAGGCGCTGTTCATCGGCGATTCACGCAGCGATGTGCAGGCGGCGAAGGCGGCCGGGGTCAAGTGCGTGGGCCTGACCTACGGCTACAACCACGGCCGGCCGATCAGCGAGGAGTCGCCGGCGCTGGTGATCGACGATCTGCGCGCCTTGCTCCCGGTTGCTTCGGTGCAGCCACTGAGCTAACGTTGAGCCCTTCAACCTTCCCCTCGGTAGAGATTCCATCGTGGTAGCACCTGGCAAACTCTGGATGAAAGTCATCAAGGCCCTGGCCCGTTGGCGTTGGCGCGCCTGACTTCTTTCCAGCCGGCTCCGACCCGGCCCGTTTGCCATTTGTCTTTTCTTGCCCTACTGCCACGAGGCAATCATGACCCGCGAAGAATTCCTGCGCCTGGCCGCTGAAGGCTACAACCGCATCCCCCTGGCCTGTGAAACGCTGGCCGACTTCGACACACCGCTGTCGATCTACCTGAAACTGGCCGACCAGCCCAACTCCTATCTGCTGGAGTCGGTTCAGGGCGGTGAGAAGTGGGGGCGCTATTCGATCATCGGCCTGCCAAGCCGTACCGTGCTGCGGGTGCATGATCACCAGGTGCGCATCACCGTCGACGGTGTCGAGACCGAGCGCCACGATGTGGAAGACCCGCTGGCCTTCGTCGAAACCTTCAAGGAGCGTTACAAGGTTCCGACCATTGCCGGTCTGCCGCGCTTCAACGGTGGCCTGGTCGGCTACTTCGGCTACGACTGTGTGCGTTATGTCGAGAAGCGTCTGGGCAAATGCCCGAACCCGGACCCGCTGGGCGTGCCGGATATCCTGCTGATGGTGTCCGATGCAGTGGTGGTCTTCGACAACCTGGCCGGCAAGATGCACGCCATCGTCCTCGCCGACCCGGCGCAGGACAACGCCTACGAGCAGGGGCAGGCCCGACTGCAGGATTTGCTGGAGCAACTGCGCCAGCCGATCACTCCGCGCCGCGGCCTTGACTTCAGCGGCCCGCAGGCCGCCGAGCCGGCGTTCCGCTCCAGCTTCACCCAGGCGGACTACGAACGCGCGGTAGACACCATCAAGGAGTACATCCTCGCCGGTGACTGCATGCAGGTGGTGCCGTCGCAACGCATGTCCATCGACTTCAAGGCGGCGCCGATCGACCTCTACCGCGCGCTGCGCTGTTTCAACCCCACGCCGTACATGTACTTCTTCAATTTCGGCGATTTCCACGTGGTGGGCAGTTCGCCGGAAGTGCTGGTGCGGGTCGAGGACAACCTGGTCACCGTGCGGCCGATCGCCGGTACCCGCCCGCGCGGCGCTACCGAGGAAGCCGACCGGGCGCTGGAAGAAGACCTGCTCTCGGACGACAAGGAGATCGCCGAGCACTTGATGCTGATCGACCTGGGACGCAACGATACCGGGCGCGTGTCGGAAGTCGGCTCGGTGAAGCTGACCGAGAAAATGGTGATCGAGCGTTACTCCAACGTGATGCACATCGTTTCCAACGTCACCGGGCAGTTGAAGAGCGGCCTGACTGCCATGGACGCCCTGCGCGCGATCCTGCCGGCGGGCACCCTGTCGGGGGCGCCGAAGATCCGCGCGATGGAAATCATCGACGAACTGGAGCCGGTCAAGCGTGGTGTCTATGGTGGTGCGGTCGGCTACTTCGCCTGGAATGGCAACATGGACACGGCCATTGCCATTCGCACGGCAGTGATCAAGGACGGCGAGCTGCATGTGCAGGCCGGTGGCGGCATCGTCGCCGACTCGGTGCCGGCGCTGGAGTGGGAAGAAACCATCAACAAGCGCCGGGCGATGTTCCGCGCGGTGGCGCTGGCTGAGCAGAAGCCCCACTAATCAGGTTGCTTTGCCACCTTCTGTAGGAGCTGGCTTGCCTGCGAAGCACCGCGCAGCGGTCCCGGTTCCCGTTCCAAAGCCAGGCCAATGCTATCTCGCGGCTGCAGATCAGGAACCGGGACCGCGTTGCGGTCCTTCGCAGGCAAGCCAGCTCCTACAGGAGGCTTAGAACTCCAGACTCAAGGCCAGATTGACCCCTTGCTGGGTCAACTCATCACTCTTGCGCCAGTTGTAGCTTCCGCGCAGCGCCACTCCCGGCGCCACCGTCTGGCTCAGGCCCAGGCTCACCCGGTTCAGATTGCTCTGCGGCGTATACCCGGTCAGGGTGAAGTCATTCGCCGGCAGGCTGTTCAGGTGCGTGGTCAGGTCCTGCGTGTCATCCTCGAACTCATGCTCATGGGCAACCTCGCCGAACAGCAGGGTCGCTGGCGCTACCCGGTACTTGCCCTGCAGCCCGGCACCCAGCCGCCGTGAATCACGTTTCTGGTCATCGAAGGTCAGCGCCGTGGCCCGCATGCCTTTCTCGCTATAGCCATCCACCTCGATTCGCGCGTAATCGGCGCTGACGAATGGCGACAGGCTCCACTCGCTGCCCGGCGCCGCCAGATCGAAGCCGAGGCGGGCGGAGACGGCGACTACATCGCCATCGGTATCGCCTTTCTCGCTGCGGTCATTGGGCCCGAGGGCGAAGGTGCGTTGCAGGTCGTCGTAGTCCAGGCGCCCGCCGGTCAGCGCGGCATCGGCCCACCAGCGGCCGTGGTTGAACTGGGCGAAGACGGTGGCGAGGTAGCTGTTCAGGCGATAGTCGGAGTTCCGCGCCCCGGCTTCCAGCTTCTGCCGATAGACGCCGCCGGCAATACCGATCCGCCAGTCCTGGTCGAGACGATAGCTACCGCCGACAGTGAGGTTGTAGCCGTGGCCGTCGGCGCTGGCCGAGCTGCGCTGGCTGTCGATATCCAGCTTTTGCCCGCCGGCAGCGACGATCGCCTGCCATTGTCCGACCGCCTGCCAGTCGGCTTGCCATTGGTTGTGCAGCTCATCCTGATGCGCGCGCAAGGTGCCATGGGCCATTTCCGGCAGCAGCGTCAGTTCCCAGGGGGCGGAAAGGATCGAATAGCCGTAGTCGGCGATCATCCGCTGGCCGGCGATGGTCGGGTGCACCGAGTCGTTGAACAGCAGCTTGCTGGCGTCCGGATTGCTGCCGTTGGCGCCATATACCGGATTCTGCGTGCAGCCGTTGCCGCTGTAGCAGGTTTGCAGCAGGTTCTGGTCGCTGGCGAGGCCGAACAGGCCTGGCGAGGCGATGGCTTCCTGGAACAGCAGAGGGATGTTCAGCGGAATGATCTGGGCATCGATCCGTGCCAACTGGCTGACCAGGGCCTGGTTGAACAAGGCACTGAGCTGTGAGCTGGCGCCTTGCAGCGGTGTGCCGTTCAGCGCCGGCGTCAGGCCGAGGTCGGGCAGCAGCCAGACCATGATGTAGCGCGCCCCCGCCTGTTGCAGCGCCTGGGCGCTGGCCGCCAGTTGGGTGGCCGATGTTGCGGCGGCGGCAGGCGAAGTCACCAACCCCTGGAGGAAGTCGTTGCCGCCGCCGGTGAGGTAATACAGCGCATTGGGATCGGCCAGGCGTCCGCCGGCCAGGTAGCCCGGGCGCTGGCGCAGCACCGTGCCTTCGCCAGGGTTGCCCGGGGGAATGACCACCAGGGATTCGCCGGTGATGGATTCGAAGATCTGGTCGGTTCGATAGCCGCCGGTCGCCCAGTTGTTGCCATCCGGGATACCCAGGGCGGCGTTCACGGGTGAAGTGGAGGCATTCAGGTCGCCCGGGGCGATGCCCAGGTAGCCGCCGAGAAGCATCGACGACACCGGGGCGAAAGTGCCGTCCGGGTTGCGGTTGGTGTAGCGCTGGCTGGTGCCGGGCGCACCATCGGGGTCGGGGAACTGGCCGGCGTCGGCGAGGCTGTCGCCGAAGACGATCATCGTCGAGTAGGGGGAGGGGCTGGCCATGGCATTGGCACAGGCGAGGGCGAGCAAGCACGCGGCGGATTGACGCAGATAACGGCGTTTTCTCATCGCAAGAGTCCTTTTGTCGTTGTTTTTGGGCATTGCGCCCGAACACGGTAGCAAATCCCTGGCTTCGTGCCCCCTCGATATTGCGCGCATTGTTTCCGTAAGCTACTGTGCGGCAACGTATGAACGAGACCTACCCCGTGTTGATCGTCAGCAAACTCTTGATGCGCGTTATCAAGGCCCACGCCCGCTGGCGTTGGCGCGCCTGACTTTATCTCCTGCCGGTTTTCCGGCCCGTTACGTTTTGCCTTTCTGAAATGATTCCACACACCTTCGCAACAGTTGGAAATGACTGGGGCGTGTGGCACTGCATGTCGGCAGTCGGGAAGGCGACCTTTCAAAGTCAGTATTCAAGAGGTTGAGCCCAGATGTTACTGATGATCGACAACTACGACTCCTTCACCTACAACGTCGTCCAGTACTTCGGCGAGCTGGGTGCAGAGGTCAAGGTCATTCGCAACGACGAACTGACCATCGAACAGATCGAGGCCCTGCAGCCCGAGCGCATCGTCGTTTCTCCCGGTCCATGCACACCGACCGAGGCCGGTGTGTCCATCGCCGCCATTCATCACTTCGCCGGCAAGCTGCCGATCCTGGGTGTGTGCCTGGGGCACCAGTCCATCGGCCAGGCCTTCGGCGGGGACGTGGTGCGCGCGCGCCAGGTGATGCACGGCAAGACCAGCCCGGTGGTCCACGAAAACAAGGGCGTGTTCGCCGGTCTCAACAATCCGTTGACCGTAACGCGCTACCACTCGCTGGTGGTCAAGCGCGAAACCTTGCCGGACTGCCTGGAAATGACCGCCTGGACCGCCTTCGAAGACGGCTCCATCGATGAAATCATGGGCCTGCGTCACAAGACCCTGAACATCGAAGGCGTACAGTTCCACCCCGAGTCGATCCTCACCGAGCAGGGCCACGCGCTGTTCGCCAATTTCCTCAAGCAGACCGGCGGCCGCCGTTAAGGATTGCGCATGGATATCAAGACTGCCCTGGGCCGTATCGTCAGCCAACTCGACCTGTCCACCGAGGAAATGCGCGATGTGATGCGCCAGATCATGACCGGTCAGTGCACGGAGGCGCAGATCGGCGCTTTCCTGATGGGCATGCGCATGAAGAGCGAGAGCATCGACGAGATCGTCGGCGCGGTTTCGGTCATGCGTGAGCTGGCGGACAAGGTCGAACTGGAAACCCTCGACGGTGTGGTCGATATCGTCGGTACCGGCGGTGACGGCGCCAATATCTTCAACGTATCCACCGGCTCGGCGTTCGTCGTCGCCGCGGCCGGTTGCACGGTAGCCAAGCACGGTAACCGCGCGGTATCCGGCAAGAGCGGTAGCGCCGACTTGCTGGAGGCCGCAGGTATCTACCTGAACCTGACGCCAGTCCAGGTTGCCCGCTGCATCGACAGCGTCGGTATCGGCTTCATGTTCGCCCAGACCCACCACAGCGCCATGAAGCACGCCGCCGGCCCGCGCCGCGACCTAGGTCTGCGGACCCTGTTCAACATGCTCGGCCCGCTTACGAATCCGGCTGGTGTGAAGCACCAGGTTGTCGGTGTGTTTACCCAGGCACTCTGCCGCCCGCTGGCCGAAGTGCTGCAGCGTCTGGGCAGCAAGCATGTGCTGGTGGTGCATTCGAAGGATGGCCTGGACGAGTTCAGCCTCGCCGCGCCGACCTTCGTCGCCGAACTGAAGAACGGCGAAATCACCGAGTATTGGGTCGAGCCGGAAGATCTTGGCATGAAAAGCCAGAGCCTGCACGGCCTGGCGGTCAGCGGTCCAGAAGAGTCCCTGGCGCTGATTCGCGATGCCATTGGCCGGCGCAAGACCGAGAACGGCCAGAAGGCCGCCGAGATGATCGTCCTCAATGCTGGCGCGGCACTCTATGCCGCGGATCTGGCAATAAGCCTCAAGCAAGGCGTCGAACTGGCCCACGATGCACTGCACACCGGCCTCGCTCGGGAAAAGATGGAAGAGCTGGGTGCCTTTACCGCGGTATTCAAGCAGGAGAATGAAGGATGAGTGTGCCGACGGTTCTTGAAAAGATCCTTGCCCGCAAGGTCGAGGAAGTCGCTGAGCGCAGCGCCCGGGTCAGTCTCGCCGAGCTGGAGCGCCTGGCCGCTGCGGCCGATGCACCGCGTGGCTTTGCCAACGCGCTGATCGAGCAGGCCCGGCGCAAGCAGCCGGCTGTCATCGCCGAGATCAAGAAGGCGTCGCCGAGCAAGGGTGTGATCCGCGAGAACTTCGTTCCGGCGGAAATCGCCGTCAGCTATGAGAAAGGTGGGGCGACCTGTCTGTCGGTGCTGACCGATGTGGACTACTTCCTCGGGGCTGACGCCTACCTGCAGCAGGCCCGTGCTGCGGTGTCGCTGCCGGTTATCCGCAAGGACTTCATGGTCGATCCGTACCAGATCGTCGAGGCCCGTGCCTTGGGCGCCGACTGTGTGCTGCTGATCGTCTCTGCCCTGGACGACGTGAAAATGGCCGAACTGGCCGCCACTGCAAAAGGCGTCGGCCTCGACGTACTGGTGGAAGTGCATGACAGCGACGAGCTGGAGCGCGCGCTGAAGACCCTCGACACTCCGCTGATCGGGGTCAACAATCGCAACCTGCACACCTTCGAGGTCAGCCTGGAAGCCACCCTGGACCTGCTGCCACGCATTCCGCGCGATCGCCTGGCGGTTACCGAGAGCGGCATCCTCAATCGGGCCGATGTCGAGCTGATGGAAATCAACGAGGTCTACTCGTTCCTGGTAGGCGAGGCCTTCATGCGTGCCGAGGAGCCGGGAGTAGAGCTGCAGCGCCTGTTCTTCCCCGGGGGCGTGCCCGACTGATCGACTCGAAGCCGGCGTTTGCCGGCTTTTTTATTTGACCGATCGCCACTGAGCCTGTGGGAGCGGGTTCACCCGCGATGGCGTCGGTGAATCCACAACCGTAATCGCGGCGGTCCGGCGATCCGGTAAACCCGCTCCCACAGGGATCGCGTAAAGGCTTGAGGAGGGAAAAAACACATGAGTGAACAACCCGTAGCCGTAACCGTCGCAGCCGGCCTGCAGGCTGAGCAGGATCTGCTGGCGGCTGTCTGCAAGGGCGATCAGGACCATGGGCTGCTGTTCTGGCGCCCCACCGACCGGGCACTGGTGATGCCGCGCCGGATGAGTCGGTTGGAAGGCTTCGAGGCCGCCTGTGGCGAGCTGGCGATCGGAGGCTGGCCGGTGCTGCTGCGCGAAACCGGTGGCGAGCCGGTTCCCCAGTCCTCGGCAGTGATCAATATCGCCTTGGTGTACGTCGCACCACGCAGTGAAGGCGACCTGAACCGTATCGAGACCGCCTACGAGCGCTTGTGCCTGCCGTTGTGCGAGGTCCTGCGGGAGTGGGGAGGCGTGGCTTCCGTCGGGGAGATCGAAGGCGCGTTTTGCGATGGGCGCTATAACGTCAATCTGAATGGTCGCAAGCTGGTTGGCACGGCCCAGCGCTGGCGCCAGGGCCTGGGGGGTAAACGCCCGGTGGTGCTGGTGCATGGCGCGCTATTGCTGGATAACGAGCGCGAATCGATGGTTGCGGCGGTCAACCGCTTCAATGAGTGTTGCGAGCTGGAGCAGCGGTGCCTGGCCGACAGCCATATCGCCTTGCATGAAGTCATGCCCGAGGCACCCTTGCTGGAGCGCCTGGCCCAGGCCTATGCCCGGACCCTCGAAGCCATTGCCAAGGATTAGCGGGTGCCGAAGACCACCATGGTCTTGCCTTTCACATGCACCAGGTTGCGTTCTTCGAGGTCCTTCAGAACGCGACCGACCATCTCACGCGAGCAGCCGACAATACGACCGATCTCCTGGCGGGTGATCTTGATCTGCATGCCGTCCGGGTGGGTCATCGCATCCGGCTGCTTGCACAGCTCCAGCAGGCAACGGGCCACGCGGCCGGTGACGTCGAAGAAGGCCAGGTCACCGACCTTGCGCGTGGTATTGCGCAGGCGCTGAGCCATCTGGCTGCCGAGGGCGTAGAGAATGTCCTGGTCCTGGCGTGCCAGCTCGCGGAATTTCTCGTAGCTGATTTCTGCAACTTCGCATTCGCTTTTCGCCCGTACCCAGGCGCTGCGCTGCTGTTCCTTGCCCGTGGGTTCGAAAAGCCCGAGTTCGCCGAAGAAATCTCCGCTGTTGAGGTAGGCGATGATCATTTCCCGACCATCATCGCCTTCAATCAGGATGGTGACCGAACCCTTGACGATGAAGGACAAGGTTTCAGCGGTATCGCCGGCGCTGAGAATATTGCTTTTGGCCGGGAAGCGGCGGCGCTGGCAGTGCGCAAGCAACTTGTCGACATTCTTGATCTTGGCTGGAAGTGTTGCGGCAACCATGGTTAAGCCCCGAAATACGCGGTCCGTGAGTATTTGTTGTTCTGGGATGGGTGCAAAACGCCATCAAATTGGCGTCAGTTTATCAGACGACAAGATGTTATCGGCATATTTACTGAAGTGCTTAAGCCTTTTCGCTTTCGGCTGTAGGGACTAAGCTGGCAGCCATTTTTCCAAGCGAGAGGAAACCGGTTATGAAGGCGCGTATCCAGTGGGCCGGCGAGGCAATGTTCCTGGGTGAGTCGGGCAGTGGCCATGTTGTGGTGATGGATGGCCCACCCGAGGCTGGTGGGCGCAACCTGGGTGTTCGTCCGATGGAAATGCTCTTGCTGGGCCTGGGCGGCTGCAGCAATTTCGATGTGGTCAGCATCCTGCGCAAGTCCCGCCAGGCTGTCGAAAGCTGCGAAGCCTTCCTTGAAGCCGAGCGGGCCAGCGAGGATCCCAAGGTGTTCACCAAGATCCACCTGCATTTCGTGGTCAAGGGCCGTGGCCTGAAGGAAGCCCAGGTCAAGCGGGCCGTCGAGCTGTCGGCAGAGAAGTACTGCTCGGCATCGATCATGCTGGGCCGTGCCGGTGTAGAGATCACCCACGACTACGAGATCGTCGAACTCGGCTGATTCCTCAGCGCCGCAGTGCCGGCAGCCAGTCCATCAGGCTGGCCGGCAGTGCGGCGCGCAGTCGGTCGCTGAGGCGCTCACGGTGTTTCTGGTAGAGCAGGCCGAGGCCGATCACCGCCAGGCCGATCAGGCTCAGGACCACCGGGAACAGCAACGACTCGGCGAACACCTCGTAGGACAGATAGCCGAGATAGGCCGCCACACCCAGCGCACCGAAGACCATGAACATCGGTCGGCGCAACAACACCGCCACCAGCATCAGGCCGACGTTGATCAGGCAGTACAGGGCCTTGCCCAGTTCGCTGTCGCTGTTCATCGAGGTCAGCCCGCCCCAGAACGCCAGCAATCCGGCCAGATAACCCCAGAACGCGTAGTCCTCGCGAGTGCGGCCGTCGATCAGCAGGACCACCAGCAGCAGGCCCAGCCCGAACCACAACGAGACCTCCTGGCGTTGCTCCCAGGTGAAGGTGTCGCCGTGGAACCATTCGCTCAGGTCCATCGACATGAACCACAGCGCCACGGCGATCGGCATGACGATGAACGGGAAGGGGATCAGGCGCAGCATCAGCAGGCCGGCGAAGGTCAGTAGGGTGATGTAGGCGAGGGCAAGCACCAGCAGCGCGGTGTCGCCGATACGCATCCAGGCTTCGCTCAGTAGCCAGCCCATGGCGCCCATGATCAGCAGGGCGCCCAGATAGAAGGCGACGTGGGCGAGCTGGAAACTGGGGGGCTGCGCCGGTTGTTCGCGCAGGAAGCGCAGGAGCGCCTGTTCCTGCTCGGCGCTCAACAGGCCCGCTTCAACTGCGCGGGCCAGGTCCCTGGCATCGAAGCGCCCGGTCATGGCGGGTCAGATTCGGTAGGTGCTTTTGGTCATGACCTTGGCCATCAGGCTCATGCCGAACTTGACCGGTGCCGGGAAACGGAACCCTCCGGCATCCAGGGCCGCGTCGGCGTGGTGTTCTTCGTCGATGCGCATCTGCTCGAGGATCGCCCGGGATTTCTCGTCTTCCGGCGGGATCTGCTCCAGGTGTTCGTCGAGGTGCTTGCAGACCTGATGCTCGGTGGCGGCGACGAAGCCCAGGCTGACCTTGTCACTGATCAGGCCGGCAACCGCGCCGATGCCGAACGACATGCCGTAGAACAGCGGATTGAGAATGCTCGGCGAGCTGCCCAGTTGGCGGATGCGTTGTTCGCACCAGGCCAGGTGGTCGATTTCTTCGTCGGCCGCCTGCTCCATCGCCTTGCGCACTTCCGGCAGCTTGGCGGTCAGGGCCTGGCCTTGATAGAGCGCCTGGGCGCAGACTTCACCGGTATGGTTGATGCGCATCAGGCCGGCGACATGGCGGGCCTGCTTGTCGTCCAGCTCGGCTTCGGGCTGGATGATGGCAGGAGAAGGACGGGAAGGTTGGCCGCTGAAGGGCAGCAAGGTACGCATGGCCGTATCGGCCTGCAGCAACAAGCGGTCGAGCGGCGAGTATTGACGTTCGGTAGCCATCGGGCACCTCCGCAAGAATGTGCCCGACAGTCTAACTCAAACCCCGTGACAGGGCTTGCGCTGGATCAGCCCGGAGGCCAGTGCATCTGACGTTGGCCGAGCACGTGCATGTGAATGTGGTAGACCGTCTGGCCGCCCAGTTCGTTGCAGTTCATTACGACGCGGAAGCCGTCCTCGCAACCCAGCTCCTTGGCCAGGCGCTGGGCGGTGAAGAGGATATGCCCGGCCAGGCCCTTGTCTTCCTCGGTGAGGTCGTTGAGGGTGCGGATCGGCTTTTTCGGGATGACCAGGAAGTGTACCGGCGCCTGCGGGGCGATATCGTGGAAAGCCAGGACCTGGTCGTCTTCGTAGATGATCTTCGCCGGGATTTCCCGGTTGATGATCTTGGTGAAAATTGTCTCCACAACGCTTGCTCCATGGGTGGTGGTCGGGGCTGAGTGTACTCAGCCGGCACGCCGCCGCCCAGTGGCGATTCGATTCAGCGTGGACAGTAGGCGCGGTTGATGACACCCGCCAGCTTGCGGCTGATCCAGCGGGTCAGCAGGCGTGGCGCCCGGGCCAGCCAGCGGTTGCGGCGGCCGGGGATGATGATCGCCTTGTTGCGGTCCAGGGCGCGCACGGTATAGAGCGCGACTTCTTCCGGACTCAGGCAGCGGTTACCTTTTTCCAGGCGCGGGATACGCCGGTTGGCCGAACGCACCGGGCCGGGGCACAGCACCGAGACCTTGATCCCGGTCTGCTTGAGTTCTTCGCGCAGGCCTTCGGAGAAATGCAGGACATAGGCCTTGCTCGCGGCATAACTGCTCATCCACGGGCCCGGCGCGAAAGCAGCGAGTGAGGCGACATTGAGAATCTGTCCGCCCCCCTGTACGGCCATGGCGTTGCCCAGGGCATGGCAAAGGCGTGTGAGGGCAAGGATGTTGACCTCGATCAGGTCCTGCTCGTCGCCCCACTCCTGGGCGAGGAAGTGCCCGTAGGAGCGGATGCCGGCACAGTTCACCAGCAGGTCTATCTGCCGCTCGCCTTCCTCCAGCTCTAGCAGGAAACCCGAAAGCCGCAGTGGTTCGCCAAGATCACAGGCACGGAACAACACTTCCACACCGAAGCGTTGGGTGAGCTCGATGGCGACCGGCTCCAGCCGCTCGCGCTGGCGTGCTACCAGGATCAGGTTGCGCCCGCGCCGTGCCAATGCTTCGGCCAGTGCCAGGCCCAGACCGCTGGAGGCACCGGTGATCATGGCGTAACGGGTCATGCGGCTCTCCAATGGCGGGGGCGTTCGAAAAGGGCGCCTAGTCTACTTGTTAGCGTGGCCAGTGGCTGCCCAGTTGACCGGCTTTTTTCAGCGCCTGGCGATATTCCCCATCGAGTCGGGCGATCAGCTGATTCACCGGCAATTCCCGGTCGATGGCGCCCACGCCCTGGCCGGCGGACCATACGGTTTTCCAGGCCTTGGCTTCTTCATGAATGGGCTTGAGCTGGATGTCGCCGCCTTTGGCGAGCGTGGTCAGGTCATAGCCGGCCTTTTCCAGGCTCTGGCGCATGAAGCTGGCGGGAACGCCGGACACCACCGGGGTATGCACGATATCGGCGGCCCTGGCCTCCAGCAGCATCGCTTTGTACTCCGGCGAGGCCTGGCTTTCCAGGCTGGCAATGAAGTGGGTGCCCAGGTAGGCGAGGTCAGCGCCGAGCAATTGGGCGGCGAGGATCTCATGGCCGCTATTGATGCAACCGGCAAGGAGGAGGGTCTTGTGGAAGAACTGGCGGATTTCGCTGACCAGGGCGAACGGACTCCAGGTCCCGGCATGCCCGCCAGCGCCCGCGGCTACTGCGATCAGGCCGTCGACGCCGGCCTCGGCGGCCTTTTCGGCATGCCGCCGGGTCGTCACATCGTGGAACACCAGGCCGCCATAACCATGTACGGCGTCCACCACTTCCTTCACCGCGCCCAGGCTGGTGATCACCACCGGCACCTTGTACTCGATGCAGGCGGCCAGGTCGGCCTGCAAGCGCGGATTGCTCTGGTGGACGATCAGGTTCACCGCATAGGGGGCGGGGTTGGCCAGGTCGGCCAGCCCTGTTTCGATCTCCTCCAGCCAGGCCCGGAAGCCCGCGGTGTCGCGCTGGTTCAGCGCAGGGAAACTGCCCATCACGCCATTGCCGCAACAGGCCAGAACCAGTTGTGGGTTCGATATCAGGAACATCGGTGCTGCCACTACCGGCAGGCGCAGGCGTCGTTCGAGCAGTTCGGGCAATGACATGAGGATTCTCGCGTTTGAATGTCGGAATCAGAACGGTTTGACCACCACCAGAATTACGATCAACAGCAGGAACAGTACCGGTACTTCGTTGAACCAGCGGAAGTAGACGTGGCTGCGATTATTTTCGCCGCGGGCGAAGCGCTTCACGTTGGCGCCGCACATGTGATGGTAGCCGGTGAGCAGGATCACCAGCGTCAGCTTGGCGTGCAGCCAGCCCTGGCTCAGCCAGCCCGGGGTCAGGTAGAGCATCCAGATGCCGAAGACGAAGGCGGCGATCATCGCCGGGCCCATGATGAAGCGATAAAGCTTGCGCTCCATCACCACGAAGCGGTCGCGGCTGACCTGGTCCTCGCTTGCGGCGTGGTAGACGAACAGGCGTGGCAGGTAGAAGAGGCCGGCAAACCAGCAGACGATGGCGACGATGTGCAGGGCTTTGATCCAGAGGTACAGCATGTTTTTCAGTCCTTGGCGGTTCACGGTCGTCAGATAGTAGTAGCTAGGCGCTGCGCCCGTCATCTCAACGGTTGTGGCGGTCACCACGGGCCCCTATCATCACTGGTTTTCCAGTCGGTTCGTTGATAGGGGGCAGTTAATGGTCAAGGTCGGTATCGTCGGCGGCACGGGTTACACCGGTGTCGAGTTGCTGCGTCTGCTGGCACAGCATCCTCAGGCTGAAGTCGCAGTCATCACCTCGCGCTCGGAAGCGGGCCTGGCGGTGGCCGACATGTACCCGAACCTGCGAGGCCACTACGATAACCTCGCGTTCAGCGTTCCGGACACCAAGGCCCTGGCCGCCTGCGACGTAGTGTTCTTCGCCACTCCGCACGGTGTTGCCCATGCCCTGGCCGGTGAGCTGCTGGCGGCTGGCACCAAGGTGATCGACCTGTCTGCCGACTTCCGTCTGCAGGACGCCGATGAGTGGGCCAAATGGTACGGCCAGCCGCACGGCGCTCCCGAACTGCTGAAGGATGCTGTCTACGGTCTGCCCGAAGTCAACCGCGAGCAGATCCGCCAGGCACGCCTGATTGCCGTGCCGGGTTGCTACCCGACCGCCACCCAGCTGGGGTTCCTGCCGCTGCTCGAAGCTGGAATCGCCGACGCCTCGCGTCTTATCGCCGACTGCAAGTCCGGTGTCAGCGGCGCCGGGCGTGGTGCCAGCGTCGGTTCGCTGTTCTGTGAGGCGGGCGAGAGCATGAAGGCCTATGCGGTGAAAGGTCACCGCCACCTGCCGGAAATCCGCCAGGGCCTGCGTCGTGCCGCAGGTGGTGAGGTCGGCCTGACCTTCGTGCCACACCTGACCCCGATGATCCGTGGCATCCACTCGACGCTTTACGCAACGGTCGCCGATACCTCGGTTGACCTGCAGGCGCTGTTCGAGAAGCGCTACGCCAACGAACCGTTCGTGGACGTGATGCCAGCTGGCAGCCATCCGGAAACCCGTAGCGTACGTGGCGCCAACGTCTGCCGTATCGCTGTGCATCGTCCACAGGGTGGCGACCTGGTGGTCGTGCTCTCCGTTATCGACAACCTGGTGAAAGGCGCTTCCGGCCAGGCGGTGCAGAACCTCAACATCCTCTTCGGCCTCGATGAGCGCCTTGGCCTGTCCCACGCAGGCTTGCTGCCGTAGGCAACGGCTTGTCAGGCTACCGGCGAGACTTATGCTTTCCGCTTGTAGCCTGATACCGCTTATATAGTTGACCGATTTTCTCGGGGAAGCGGATAATGCGCGCCATCACGCACGATGGCGGTATAGCGCCGGGAGATATTCAGCATGAGCGTCGAATCCTTCACCCCTTCGGCCCTGCAGTTCACGCACAACGCCGCGCACAAGGTGAAGACCCTGGTTGACGAAGAGGGCAATGATCGTCTGAAGTTGCGGGTTTTCGTGACAGGCGGTGGCTGCTCCGGCTTCCAGTACGGCTTTACCTTCGATGAAGACATCGCGGAAGACGACACCATTGTCGAGCGCGAGGGCGTTGCCCTGGTGGTCGATCCAATGAGCTTCCAGTACCTGGCGGGCGCCGAAGTGGACTACCAGGAAGGCCTGGAAGGCTCGCGTTTCGTCATCAAGAACCCGAATGCCACGACCACTTGCGGTTGCGGTTCTTCGTTCTCGATCTGACTCGCCTGGTCTTCAAGCAAAACGCCGCGCTTATGCGCGGCGTTTTGCTTTCCTGAACGTCATGCCGGGTAGATCGCCCCGAGTACTCGCAAGCCGCGAGCGCCGGTGACGCTGGGGCGGTTCGCGGCGATGCCTTCCAGGCAGCAATGAGCCAGCCAGGCGAAGGCCATGGCTTCGACCCAGTCCGGATCGACACCGAATTCGGCGGTGCTGCCGACCCGGGCAGCAGGAAGCAGGCCGGCCAACCGTGCCATCAGCGCCCCGTTATGCGCACCGCCACCGCAGACCAGCAGGGCCTGGGTGTCTTGCTGGGCCTTCCTCAGCGAGTCAACGATGCTCAGCGCGGTGAGCTCCAGCAAGGTCGCCTGGACATCTTCATCGGCGCAGGCTGGCTGGGTGCTCAGGTGATGGTGCAGCCATGGAAGGTTGAACAATTCGCGGCCGGTACTCTTGGGGCCGGTACCGGCGAAGAAAGGATCTCCCAGAAGGCTTGCGAGCAGCCCAGGAAGAATCTTGCCACTGGCTGCCCAGGCGCCGTTGGCGTCGTAGGCTAGGCCACGCTTTTCGTTGATCCATGCATCCAGCAGAACATTCCCCGGACCACAATCGAAGCCAGTAACCGGCTTGTCCTGTTCGATCAGGCTGAGATTGCTGAAGCCACCGACATTGAGCACTGCAATACGCTCGCCCTGGGCGTTGAACAACGCATCATGAAAGGCGGGGACCAGCGGTGCACCCTGGCCCCCGGCAGCGACATCGCGGCGCCGGAAGTCGCCGACCACGCAGATACCGGTCAGCTCCGCAAGCAGGGCGGGATTGCCGATCTGCACGGTAAAGCCCCGGGCGGGTTCGTGGCGGATGGTCTGGCCGTGGCTGCCAATGGCGCGGATATCTTCGGGGCGAAGGCCTTCGGTATCGAGCAGGTGCCGGATTCCCTGTGCTGCCAGCCGAACCCATTCGGCCTCGGCCAGGGCGGCGCGGGCAATCTCGTCCGGACCGCTGGCGCACAGGCCGAGCATGGCCAGGCGTAGCGTTTCGGGCATCGGAATGTAGTGGGAAGCGAGTAGAGAGACTCGCGGCTCGTTTTCGATCAAGGCGATGTCCAGTCCGTCGAGACTGGTACCGGACATCACTCCCAGATAAAGGGCCATGGATCAGCGCTTGTTCAAGGCGAGCATGCTGGCCTTTTCCTGGTCCATGCGGGCCACCAACGGCTGGCTGACCTGCATGAAGCGTTGACGTTCGGCTTTCGCGATCGGGTCGGCCATCGGCAGCTTCTGTCCCAGCGGATCGACGTGGACCCCGTTGACCTGGAACTCGTAGTGCAGGTGCGGTCCGGTGGACAGCCCGGTGGTACCGATATAACCAATGACCTGGCCCTGCTTGACGGTGCTGCCGGTCTTCACGCCTTTGGCGAAGCCTTGCATGTGGCCGTAGAGCGTCTGGTAGGTGCTGCCGTGCTGGATGATCACGGTGTTGCCGTAGCCACCGCGGCGACCGGCGAGGAGCACCTTGCCGTCACCGGCGGCCTTGATTGGCGTACCGCGTGGAGCAGCGTAGTCAACGCCCTTGTGGGCGCGGATCTTGTTCAGGATCGGGTGCTTGCGGCCTGCGGAGAAGCGCGAACTGATACGGGCGAAGTCTACCGGTGTACGGATGAAGGCCTTGCGCATGCTGTTGCCGTCAGCGGTGTAGTAGCTGGTGCTGCCGGCCTTGTTGGTGTAGCGCACTGCACTGTATGTCTTGCCGCGGTTGGTGAAGCGTGCGGAAAGGATGTTCCCGGTGCCGACGACCTTGCCGTCGATCATCTTCTGCTCGTAGATCACGTCGAATTCGTCGCCTTGGCGGATGTCCTGGGCGAAGTCGATGTCGTAACCGAAGATGTTGGCCATATCCATGGTCAGGTTATGCGACAGGCCGGCGCGCTGGGCCGAGGCCGAGAGCGAGCTTTTGATCACGCCGTGGACATAGGCGGAGCGGGTGACTGGCTTGGTGACTTCACGGTTGAAGACGTAGCCGCTGGCGCTTTTGGCCAGACGGATGGTTTCCAGGTCGCTCACCTTGCTGTGCAGGCTGGCCAGCTGGCCGTCCTTGTCCAGTTCGATCTGCAGTACCTGGCCGTTCTTCAACTGGCTGAACTGTTTGGCCTGCTTGTTACTGGCCAGTACTTCATGCACGGCGCTGGCAGGCAGGCCGAGCTTGGCGAAGAGGGTGGAGAGGGTGTCACCCTTGGCAACCACCACTTCGCGATGACCGGGCTGCTTGGCAGGCTCGGCTTCAGCGACTTCGGCTGCCTTCTCGGCAGGTTCGGTGGTGGCGGTGCCTTCGGATTGCGCTTCGGCGTTGTCGATCTGGGCGAAAGGCGAAGCACTGGTTTCCTCGCCGGCCAGAGGCTGTTCCGGTTGGGCCTTGAGCTGTTCGGCCGGGGCTTCCAGCTCAAGGTTGAGAGTGGTGCGCTTGGCTTCTACTTCGCTGGAAGGAAATACCAGCAAGGCCAGGCTGAGCAGGGCGGCGATGCCGCTGGCGGCCAACAGGTGGCTCTTCGGATAAAGCGGAGGCGCTTTAGTCGGTTCGTTGGTCATGTGATGAATAACTTTGAAAAAGATGAAAAGGAAAAGATGAATGACATGATGAAGATGAAATAACTGTATAAAATATAACCAAATCTCCTTCAAAGCAAGCGCGCAGACGTCATCAACCTGCCGGCGGGTCACATCACTCGGCGGATCTTGTATTTGATGGCTGATCTTGTATGGTTGGGGCCCTTTGAATCTGAGCCTGCGGGTCTGTGTATGAAGTCGGTTGAAGAGCAGCTAGCGCTGATCAAGCGTGGTGCGGAAGAGGTCCTGGTAGAGACCGAACTTGTCGAGAAACTCAAGCGCGGTCAGCCGCTGCGCATCAAGGCGGGCTTCGATCCGACCGCACCTGACCTGCACCTGGGGCACACGGTACTGATCAACAAGCTGCGCCAGTTCCAGGATCTGGGGCACCAGGTCATCTTCCTGATCGGGGACTTCACCGGCATGATCGGCGATCCCAGCGGCAAGAGCGCTACCCGTCCGCCGCTGACCCGCGAGCAGGTACTGGACAACGCCGAGACCTACAAGCAGCAGGTCTTCAAGATTCTCGACCCGGCCAAGACCGAAGTGGCGTTCAACTCCACCTGGATGGACAAGCTCAGCCCGGCCGACTTTATTCGACTGGCCTCGCAGTACACCGTTGCGCGCATGCTCGAGCGCGACGACTTCGACAAGCGCTATAGCAGCAACCAGCCGATCGCTATCCATGAATTCCTTTATCCGCTGGTGCAGGGTTACGACTCCGTGGCCTTGAAGGCGGACGTCGAGCTGGGTGGTACTGACCAGAAGTTCAACCTGCTGATGGGGCGCGAGCTGCAGCGCAGCTATGGGCAGGAGGCCCAGAACATCGTGACCATGCCGCTGCTGGAAGGTCTCGATGGCGTTAAGAAGATGTCCAAGTCCTTGGGCAACTATGTCGGCATCCAGGAAGCGCCTGGTGTCATGTACAGCAAGCTGGTTTCGATTCCTGACACGCTGATGTGGCGCTACTTCGAGCTGCTCAGCTTCCGCTCCATGGAAGAGATCGATGGTTTCCGTGCCGATGTGGCTGCTGGTGCCAACCCGCGTGACATCAAGATCAAGCTGGCCGAGGAGATCGTCGCTCGTTTCCACGGTGAAGAGGCGGCTGCCAATGCGCACCGTGCTGCGGGTAACCGCATGAAGGATGGCGAACTGCCGGAAGATCTGCCTGAGGTCGAGGTGCTTGCTGCGGAAGACATGCCGATCTCGGCCGTGCTGAACAAGGCGGGGTTGGTGAAGAACTCCGCTGCGGCGCGCGACCTGTTGGCCTCTGGTGGCGTTCGCGTCGATGGCGAGGTCGTCGATCGTGGTTTTGTCTTCGCTCTCGGCAAGACCCATGTCTGTCAGGCAGGCAAGAAGGCGTTTGCGCGGATCACCCTGAAGGCTGAATAAGAGGTCTCTTCCTTTATAGAGGTAATCGCTGTTTCAGGGCTGTTTTGAAAAAGTTTCAAATCAGCCCTTGACGCCCCGTTCC
>NZ_JBMAWR010000014.1:0-158019 GCF_048586865.1 Pseudomonas bharatica | reverse complement strand
CCCTGTGGGAGCCGGCGCTGCCGGCGATGAGGCCATCAACAACGATCAGGCTTCGGGCCAGAACGCGCGGATACCGGCAACACCCTGCGCACCGATCTGCCAGGCGCGCTCACGCTCGTTCGGGCCGACGCCACCGAGCAGGAACACCGGCTTGTTGAAGCCATCGATCATCTGCTGCGCCGCGTCCCAACCCAGCGGCTGAGCCTCGGGATGGGTCAGGGTCGCCTGCACCGGCGACAGGGTCACGAAGTCCACGCCCATCCGCTCGGCCAGCGCCAGTTCTTCAGCACTGTGGCACGACGCCGCCAGCCAGCGCTCCTTGGGGAAGGGCCGGCCATTGGGCGCATACTTGCGCAATTGCTCGGCAGTCAGGTGCCAGCCAGCAGACGGAAAGTCGCCCAGCCATTCCAGCGGCCCCTTGAGCATCAACTGCGCCTTGCCGGCGCAAAGGCCTACGGCATCGACCGCGACATCCCGATATTTCGGGTCGTACATGTTCGGCGCGCGCAATTGCACCAGCTTGATCCCGCCGGCAATCGCCTTCTGGATACCGCGCAGCAGGTGCGGGGCTTCCAGGTCGTCGGGGGTAATCAGGTAGTCGCCTGGCAAGCGCGCCGCCGCGACGATGGGCCGGTTGGCTTCGGGGAATTCGTATTGCCCCAGGTCCCGTGGCGATACCCAGGCCAGCGGCTGGCCCTCGGCGCCATGGGGCTCGCCGGTGAAGGCGTTGACCTCCCAGACGTCGAGCAGGACCTGCTTGTCCGGGTAGTCGTGCCTGATCTTGATCAGTGGCCGCGCGGCGCTTACCCCGATGCCCAGCTCTTCATGCAGCTCGCGGGCCAGGGCTGCCTCGACGGCCTCGCCGTCCTCGACCTTGCCCCCGGGAAACTCCCACAGGCCGCCCTGATGCTGGGTTTCGCCACGCCGGGCGATGAGAATACGGCCATCCGCGCCACGAATGACGGCGGCGGCGACATGAATCCGTTTCAACTTTGAACTCCGCTGATTGAGAGGATGCCGCCGTCTGGCCAGGCCAGGCGGCGGCGTTCGATCAGGTGCGGTATTCCGCGTTGATCTTCACGTACTCGTGGGACAGGTCGGTGGTCCAGATGGTCTCGCTGCACTGGCCACGGCCCAGCTCGATACGGATGGTGATTTCTTCCTGGGCCATGACCGCCGCGCCCTGGTCTTCGGTGTAGGTCGCGCTGCGGCCGCCCTTGGAGGCAATGCAGACGTTGTCCAGGTACACGTCGATCAGGCTGACGTCGAGGTTCGGAACGCCGGCACGGCCGACCGCCGCGAGGATACGGCCCCAGTTCGGATCGGAGGCGAAAAGCGCGGTCTTGATCAGTGGCGAGTGGGCGACGGCGTAGCCGACGTCCAGGCATTCCTGGTGGTTGCCACCGCCGTTGACCTGCACGGTGACGAACTTGGTGGCGCCTTCGCCGTCACGGACGATGGCCTGGGCCACTTCCATGCAGACTTCGAATACCGCCGTCTTCAGCGCTTCGAACAACGGGCCGCTGGCTTCGGTGATCTCGGCCACGTCGGCCTTGCCGGTGGCGATCAGCATGCAGCAGTCGTTGGTCGAGGTGTCGCCGTCGATGGTGATGCGGTTGAACGACTTGTTGGCGCCGTCCAGGATCAGGTCCTTGAGCACTGCCGGAGCGACCTTGGCGTCGGTGGCGATGTAGCCGAGCATGGTAGCCATGTTCGGGCGGATCATGCCCGCACCCTTGCTGATACCGGTGACGGTGATGGTCACGCCCTCATGCTGGAACTGACGGCTGGCGCCCTTGGGCAGGGTGTCGGTGGTCATGATGCCGGTGGCGGCTTCGGCCCAGTGGTTCTCGGACAAGTTGTCCAAGGCGGCCTGCAGGGCGCCTTCGATCTTCTCGACCGGCAGCGGCTCGCCGATCACACCGGTGGAGAACGGCAGCACGGCGCTGGCGTCGACGCCGGTCAGTTCGGCCAGTTTGGCGCAGGTGCGTTCCGCGGCCGCCAGGCCCGGGGCGCCGGTACCGGCGTTGGCATTACCGGTGTTGGTCAGCAGGTAACGCACGGTGCCCTGCACGCGCTGCTTGGCAATGATCACCGGGGCGGCGCAGAAGGCATTCAGGGTGAAAACGCCAGCGACACTGGAGCCTTCGGCACAGCGCATCACCACCACATCCTTGCGCCCCGGGCGCTTGATGCCCGCAGAGGCGATACCGAGTTCGAAACCGGGAACCGGGTGCAACGTTGGCAAAGGACCAAGACCAACAGCCATGAAAGCGCTCCTAGAAAAAATTCACCGCCGGCAATCCGACGGTGCTTGAGATGGAACAACGCCGCGACGGTGGAGACCGGTCGCGGCGCGGTGTTCAGGTTTCAGCGTGACACGGCTCGATCAGTTGATCTGCCCGTGGCAGTGCTTGAACTTCTTGCCGGAACCGCACCAGCACAGCTCGTTGCGGCCCAGTTTCTGGTCGTTGCGTACCGGCGCGGCGGCGACGGCGACTTCAGCGCCCTCCTCCAGCTGCTCGGCAGCTTCCAGGCCTGGCGCCGCGGCATGCTGGAACTGCATGCGCTGGGCCAGCTCCTCGGCTTCGCGGCGCAGACGGGCTTCTTCCTCGACCGGGTCCTCGCGGCGGACCTGGACATGGGAAAGCACGCGGATGGTGTCGCGCTTGATCGACTCCAGCAGTTCCTGGAACAGGGTGAACGACTCGCGCTTGTACTCCTGTTTCGGGTTCTTCTGGGCGTAGCCGCGCAGGTGGATACCGTGGCGCAGGTGGTCCATGGTCGACAGGTGGTCTTTCCACAGGTCGTCGAGGACGCGCAGCAGAATCTGCTTCTCGAAGGTACGCAGGGCTTCGGCGCCGGCGCTGTCTTCCTTCTCGTTGTAGGCGGTGACCAGCTCGTTGAGGACCTTCTCGCGCAGGGTCTCCTCGTACAGCTTGTCGTCTTCGTCGAGCCACTGCTGAATGGGCAGTTTCACCGCGAAGTCGCTGGCCAGGGATGCCTCCAGGCCGGCCACGTCCCACTGCTCGGGCAGCGATTGCGGCGGGATATGCTGGGCGAAGGTGGCGTCGAGGGTTTCCTGGCGGAACTCGGCGATGGTGTCGCCGATGTTCTCGGCAGCCAGCAGGCTGTTGCGCATGTGGTAGATCACCTTGCGCTGTTCGTTGGCTACGTCGTCGAACTCCAGGAGCTGCTTGCGGATGTCGAAGTTGCGACCTTCGACCTTGCGCTGCGCCTTCTCGATGGCGTTGGTCACCATGCGGTGCTCGATGGCCTCGCCGGACTGCATGCCCAGGGCCTTCATGAAGTTCTTCACCCGGTCGGAGGCGAAGATGCGCATCAGGCTGTCTTCCAGGGACAGGTAGAAGCGGCTCGAACCCGGGTCGCCCTGGCGACCGGAACGACCACGCAGCTGGTTGTCGATACGGCGCGACTCGTGGCGCTCGGACGCGATCACGTGCAGACCGCCGGATTCGATCACCTGCTGGTGACGCTTCTGCCAGTCGGCCTTGATCTGGGCGATCTGCTCGGGCGTCGGGTTTTCCATGGAAGCCACTTCGACTTCCCAGTTGCCGCCCAGCAGGATGTCGGTACCGCGACCGGCCATGTTGGTAGCGATGGTCAGCGCGCCGGGACGACCGGCCTGGGCGATGATCTCGGCTTCCTTCTCGTGGTACTTGGCGTTCAGGACCTTGTGGTCGATACCTTCCTTCTTGAGCAGGTTGGACATGTGCTCGGAGGTTTCGATGGTTGCCGTACCGACCAGGACAGGACGGCCGGAGGCCATGCTTTCCTTGATGTCGGCGATGATCGCGGCGTATTTCTCGTCGGCGGTCAGGTACACCAGGTCGTTGAAGTCCTTGCGCGCCAGCGGCTTGTTCGGCGGGATGACCATAACGTTGAGGTTATAGATCTGGGCGAACTCGAAGGCTTCGGTGTCGGCGGTACCGGTCATGCCGGACAGCTTGGTGTAGAGGCGGAAGTAGTTCTGGAAGGTGGTCGAGGCCAGCGTCTGGCTTTCGGCCTGGATATTCAGGTTTTCCTTCGCTTCGATGGCCTGGTGCAGGCCTTCGGAGAGACGACGGCCCGGCATGGTACGGCCGGTATGTTCGTCGATCAGCAGGACCTGGCCGTCCTGGACGATGTACTCGACGTTGCGGTGGAACAGCTTGTGCGCACGCAGGCCGGCGTAGACGTGGGTCAGCAGGCCAAGGTTGTGCGCGGAGTAGAGGCTCTCGCCCTCGGCCAGCAGGCCGACCTGGGTGAGCATCTCCTCGATGAACTGGTGACCGGCTTCGTTGAGTTCGACCTGGCGGCTCTTCTCGTCGATCTTGAAGTGGCCTTCCTGGGTGACCTGGCCTTCCACTTCCTCGATGTGCTGGGTCAGGCGCGGGATCAGCTTGTTGATCTCGATGTACAGCTTGGAGCTGTCTTCGGCCTGGCCGGAAATGATCAGCGGGGTACGGGCTTCGTCGATCAGGATGGAGTCGACTTCGTCGATCACGGCGAAATTCAGCTCGCGCTGGAATTTCTCTTCCAGGCTGAACGCCATGTTGTCGCGCAGGTAGTCGAAACCGAATTCGTTGTTGGTGCCGTAGGTGATGTCGGCGGCGTAGGCGGCGCGCTTCTCTTCCGGCGGCTGGAACGGGGTGACGACGCCTACGGTCAGGCCGAGGAATTCGTACAGCGGACGCATCCAGTTGGCGTCGCGACGGGCCAGGTAGTCGTTGACCGTGACCACGTGCACGCCCTTGCCGGACAGCGCATTGAGGTAGACACCGAGGGTTGCCACGAGGGTCTTGCCCTCACCGGTGCGCATTTCCGCGATCATGCCTTCGTGCAAGGTCATGCCGCCGATCAACTGCACATCGAAGTGGCGCATGCCCATGATCCGCTTGCCGGCCTCGCGCGCGACGGCGAAGGCTTCCGGCAGGAGCTGGTCGAGGGTCTCGCCTTTGGCCAGGCGCTCTTTGAACTCGGGGGTCTTGGCCCGCAGCTGTTCATCGGAGAGGGCCACCATCTGCTCTTCGAAGGCATTGACGATCTGGACCGTCTTGAGCATGCGTTTGACTTCACGCTCGTTCTTGCTTCCAAAAAGTTTCTTTAACAAAGGCGCAAACATATCGGCAGGATCTTCCACACATAGGGATGGAGGGCGGCCCCGTGAAGTCGCCCGTGCAGCCCTTATTGGCCGCATGCGAACGAGCATTCTACCCGGAAACGATGGTGAGGAAAGTGGTGGAGTTCCACGATGCTGGCACAGCGCTGTGACGGGGGCTTTTTTACAATAAGGGCTTTTTCGCCAACTTCAACCCGCGTGGGTCAAGATTCATGTGGATAGCGGCTCTCCAGCCCTGCGCGGGCGATCTGTTAAGATGCGCGGATCGTCTTTGCAGGTGTCATCATGGCCTACCGCCCCTCTCCCGCCCGCGCGCCCGGCACGCTGTTGCGCGAGGCCCGTCCGCTCAAGGCGCTGTTCAACCAGGCGCAGCGCCTGGCGCAGTTGCAGCGCCTGGTGGAAAGCCAGTTGCAGCCGGCTGCGCGGGAGCATTGCCGGGTGGCGACCTGGCGCGAAGGTACCCTGACGCTGGTGGTCACCGACGGGCATTGGGCAACACGCCTGCGCTACCAGCAGAAGCGCCTGCAACGCCAGTTGCAGCAACTGGATGCCTTCGTGAACCTGAACCGGATCCTGTTCAAGGTGCAGCCGGTGGCCACTACTCCGCGCCCGCCCAGCCACGTTATCGATATCTCGGACAAGTCGGCGGAAACCATCCAGGCCACGGCGCAGGGGATCAGTGATCCGAACCTGCGTGCGGCGCTGGAGCGCCTGGCGAGCCATCGCAAGAGCAATAAAGACAATTCATAAAGCGACACGGACCCTGTGGGAGCGGGTTTACCCGCGATTACGGTGGTGAAGTCACTATCGCAATCGCGGGTGAACCCGCTCCCACAGGGCCCGCGTTGTGTTTTCGAGATGTATAAAAAAGGCCGCCCGAGGGCGGCCTTCAAACTAGAGAGAGTATTCGAGCTTATACAGCGGCAACCGGACGCATGTAGGAGATCGGTGCGGTGCTGGCGTCTTCGAAAGTCACGACTTCCCACGCATCGGTTTCTTCGATCAGCTTGCGCAGCAGCTGGTTGTTCAGCGCGTGACCGGACTTGAAGCCGCGGAACTCGCCGATCAGGCTGTTGCCCAGCAGGTAGAGGTCGCCGATGGCATCGAGGATCTTGTGCTTGACGAATTCGTCTTCATAGCGAAGGCCGTCCTCGTTCAATACACCGTCCTTGTCCACCACGATGGCGTTCTCGACGCTGCCGCCGAGGGCGAGGTTGTGCTTGCGAAGGTACTCGATGTCGCTCATGAACCCGAAGGTGCGGGCGCGACTGACTTCCTTCACGAACGAGGTGCTGGAAAAGTCGACGCTGGCGCTTTGGGTACGGTTGCGGAACACCGGGTGGTCGAAATCGATCTCGAAACTCACCTTGAACCCGTCGAAAGGCAGGAAAGTGGCGCGCTTGTCGCCGTCTTGCACTGTCACTTCACGCAGGATGCGGATGAATTTCTTCGGCGCGTCCTGTTCTTCCAGGCCGGCGGATTGAATCAGGAATACGAAGGGGCCTGCGCTACCGTCCATGATCGGGACTTCGGAGGCGGAGAGCTCGACGTAGGCGTTATCGATGCCCAGGCCAGCCATGGCCGAGAGCAGGTGCTCAACCGTGTCTACCTTGGTATCGCCGTTGACCAGCGTGGTCGACATGGTGGTCTCGCCGACGTTTTCCGCACGGGCAGGGATATGCACCACGGGGTCGAGGTCGGCTCGGCAAAATACGATGCCGGTATCCACAGGCGCAGGTTTCAGGGTCAGGTATACCTTTTCCCCGGAGTGCAGGCCGACACCTGTGGCACGGATGATATTTTTCAGGGTGCGTTGTTTAATCATGGCATTGGCCGCTTCAGCACAGATTGCGAACTGGTATCAACAAAGGCTGGGGATGATAACAGACCCAACCTTTGCTGAACACCAATCACCCTAATACCCCTGATAAATTCCATCAATCGGCCTGACGACGCAGGAATGCCGGGATGTCCAGGTAATCCAGGTCGTCCTGAGGATTGAGCTTGGCAGCCGCTGCCGCACCGGCGTGGGTCTGGTTGCGCATCACGGTCGGACGCTCCAGGTCACGGTAGTTGACCGCAGGCTGCTCGTTGCGCACCGGTGCCGGAGCCGGGGTGGAAACCTGGGCAGCCGCGCTTTGCAGGGTGTTGTCGATGACCTTCACAGGCTTCTCGATCTTGGCACCCAGGCCGGTAGCGACCACGGTGACGTGCAGCTCGTCGCGCATGTCCGGATCGATCACGGTACCGACCTTGACCATCGCGTGGTCGGAGGCGAACGCCTCGATGATGCTACCCACGTCGGAGTACTCACCCAGCGACAGGTCCGGACCGGCAGTGATGTTGACCAGGATGCCGCGGGCGCCCTGCAGGTTGACGTCTTCGAGCAGCGGGTTGCGGATCGCCGCTTCGGTGGCTTCACGCGCACGGTTCGGACCGCTGGCGCAGCCGGTACCCATCATCGCCATGCCCATTTCGCTCATCACGGTACGCACGTCGGCGAAGTCGACGTTGATCATGCCCGGACGCTTGATGATGTCGGAGATACCGCGCACGGCACCGGCCAGAACGTCGTCCGCCTTGGCGAAGGCCGACAGCAGACTGGCGTCCTTGCCGAGGATGGTCAGCAGTTTTTCGTTGGGGATGGTGATCAGCGAGTCGACGCTGTCGGCCAGCGAGCGGATGCCTTCATCGGCGATCTGCATGCGCTTGCGGCCTTCGAACGGGAACGGACGGGTCACCACCGCAACGGTGAGGATGCCCAGTTCCTTGGCCACTTCGGCGATGATCGGCGCAGCACCGGTACCGGTACCACCACCCATGCCGGTAGTGATGAAGACCATGTTGGTGCCCTGCAGCACTTCGGCGATACGCTCGCGGTCTTCCAGTGCGGCCTGGCGGCCGATTTCCGGATTGGCACCCGCGCCCAGGCCCTTGGTCACACCGGTACCCAGTTGCAGAATGGTGCGCGCACCGATGTTTTTCAGGGCCTGAGCATCGGTGTTGGCGCAGATGAATTCGACGCCTTCGATGTTGCTCTTGACCATGTGGTTGACGGCGTTGCCACCGCCGCCACCGACGCCGATCACTTTGATGACCGGACTTTGCGGGACGTTGTCTACGAGCTCGAACATTTTCCCTCTCCTTTCAGTTCTCTAGTTTTTTGCGCCTACCACTACTGCTTTTGAAACTTAGAAGTTTCCCTGGACCCAACGCTTGAAGCGCTCAAGCACCGGGGCCTTCGGTTCATCGCCATAGCTGTCGTTTCTGATACCTGGCACTGGCACGCCGTCGGACTGTTTCTGCAGGCCATAGGTCAGCAGGCCAACGCCAGTGGAATAGATCGGGTTGCGAACCACGTCGCTCAGCCCCCGAACGCTGTGTGGTACGCCGAGGCGTACCGGCATATGGAAGATTTCCTCGGCCAGTTCGACCGCGCCTTCCATCTTCGAGGTACCACCGGTCAGGACGATGCCCGCTGGTACCAGGTCCTCGTAACCGCTACGGCGCAGCTCCGCCTGGATCAAGGTGAACAGCTCGTCGTAGCGCGGCTCGACCACCTCGGCCAGGGCCTGGCGCGACAGCTCGCGCGGCGGACGGTCGCCGACGCTCGGCACCTTGATGGTTTCGCCGGCACCGGCCAGCTTGGCCAGGGCGCAGGCGTAGCGAATCTTGATTTCCTCGGCGTACTGGGTCGGCGTACGCAGGGCCATGGCGATGTCGTTGGTCACCTGGTCGCCGGCGATCGGGATCACCGCGGTATGACGGATCGCGCCTTCGGTGAAGATGGCGATGTCGGTGGTGCCGCCGCCGATATCCACCAGGCACACGCCCAGCTCTTTCTCGTCATCGGTGAGCACCGAGTAGGCCGAGGCCAGTTGCTCGAGGATGATGTCGTCGATTTCCAGGCCGCAGCGGCGCACGCACTTCTCGATGTTCTGCGCCGCGTTGACTGCGCAGGTCACCACATGGACCTTGGCTTCCAGGCGCACGCCGGACATGCCCAGCGGCTCGCGCACGCCTTCCTGGTTATCGATCACGTAGTCCTGCGGCAGGGTGTGCAGCACGCGCTGGTCGGCCGGAATCGCCACGGCCTGGGCCGCGTCCAGTACCCGTTCCAGGTCCGCGGTGCTGACTTCGCGATCGCGGATCGCCACGATGCCGTGGGAGTTCAGGCTGCGGATGTGATTGCCGGCCACGCCGACGAAGGCCGAGTGGATCCGGCAGCCAGCCATCAGCTGCGCCTCTTCGACGGCACGCTGGATCGACTGCACGGTGGACTCGATATTGACCACCACGCCTTTTTTCAACCCGCGCGATGGATGGGTGCCGATACCGACGATCTCCAGGGTGCCGTCGGCGGCGACTTCGCCTACCAGTGCAACCACCTTGGACGTGCCGATATCCAGCCCGACGATCATTTTGCCGCTATGCGCATTTGCCATGGGTCCTGCCTCTCTCTAATTCTTCGCCACGGCGGGTTGGGCCGCGGGCTGTGCAATCGGTTCCCGCCAGCCAACGGCAAGGCCGTTGGCGTAACGCAGATCGATGCGGGCGATGTTCGTGATCTGTTCTTTGAGCGTCTTGTTGTAGATGGCAATGAAACGGCGCATTTTTTCCACCAGGTGGTCGCGCCCCAGCAGCAGTTCGATACCCGGGCCGGCACTGCCGGCGCCGGTGGTGAGGAACCAGCTGCCCCGCTCGCGCAGCTCCAGGCGGGCGATCGAGAAACCCAGGGGGCGCAACATCTGGTTGAGAACCTGATATTGCTGCATCACTTGTTGCTGAGCGCGCTGCGGCCCGAAAAGCTGCGGCAGGTGCTCGTAGTTCGCCAGTTCGCGCGGGGTGAAGGCCTGGCCCTGGTTGTTGAGCAAGGCGTCCTCGCCCCAGCGCGCCACCGGCAACTGTTCTTCCAGGCGAATCACCACTTCGTCCGGCCAAACCCGACGTACTTCGGCATGGGCGATCCAGGGCATCTGCTCCAGTTCGGTACGCATGCTCGCCAGGTCGACGGTGAAGAAACTCGCCGCGACATAAGGGGCAATACGCTGCTGCACCGCCTGCTGGCTGATGTAGCTGAGGTCGCCCTGCACGGCGATCTTGGTGATCGGCCGGTCGGCGTAGGGCATCAGGCGCTGCGCGCCTTCGTAGGCGCCAAAGCCCGCGACGACCAGCAGCACGGGCCACAGCAGCTTCTTGAAGATGCTGAAGTTCGGCTTGGGCAGGCGCGCCGACAGTGGCTCCTTGGCCACCATCCGGCTGGCACCACGCGGCACCGGCTTGTTACGGCCGGGGGCGGGTTGCTGATGACGTAACATCGCGCCTTGCATGGGCTTAACCTCGCGCCTCGACACTGGCCGCCAGGATCGCCAGCACCAACTGCTGGAAATCGAGGCCGGCCGCACGTGCCGCCATGGGCACCAGGCTATGGTCGGTCATGCCTGGTGCGGTGTTGACTTCAAGCAGCCAGAAGCGGCCCTGCTCGTCCTGCATTACATCCACCCGGCCCCAGCCAGCGATGCCGATGGCGTCGCAGGCGCGGGCGGTGAGGTCGATCAATTCCTGTTCCTTGGCTGCATCCAGGCCACACGGGATCCGGTATTGGGTATCGGAAGCCAGGTACTTGGCGTCGTAGTCGTAGAACGAATGCGGGGTGCCCAAGGCGATCGGCGGCAGAACCTGGTCACGCAGCACCGCCACGGTGAACTCCGGACCCTGGATCCACTGCTCGACCAAGACTTGCGAATCGTAATTGGCGGCGTCTTTCCAGGCCGCGATCAATTCCGCGACGCTGGACACTTTCGCCATACCGATACTGGAACCTTCATGGGCCGGTTTGACGATCAACGGGAAGCCCAGTTCCGCGCCTGCGCAAATACAGTCGGCTTCACTGGCCAGCACGGCATGGCGCGGGGTCGGGATGCCCAGGCTCTGCCACACCTGCTTGGTACGCAACTTGTCCATGGCCAGGGCCGAGGCGAGGATGCCGCTGCCGGTGTAGGGAATGCCCAGGCACTCCAGCAGGCCCTGCATGCTGCCATCTTCGCCGCCACGGCCGTGGAGGATGATGAAGGCGCGGTCGATCTTCTCGGTCTGCAGGCGGGCCAGCAGGTCGTCACCGACATCGATGGCAACCACGTCGACTCCGGCGCCTTGCAGCGCGTCGATCACCGCGGCACCGGATTTCAGCGAGACTTCGCGCTCGGCGCTCTTGCCGCCATAGAGCACGGCGACACGGCCGAAATCTTTCGGGGCGATCGTGGAATGCAGCTTGGCGTAGGCTTCGGCAGTCATTTCGCTTTCTCCTGACTGGTACCTGCACCAGCGAACAGCGGACTCTTCAACAGTTGTGGCGCGAGGCCACCGATATCACCGGCACCCTGGCACAGCAGGATGTCGCCGGCACGCAGCAACGGCTTGACCAGAGGCGCAAGTTCGATGCCGCGCTCGATGTAGATCGGATCGAGCTGACCGCGCTGGCGAATGCTGTGGCACAGCTGACGGCTGTCGGCGCCCGGAATCGGCTCTTCGCCCGCCGGGTAGACTTCCATCAGCAGCAGCACATTGGCGTCGGCCAGGACCTGGACGAAATCGTCGTAGAGGTCGCGGGTGCGGCTGTAGCGGTGCGGCTGGTAGACCATGACCAGGCGACGCTCCGGCCAGCCGCCGCGCACGGCCTTGATTACCGCGGCAACCTCGGTCGGGTGATGACCATAGTCGTCCACCAGCATCACGCTGCCGCCTTCCACCGGCAGTTCGCCGTAGACCTGGAAGCGTCGGCCGACACCCTGGAAACCGGAAAGGCCCTGGACGATGGCCTCGTCGCTGATGCCCTCGTCGGTGGCGATGGCGATGGTCGCCAGGGCGTTGAGCACGTTGTGGTTACCCGGCATGTTCACCGACACATCCAGCGGCGCACGGTCACGGCGCAGCACGGTGAAGTGGGTCTGCATGCCCGACTGGCGCACGTTGATCGCGCGCACGTCGGCTTCTTCGCTGAAGCCGTAGGTCACTGCCGGGCGCTTGACCAGCGGCAGGATCTCGCGAACCACCGGGTCATCCAGGCAGACCACGGCCAGGCCGTAGAACGGCAAGTTGTGCAGGAACTCGACGAAGGTTTTCTTCAGCTTGTTGAAGTCGCCTTCATAGGTGGCCATGTGGTCGGCGTCGATATTGGTGACCACCGCGACCAATGGCTGCAGATGCAGGAAGCTGGCATCGCTCTCGTCGGCTTCGGCGATCAGGTAGCGGCTGGTGCCGAGCTGGGCATTGGTACCCGCAGCGTTCAGCCGACCACCGATGACGAAGGTAGGGTCCAGGCCGCCTGCGGCGAAGACCGAGGCCAGCAGGCTGGTGGTGGTGGTCTTGCCATGGGTACCGGCAACGGCGATGCCATGGCGGTAGCGCATCAGTTCGGCCAGCATCTCGGCACGCGGCACTACCGGAATGCGCCGCTCCAGGGCGGTGGCAACTTCCGGGTTGGCCGTGTTGATGGCGCTGGACACCACCAGCACATCGGCGCTGGCGGCGTTCTCGGCGCGGTGGCCGATGAAGATCTCGGCACCGAAGGACTTCAGGCGCTCGGTAACGGGCGACTCCTTGAGGTCGGAACCGGACACCTGGTAGCCCAGGTTCAGCAGTACTTCGGCGATCCCGCACATGCCCACGCCGCCGATACCGACGAAGTGGATGCGACGGATACGGCGCATTTCAGGCTGGGGCATGGCTTTCTGGTTCTCAACCATGGGCCACCTCCAGGCAGATATCGACCACGGTGCGGGTTGCAGCGGGCTTGGCCAGGCGTCGTGCGGTGGCGGCCATGGTGTCGAGTTTTTCCGGTTGCATCAGCACCTCGTTCAGGCGTTCAGCGAGCTGCGCTGCGCCAGTTGTCGCTTGCGGCATCAGGAAGGCGGCGCCTTCGCGTGCCAGATAATGGGCGTTGTGGGTCTGGTGGTCGTCGATGGCATGGGGCAAGGGCACCAGCAGCGACGGCAGTCCCGCGGCGGCCAGCTCGCTGACGGTCAGCGCGCCGGCACGGCATACCACCAGGTCGGCCCAGCCATAGGCCTGGGCCATGTCCTTGATGAACGGTTCTACCTGAGCCTCGACCCCCGCGTCGCGATAACGCTGGGCGGTGACCTGGTCGTGATTCTTTCCGGCCTGGTGGAACACCTCGGGCCGCAGGCTTTCCGGCACCAGGGCCAGGGCCTGGGGCAACAGCTTGTTCAGCGGCTCGGCGCCCAGGCTGCCGCCCAGTACCAGCAGGCGTGCCCGACGTCCCGGCAGGGCCTGGCGCACAGGCTCCAGGAACAGTTCGGCACGTACCGGGTTACCGGTGGTGCGGCGCTTGGCACTGGCCCCGAAGGTGTCCGGGAAGGCTTCGCAGACCCGTCCAGCCAGCGGCACCAGCAGACGGTTGGCGGTACCGGCACGGGCATTCTGCTCGTGGATCACCACCGGCACGCCGCATAGCCTGGCAGCCACGCCGCCTGGACCGGTGACATAGCCACCGAAGCCGACCACGCAGACCGGCTTGACCTGATGGATGATCCGCCGCGCCTGGAGCACCGCCTTGACCAGGGTGAACGGCGCCTTGAGCAGTGACAGCTTGCTCTTGCCACGCAGCCCGGTGACGTTGATCAGGTGCAGTTGCAGGCCGGCCTGCGGTACCAGTTCGTTCTCGATGCCGCGTGGCGTTCCCAGCCAGTGCACGGTGAAACCGCGCGCCTGGAATTCCCGGGCGCAAGCCAGCGCCGGGAACACATGGCCGCCGGTTCCGCCGGCCATGATCAATACGTTCTTGCCGTCAGCGGCCATGATGGGTCGGCTCCTCGGCAAAATCGTTTTCGTTGAATTCGTGTTCCTCGCTGCCCAGGTGAGTACGGCTCTCCCATTCGATGCGCAGGAGCAACCCGACGCAGGCACAGCAGATCACCAGCGAGCTGCCGCCATAGCTGAGGAACGGCAGGGTCAGGCCCTTGGTCGGCAGCAGGCCGACGTTCACTCCGATGTTGATCAGGAACTGGCCGATCCACAGGAAGGCCAGGCCAAAGGCCACATAGGCGGCGAAGAACTGCTTGGCCTTTTCCGCCCACAGGCCGATGTACAGCGCGCGCACGGTGACGAAGACGAACAGGGCAACGGTCAGCAGCGAGCCGACCACGCCCAGCTCTTCGGCCAGCACCGAGAACACGAAGTCGGTATGCGCCTCCGGCAGGTAGAACTGCTTCTGCACGCTGTTGCCCAGGCCGACGCCGAACCACTCGCCACGGCCGAAGGCAATCAGCGCCTGGGTCAGCTGGTAGCCGGAACCGAACTGGTCGGCCCAGGGGTCGGTGAAGGTGATCAGGCGGGCCATCCGGTACGGCTGGGCCTGCACCAGAACGAACACCGCGCCTACCGCCAGCACCACCATCAGGCCGAAGCGGAACAACCCCACGCCGCCGAGGAACAGCATCGCCGCCGCCGAGCCCATCATCACTACCGTGGCGCCGAAGTCCGGCTCCATCAGCAACAGGCCGGCCATGGGCAGGAGGACGATGAACGGCTTGAAGAAGCCCATCCAGCTTTCACGTACTTCCTGCTGGCGCCGCACCAGGTAACCGGCGAGGTAGACGACCACGAAGACCTTGGCGATTTCAGAAGGCTGGACGTTGAAGAAGCTGAAGCCGATCCAGCGCATCGAACCGTTCACTTCACGCCCGATACCCGGGATCAGTACCGCCACCAGCAGGCCGAAGGCACCGATCAGCATCAGGAAGCCCATGCGCTGCCAAGTGGAGATCGGCACCATCATGGTGACGATGCAGGCACCCACGCCGAGACCGACGTAAATCAGGTGGCGGAACATGTGGTAAAGCGGATTGCCCGACTGCGCCGCGGCGACTTCCGACGACGCCGAGGTAATCATCACCAGGCCCAGACCGAGCAATGCCAGGCACCCGACCAGGAACGGGAAATCCAGGTCGATGCCACGGCCGCTGATCAGCGGCGACGGATAGGGCTTGATGGCGCCGAAGATCATGCCAGTTCTCCTGCGGCCTGGGCGAACAGGCGCCCACGCTCCTCGAAGTTCTTGAACATGTCGAGGCTGGCGCAAGCCGGGGACAGCAGCACGGCGTCGCCGGACCGGGCCAGTTCGGCAGCTTTCTGCACAGCGTCCTCGAGGGTCTTGACCCGAACCAGTGGCACGCTGTCGCCCAGGGCTTCGGCCAGCAGTTCGGCATCGCGGCCGAGCAGGACCACGGCACGGCAATGTTCGCCGACCGGCGCACGCAGGGCGGAGAAGTCCGCACCCTTGCCGTCGCCGCCGGCGATCAGTACCAGCTTGCCGTCGATATCGGCACCCAGGCCTTCGATGGCGGCCAGCGCCGCGCCAACGTTGGTGGCCTTGGAGTCGTCGTAGTAATTGACACCGTTCAGCTCGCGGACCCACTGGCAACGATGGGCCAGGCCGGCGAAGCTGCGCAGGCTTTCCAGCATGGCCTCGAACGGCAGGCCGACGGCATGCCCGAGGGCCAGCGCGGCAAGGGCGTTGGACTGGTTGTGCGCACCGCGGATCTTCAGTTCGCGAACCGGCATCAGGTTGCGGAATTCGAAGGCCAGATATTTCTCGCCGTTTTCTTCGCGCAGGCCGAAGGCCTTGAAGTCAGGCGTATTCAGGCCGAAGGTCCAGCAGGGCTGGCCTTCCACCGGCAGCGGACGGCTCAGGGCGTCCTGACGGTTGACCACGACCTGGCGAGCGCCACGGAAGATCCGGTGCTTGGCCAGGTGGTAGGCCGGCAGGCCGCTGTAGCGGTCCATGTGGTCTTCGCTGACATTGAGCACGGTGGCCACTTCGGCATTGAGCTGGTCGGTGGTTTCCAGTTGGAAGCTCGACAGCTCCAGCACGTACAGCTCGACGTCGTCACCGAGCAGGTCAAGGGCCGGAGTGCCGAGATTGCCACCCACCGCCACGCGCTTGCCCGCCGCTGCGGCCATCTCGCCGACCAGGGTGGTCACGGTGCTCTTGGCGTTGGAACCGCTGATGGCCACGATTGGCGCCTTCGCGTTACGCGCGAACAGCTCGATATCGCCGGAGAGCTTGACGCCACGGGCGGCAGCCTGCTGCAGGGCCGGGGTGGCCAGGGCCAGCCCGGGGCTCACGTACAGCTCGTCGGCGCGGCAGAGGAAGTCCACGTCCAGCTCACCGCAGCGCACTTCGACCTGCGGATAGTCGCGACGCAGGGTCGCCAGCTCCGGAGGGTTCTCGCGCGTGTCGGCGACCGCAAACGCAATGCCCCGGTTCGCCAGGAAGCGAACCAGGGACATGCCGCTCTTGCCGAGGCCGACAACGATGCGGAAGTGGTCAGTTGCGATCAAGGACACGCGTTCTACCTCAGTTTCAGGGTTGCCAGGCCGATCAACACGAGAATAACGGTGATGATCCAGAAGCGGACGATCACGCGCGGCTCGGGCCAGCCCTTGAGTTCAAAGTGGTGATGGATCGGCGCCATGCGGAATACGCGCTTGCCGGTCAGCTTGAACGACGCGACCTGGATGACCACCGACAGGGTCTCCATGACGAACACGCCGCCCATGATGAACAGGACGATTTCCTGGCGAACGATCACGGCGATGGTGCCCAGCGCTGCGCCCAGTGCCAGGGCACCGACGTCGCCCATGAAGACCTGGGCCGGATAGGTGTTGAACCAGAGGAAACCGAGGCCGGCGCCGATCAGCGCGCCGCAGAACACGATCAGCTCGCCTGCGCCCGGAACGTAGGGAATCAGCAGGTATTCGGCGAATTTCACGTTGCCCGACAGGTAGCAGAAGATGCCCAGGGCACCGCCTACCAGCACGGTTGGCAGGATCGCCAGGCCATCAAGGCCGTCGGTCAGGTTGACCGCGTTGCTCGAGCCGACGATGACGAAATAGGTCAGCACGACGAAACCGACGCCCAGGGGAATGGTGACGTCCTTCAGCATCGGCACGATCAGGGTGGTTTCGACGCTGGTCGGTGCGGTCATATAAAGGAAGATCGCCGCGCCCAGGCCGAATACCGACTGCCAGAAATACTTCCAGCGGCTCGGCAGGCCGCGGGAGTTCTTCTCGATCACCTTGCGGTAGTCGTCGACCCAGCCGATGGCGCCGAACAGCATGGTGACGATCAGCACCACCCACACGTAACGGTTGCTCAGGTCGGCCCAGAGCAGGGTGCTCACGCCGATGGCGGAAAGGATCAGCGCCCCGCCCATGGTCGGGGTGCCGGACTTGGACAGGTGCGATTGCGGGCCGTCGTTACGCACGGCCTGGCCGATCTGGCGGATCTGCAGGGTACGGATCATCCACGGGCCCAGCCACAGGGCCAGCGACAACGCGGTCAGTACGCCCAGGATTCCGCGCAGGGTCAGGTACTGGAAGACCGCGAAGCCCTTGTAGAACTGTTGCAGATACTCGGCCAACAGCAGCAGCATTAATGTTTCTCCCCGCTGGAATCGCACAGGGCCGCCACGACGTTTTCCATCGCAGCGCTGCGCGAACCCTTGATCAAAATAGTGGTGTTGACCGCCTGCTCGCCGCGAACGGCAGCGATCAGGTCAGCTTGATTGGTGAAATGGCGGGCATTCTGGCCAAAGGCCTTGACCGCATGGGCCATCATCGGACCTACGGCATACAGCGCCGAAACCTTGCCCCTGGCGTAGTCCCCGACCTCGCGGTGGCCCTCTTCGGCCCACTGGCCCAACTCACCGATATCCCCGAGCACCAGGACGGTGCGGCCGGAAAAGCCGGCGAGTATATCAATGGCCGCGCACACGGAGGTCGGGTTTGCGTTGTAGGTGTCATCGATCACACGGATGCCGCCGGGCGCGACCTGGGCGACGCCGCGGCCCTTGACCGGTTGCACGGTGTTCAGTCCCTCGGCGATGCCCTCCAGCGCGACACCGAAGGTCTGCGCGGCGGCGGCGGCGGCCAGGGCGTTGGCGATGTTGTGGGTGCCCAGCAGGTTGAGCTGGATCGCCACCTGGCCTTGCGGTGCGTGCAGGATGAACGACGGGCAACCGCGTTCGTCCTGGGCGATATCGCTGGCATAGAAGTCGGCGGCGGTGCTGGTCAGGGCAAAGCTCAGCACGGCGTGTTTCCCGGCGCGCTGTTTCCATATGCCAAAGGCCTTGTCGTCCAGGTTCAATACCGCGACACCACCCTCCTCCAATCCTTCGAGGATCTCGCCCTTGGCTTCGACAATCTTCTCCGGCCCACCGAACTCGCCGACATGAGCCGTGCCCGCGTTGTTGATCAGCACCACTTGAGGCCGGGTCAGGCCAACGGTGTAGCGAATTTCACCAATGTGGTTGGCGCCCAGCTCGATGACGGCGGCGCTGTGTTCAGGGCCGAGCTCGAGCAGGGTCAACGGGGCGCCGAGATCGTTGTTCAGGTTGCCCCGGGTCATCAGCACCGGGCCCCGGGTGCCAAGGATGCTGGCAAGCATTTCCTTGACCGTGGTCTTGCCGCTGGAGCCGGTGATCGCTACCACCGGATGCTTGAAGGCGCGACGATTCAGCGCGCCGAGTTGCCCCAGGGCCAGTCGGGTATCCGCCACCAGCAGTTGCGGCAGGCTGGAACCCGGAACCTCACGCTCCACCAGCGCCGCAACGGCGCCCTTGGCCGCTACTTCGTCGAGGTAGTCGTGGCCGTCGAAACGCGGCCCGGCCAAAGCGATGAACAATTGCCCCGGCGCGATCTTGCGGCTGTCGATGCTGACGCCATCGAAACGCGCATCGGCGCCCAGCAGGCGCCCCTGCAACGGTTCGGTCAACTGGCTCAGGGACAGGGGTTCAAGCATGAGAAGCCTCCCAGACTGCAAGCGCCTTTTCGGCTTCAACAAGATCGGAAAAATCGTGACGTTCGCCGTTGATTTCCTGGTAGTCCTCGTGGCCTTTGCCAGCGAGGACGATGACGTCGTCGACGCCGGCAGCGGCGATCACACGAGCGATCGCCTCACCACGGCCGGGGATGAACTGCGCGGCATCCGCCTTGGAGAAGCCAGGGCGGATATCGTCGAAGATGGCCTGAGGATCTTCGCTACGCGGGTTGTCGTCGGTGACCACCACCTGATCGGCCAGGCGTTCGGCCAGTTCCGCCATCAGTGGGCGCTTGCCGCGATCACGGTCACCGCCGCAGCCGAACAGGCAGGTCAACTGGCCACGGGCATGCGGGCGCAGGGCTTCGAGGACCTTTTCCAGGGCATCCGGGGTGTGGGCGTAATCGACCACCACCAACGGCTTGCTGCCACCGCCGAGGCGCTGCATGCGGCCGACAGGGCCTTCGAGCTTCGCGGTGACCTTCAGAATTTCATCCAGCGGATGATCCATCGCCAATAGGGTGCCGACCGCCGCCAGCATATTGCTCAGGTTGAACCGACCGAGCAGACGGCTGCGCAGCATGTGCTCGCCTTGCGGCGTTACCAACACGGCGCGCACGCCATCATCGTCGAAGCTGGCTTCGCGGCAATAAAGGGTGGCTGCCGGGTCTTTCAGGCTATAGCTGATCAGCCGCGACTCGCGCGCTTCGGCGGCCAGTTCGCGACCGAAATCGTCATCCAGATTGACCACCCGGCAACGCAGGTTCGACCAGGCGAAGAGCTTCGCCTTGGCTGCCTTGTAGGCTTCCATGCTGCCGTGATAGTCGAGATGGTCGCGGGACAGGTTGGTCATCACCACGATATCGAAAGCCAGTGCGGCAACCCGCCCTTGCTCCAATGCATGGGACGACACTTCCATGGCCACGGCCCGCGCGCCGGCCTTCTTCAGGTCATTGAGGGTCGATTGCACGGCGAGCGGATCGGGCGTGGTCAGGCGGCCGCTTTGCAGCGCACCGTAGAAGCCGGTACCGAGGGTGCCGATCAGGCCGCAACGCTGGCCCAGCAGGTCGAGGGCCTGGGCGACCAGTTGGGTCACGCTGGTCTTGCCGTTGGTGCCGGTAACACCTACCAGTTCGAGCAGACGGCTAGGCTCGCCATAGAAGCGTCCGGCGATATCCGACAACTGCGCGACCAGGCCCTTGACCGGAATCAACGGCGCATCGGTGATCGGCAATACCTTGGCACCCTGCACTTCATAGGCAACTGCCGCCGCGCCGCGCTTGAGCGCATCGACAATATGGTCGCGACCATCGACCTTGGCACCCGGCACAGCCAGGAACAGGTCGCCGGGGCGGACATTGCGGCTGTCCAGGGTCAGTTCGCGAATCAGCGGATCGCTGCTGGCATTGGCGAACAATTTACTCAATGGCATCGTCATCAACCGCGCCCTCCTTTGGCGGGCGCAGCGGCATCGGCCTGCTGCGTGGCAACCGGCAGATTATCCGGCGGTACGTTCATCAGGCGCAGGGTGCCCGACATGACCTTGCTGAACACCGGCGCGGAAACCAGGCCACCGAAGTAACCGCCCTTGCTCGGTTCGTCGATCACCACGACGATGGCATAGCGTGGATCGCTCATCGGCCCGAAACCGGCGAACAACGAGCGGTAGGCATTTTCGGTGTAGCCCTTGGAACCGATGGTGGCCTTGCGCGCGGTACCCGACTTGCCAGCGACATGATACGAAGGCACCTGCGCGCGGAACACGCCACGCGGCGCCTCGATCACCTGCTGCAACATCTGCTGGATGGTTTCCGCGGTTTCCTTCGGCACCACCTGGGTCGATTCCGGCGCCTTGTCCACCTTGAGAATGCTCAACGGCACCATCTTGCCGTCATTGGCCAGCGCGGCGTAGGCATGCACCAGTTGCAGCGCAGTGACAGACACGCCGTAGCCGTAGGAAAGCGTCGCGGTTTCCGCCTTGCGCCACTCGCGGTGGTTCGGCAGGTTGCCGACGCGTTCGCCCGGGAAGCCAAGGCCGGTGTATTGACCCAGGCCCAACTGCGACATCACCCGGTAGATGGCCTCGCCACCGATATCGAAGGCGATCTTCGACATGCCGACGTTACTGGAGTTGATCAGGATGCCGGTCAGGTCGAGGATCGGCCCCTCGGTCTTGGAAACGTCGCGAATCGTGTAGCGGCCCAGTTGCAGGGTGCCGGGATAGACCTCGACCTTGTCGGTCGGCTTCCAGCGACCACTCTGCAGCGCGGCACTCATGGACAGCGGCTTGACCGTCGAACCCGGCTCGAACACATCGATGATCGCGCGGTTGCGCATCGCCGCCGGGAACATGCTGCGACGATTGTTCGGGTTGTAGGTAGGCTGGTTGACCATGGCCAGGACTTCGCCGGTCTTCACGTCCATGATCACCAGGCTGCCGGCTTTCGCTTCCTGCTCGGCGATGGCGTTGCGCAGCTCGCGGGTGGCCAGGTATTGCAGGCGCAGGTCAATCGACAACGCCAAGGTCTTCCCTGCCTTGGCGTTCTTGGTGACCTGGACATCCTTGATCAAGCGGCCGCGTCGGTCCTTGATCACCTGGCGCTTGCCGGGCACGCCGGCCAGCCACTCGTCATAGGCAAGCTCCACGCCCTCGCGACCGTGGTCGTCGAGGTCGGTGAAGCCGACCATATGCGCGGCCACATCGCCGGCTGGATAGAAACGGCGGAATTCCTCGATGCCGTAGACACCAGGAACCTTCAGGTCGAGAACCGCCTGCCCCTGCTCGGGAGTCAGGCCACGGACCAGGTAGATGAACTCCTTGTTCGCCTGTTGCTCCAGACGTTCGGTGAGTTGCTTGGGGTTCTGCCCGAGCGCTGTTGCCAATGCCCCCCAACGCTCCTTGGAGCCCTGCATTTCCTTGGGGTTGGCCCACAACGTGGTGACCGGCGTACTGACCGCCAGGGGCTCGCCGTTGCGGTCGGTGATCAGGCCGCGGTGTGCAGGAATGGGGATATGCCGCATGCTGCGTGCATCGCCCTGGCTTTTCAGGAAGTCGCGATCGACCACCTGCAGATCGATGATCTGCCAGGTAATGGCTCCGACCATCAAGGCGAGCAAGCCCAGCACCACCCGGAAGCGCCAGGGGTACAGGGCGCCTTCGAGCTTCATCATGGCGCCACCATCCGCACTTCGTCAGCCGCGGGGATGCGCATCTTCAACTGCTCGCTGGCGAGGTTTTCGATACGGCTATGGGCAGTCCAGGTGCTTTGCTCGAGAATCAGCCGGCCCCACTCGGCCTGGGCCTTGTCGCGTTCGTTGAGCTCGCCGTAAAGCGTATTGAGCAGTTGCCGGTTCCAATGCGCGCTATAGGACACCGCGACCGAGGATACGAGCACGCCGATGAACAGCAGAAGCATCAGGAAGCTTCCGCCTGGCAGGGGTTTGGCATAGAGCCTGCTCACCGAAGCTTCTCCGCCACACGCATGACCGCGCTGCGCGACCGCGGGTTGGCCTTGAGTTCGGCATCGGACGCGAACTGCGCCTTGCCGATCAGCTTGATCTTCGGCTCGAACGGCTTGTGCTGTACTGGCAGGTTGCGCGGCAGATTATCCTGCTCGCCCTTGGCCAGCTTGCGCATGAAAAGCTTGACGATGCGGTCTTCGAGGGAATGGAAGCTGATCACCGCCAGGCGGCCACCGACTTCCAGCGCATCCAGGGCCGCGTCGAGGCCAGCCTCGAGGTCGCCCAGCTCGTTGTTGACATGGATGCGCAGGCCCTGGAATGCACGGGTCGCCGGGTTCTTGCCTTTTTCCCAGGCAGGGTTGGCGACCTTGAGCACTTCGGCCAGGTCGGAGGTACGGGTGAACGGCTGCTCCTCGCGGCGCAGGACCACGGCACGGGCCATGCGCCTGGCGAAGCGCTCTTCGCCATATTCCTTGAATACGCGGGCGATCTCCTCCTCGGGAGCCGTCGCGATGAATTCGGCGGCGCTGAAACCACGGGTCGGGTCCATGCGCATGTCCAGCGGGCCGTCATTCAGAAAGCTGAAGCCGCGCTCAGGGTCGTCCAGTTGTGGCGAGGACACGCCGAGGTCGAGCAGCACGCCACTGACCTTGCCGGCCAGCCCGCGCTCGGCCACTTCGGAACCCAGCTCGGCAAAACTGCGCTGCACAATGACAAAGCGGCCGTCTTCGGCCGCCAGCGCTTGCCCGGTGGCAATCGCTTGAGGATCCTTGTCGAACCCCAGGAGGCGGCCATTCGGTCCAAGCTTTTGCAGTATGAGTCGGCTGTGCCCGCCGCGACCGAACGTGCCATCCAGATAGCAGCCATCCGCGCGCACGGACAGAGCCTCGACGGCTTCGTCCAGAAGTACGGTGATGTGGTTAAAGCCGCTATCGATAGTCACAGGATCAGATCACGCAGTTCATCGGGCATGGCACCCGGTTGTTGAATGGCTGCCAGATCCGCTGCGGAAACAGCGTTCCAGGCATCCTCGTCCCACAGTTGGAATTTGTTCAGTTGACCCACCAGCATCGCGCGCTTGTCGAGCTTCGCGTATTCGCGCAAACGCGGCGGAACCAGAAAACGTCCACTGCCGTCGAGCTCGAGATCCACCGCATTACCTATCAACAAGCGCTGCAGGCGGCGGTTCTCTTCACGCAACGACGGCAAGGCGCGCAATTTCGCTTCGATCAGTTCCCACTCGTCCAGCGGGTATACACATAAGCAGGGATCCACAGCGTCGATCGTCACGATCAATTGCCCCGAGCTACGTGAATCAAGCTCGTCACGGTACCGGCTCGGCATGGCGAGACGGCCCTTGGCGTCGAGATTGATTGCGTTTGCTCCGCGGAACACGGCTGCGCTTCCCTAAATGTTAGCTTTTTTGTGTCTGAAAACCCACTTCATGCCACTTTCTGCCACTTGCGCACACTATAGGAATCCGCCCACCGCACCGTCAAGGCGCGCATATAAGGAAAACCCTTACAGATCGGAGATTTAGCGTAACAAGGGCAGGCATCAGGCTACTTGGAAGGGATTTCCGGAAGGAAAAAGCGATTGCACTCAGACGAATAGAGCGCGAAGTTAAAGTAATTTATTAAGAGTAAGACTTTTTTGATATTACCGAAGCGGCTTCTGCTATCGAATCAAGCAGAAAGGAAGGAAGGAGTGGAGAGTCGATCTGTAAGCCGGGTTCTGTCGAGGACAGTCATTCCTCTACGACGGCCATCACTGGACGCCTTTAGCAACCTACCCGGTTCCAACGCGGGCCGCGCCATGTGGAACCCTATTTGGTCTTGCTCCGAGTGGGGTTTGCCTAGCCACGAACTGTTACCAGTCGTGCGGTGCGCTCTTACCGCACCTTTTCACCCTTACCGGCACCGAGGTGCTTAGGCGGTTGTTTTCTGTGGCACTTTCCGTAGGCTCGCGCCTCCCAGGCGTTACCTGGCACTCTGCCCTATGGAGCCCGGACTTTCCTCCCCCTGCTTTTGCGGAACAAAATCAGGCAGCGACTGTCCAATCGACTCTCCGCCGCAAAGATTAACGGCAGCGGCCCCGGAGAACAAGTGACAAAACAGATAACATCAATGTGACATCATTTATTTTTCTGTTTTTCCAGAGCCACTTGATACAAAACATTCTTCCTTACCCCGGTAATTTCCGCAGCCAACGCCGCCGCGCGCTTGAGCGGCATTTCCGCCAGCAATAAATCCAGGATGCGCAAGACTTCCCCGCTTACCGCTTGTTCATCTTCCGGCGCGGTCCAGCCTGCCACCAGCACCACACACTCGCCGCGCTGCTGATTGCTGTCGTTTTCGACGAACTCGCGCAACTGCGCCAAGGGCAAGCCTTTCAGGGTTTCAAAGGTCTTGGTCAGCTCGCGCCCGAGCACTGCCGGACGCTCGCCGCCAAAGATCGCTTCCATATCCTGCAGGCATTCGAGAATGCGATGCGGAGCCTCGTAGAAGATCAAGGTACGCGGTTCTTCCTTCAGCAGATTCAGACGCCCCTGACGCCCAACGGCCTTGGCAGGCAGAAAACCTTCGAAGATGAACCGGTCGGAAGGCAACCCCGCAGCCGACAGTGCAGCAATCAGTGCGCAGGCCCCCGGCACTGGCACGACGCTGATGCCAGCCGCACGCGCCTGGCGCACCAGGTGATAGCCAGGGTCGGAAATCAACGGCGTCCCCGCGTCAGAAATCAACGCAACGTTTTCCCCGGCCAGCAGACGGGTGACGAAACGGTTGCCCTCATCCCGTTCATTGTGTTCGTGACAGGGCGCCAGCGGCGTATTGATACCGAAATGTTGCAGCAGCCGCACCGAGTGGCGAGTGTCCTCGGCCGCGATCAAAGCGACGTCACCCAGGACTTTCAAGGCCCGGGCACTGATGTCATCCAGGTTGCCGATGGGCGTGGCCACGACGTAAAGGGTCCCGGCAGCGGGATTGGAAGCACCTGGAACATCGCTCACAACAAACACCTGTTTTCTGGATTAAAGCCGCCATTGTAGCGCGATCGCCGCTCGTAATTCGCCATCGAAGCCCCGTCCTGCGACCTGAAGCGAAGGTTTCACGCCAGCAAGATCGCGCCACGGCCAGTGCTTGGGTACAATCGCAGGTTAATTTGATCGAGTAACAGGACCCGTACATGATCGCATGCCTGCGGCTACTCTCAGCCCTCTGCCTCGCCGCCCTGCTGGCAGCCTGTGCCAGTTCGCCTTCGTCCAGCCTGGGCGAATTGCCACGCACCCCGGACGCCAGCATCGAGCAACTGCTCGACCAGGCCGCCAACAGCAAGACGCCGGAAAAGGCCGCCCTGCTGCGCCTGAGCGCTGCCGACCTGGCCTACCGGCAGAAAGACAACGCACGTGCCGCACGCATCCTCGAGCAAGTCCAGCTGGATACCCTGAAACCTGCCCAGCAGGTCTTCGCCAGTACGCTCTCCGCCGAGTTGGCGCTAAGCCGTAACCAGCCGAAAGCAGCGCTGACCGCCCTCAGTCATCCGAGCCTGGCACACCTGAACGAACTGCCGGCCGACCTGCAGGCCCGCACCCGCAGTGCCCACGCCGCTGCGTTCGAAGCGGACGGCCAGCCCCTCGCCGCCGCCAAGGAGCGCGTCGCACTGGCGCCACTGCTGAGCGGCGATGCCGCCACGGCAAACAACGATGCGATCTGGAGCCTGGTGGCCGCCCTGCCTGCCGAGCAACTGCAAACCGGCGCGAGCGACACCCTTGGCGGCTGGACCAGCCTGGCCCTGGCCGTGAAGAGCGCCGGCACCCTGGAGCAGCAACAGGCCGCCATCGACACTTGGAAAGCGCAAAACCCCAACCACCCGGCCGCCCTGCAGTTGCCCACACCCCTGGTCAAACTGAAAAGCCTGACCAGCCAGCCACTGGGCAAGATCGCCCTGCTGCTGCCGCAGGAAGGCCAACTCGCCGGCGTTGCCCGCGCCCTGCGCGACGGCTTCATGGCTGCGCACTTCCAGGCCCAGCAGGCGGGCCAGAATCCGCCGGCCATCCAGGTCTTCGACAGCTCGCGCCTGACCTCCCTCGACGACTTCTACCGCCAGGCCCAGGCCGCCGGCGTGCAACTGGTGGTCGGACCGCTGGAAAAACCGCTGGTCAAGCAACTCGCCGCCTACCCGCAACTGCCGATCACTACCCTCGCCCTGAACTACAGCGATGCCGGCCAGAACACCCCGCCGCAACTGTTCCAGTTCGGCCTCGCCGCCGAAGACGAAGCCCGCGAGGTATCCCGTCGCGCCTACGCCGACGGCATGCGCCGTGCCGTAGCACTGGTGCCGAGTGGCGAATGGGGCGATCGCGTGCTCAACGCCTTCCGCCAGGATTGGGAAGCCAAGGGCGGCACCCTGCTCGCCGCCGAGCGCGTGGCCCAGCCGGTGGCGCTGGCCCAGCAGATCGCCGACCTGTTCCAGCTACGCCAGAGCGAAGGCCGCGCCAAGAGCCTGCAAAGCACCGTGGGCGGCAATGTCTCGGCACAGCCATCGCGTCGCCAGGACATCGACTTCATCTTCCTCGCCTCGACTCCGCAGCAGGCCCAGCAGATCAAGCCGACCCTCAATTTCCAGTACGCAGGTGACGTGCCGGTATACGCAACCTCCAACGTCTACAGTGCCAGCGGCGACGTGAACCAGTACAACGACATGACCGGTATCCGCTTCTGCGAAACCCCATGGCTGCTCGACACCACCAACGGCCTGCGCCTGCAGGTCGTTCGCCAGTGGCCACAGGCGGCCGGCAGCCTTGGCCGCCTCTACGCCATGGGCGTCGATGCCTACAGCCTCGCACCGCGCCTGGGCCAGCTGAAAACCCTGCCGGACAATCGTATCGAGGGCCTGTCCGGCAGCCTTGGCATGAGCCCGAACCAGCGCATCGAGCGCCAGTTGCCGTGGGCAGAGTTCGCCGGCGGCCAGGTCAAGCGCCTGCCTGACACGCCTCGCTGAAATGCCCGCACCTTCACGCCAGGCCGCCGGAATGGCGGCCGAGCAACAGGCCCTGGATTATCTGACGACCCGGGGCCTGGTGCTGCTGGCGCGGAACTGGCGGTGCAAGCGCGGCGAGCTTGATCTGGTCATGCTCGACCGCGATACAGTAGTATTCGTCGAAGTTCGTTATCGCCTGCATGCGGGCTTTGGCGGCGCCCTCGGCAGCATCGATGCCCGCAAGCAGGAAAAACTGACGCTCGCCGCACAGCATTTCCTGATGGAGGAACCGCGCTGGGCCAACCACCCCTGCCGCTTCGATGTAATCGCCTTGCAAGGCAGCGGTCATTCGGGTCAACCGCTCGACTGGCTGCAGAATGCCTTCGACAGTTGACCCCGCGCCGACGGACGCACCTTTACCCTTTCAACTTTTTGCTCTTTGCTTCGCGGGCTGCACAGACATGTGCCGGGAGCCTTTCAATCCCCGCCCGGCCAGCCCCATTTAAGGTCACACTGATGGACATGCAATCCCGAATTCGCCAGTTATTCCAGGCAAGCATCAACACCAAGCAACAGGCGATGGAAGTTCTTGCACCCCACATCGAGCAAGCCAGCCAGCTCATGGTCAACGCCCTGCTGAACGAGGGCAAGATGCTTGCCTGCGGCAATGGCGGCTCGGCCGGTGACGCCCAGCACTTTTCCTCGGAACTGCTCAACCGCTTCGAACGCGAGCGCCCGAGCCTGCCGGCCATCGCCCTGACCACCGACACCTCGACCATCACCTCGATCGCCAACGACTACAGCTACAACGAGGTGTTTTCCAAGCAGATCCGCGCCCTCGGCCAGCCAGGCGACGTGCTGCTGGCGATCTCCACCAGCGGCAACTCGGCAAACATAATTCAGGCGATCCAGGCGGCACATGATCGCGAAATGATTGTCGTAGCATTGACCGGGCGCGACGGCGGCGGCATGGCTTCGCTGCTGCTGCCCGAAGATGTCGAGATTCGCGTTCCGGCCAATGTCACCGCACGTATTCAGGAAGTCCACCTGCTGGCGATCCACTGCCTCTGCGACCTGATCGACAGCCAATTGTTCGGGAGTGAAGAATGACCCCAAAACGCCTCGGCCTGATGGCCCTGACCCTGTGCCTGAGCCTGAGCGGTTGCAGCTCGGTGATCACTGCCAGCCGTGAAGCCCCGATCGATGACGACCGCGGCACGCGCACCCTGGGCAGCAAGATCGACGACTCGCTGATCGAGACCAAGGTGGCAGTCAACGTTGCCAAAGCCAGCCCTGACCTGGACAAGAACTCGCACATCGTCGTCAGCAGCTACAACGGCGTTGTCCTGCTGGCCGGCCAGACCCCGCGCGCCGACCTGAAAAGCCTGGCCGAGCAAACCGCCGGCCAGGTGCAAAAGGTCAAGAAGGTGCACAACGAGCTGCAGGTGCTCCAGCCTTCCTCGCTGCTGGCACGCAATAACGACGCCTGGCTGACCACCAAGATCAAGACCCAGATGCTGACCGACGCCAACATCCCTGCTACGCGAATCAAGGTCATCACCGAAAACGGTATCGTCTACATGCTCGGCCTGCTGACCCAGGCCGAAGCCAACCGCGCTACCAACCTGGTGCAGGGCGTGTCCGGCGTGCAGAAGATCGTCAAGCTGTTCGAATACATCGACTGACAGCAAACAGAAAAAGCAGCTCCCGGGGGCCTTGGGAACACTTGTCCTTCAGATCTCCCACAGGTTGGATGTCAGCATCCAGATACGAAAAAGGCGACCTTCAAGGTCGCCTTTTTTCATTTAACCACTTTCAGACTCGGCCGCCCGCTCGGACGCGGCGGCTGTCCGCCATCCGGCGGACCGTCGTCATCCGGCTCGACATCATCTTCTTCGTCATCGGCCATTGGCGGCTCGAGCTCGAAGACCATGCCCTGACCATTCTCACGGGCGTAGATGCCGAGAATGGCCGCGGTCGGCACATAAAGACTGTGGGCCACGCCGCCGAAACGCCCTTCGAAACTGACCGCGTCGTTTTCCATCTGCAGACCGCGCACGGCGTTCGGCGAGATATTCAGGACAATCTGTCCGTCGCTGGCAAAACCCTGGGGCACCTGTACCGCAGGGTACTCGGCATTCACCAGGATATGAGGCGTGCAATCGTTGTCCACGATCCACTCGTACAGTGCACGCACCAGGTAGGGGCGACTGGAGTTCATCAACAGCTCCTTAAAGCTTGCGCATTTCTCGTTCAGCAGCGGACAGGCTCGCCTGGAAGGGCTCGCGGGCAAACTGTCGCTCCATATAGTCAAGCAGAGGCTTGGCCTGCCGTGGCAATTCGATTCCGAGGATCGGCAACCGCCACAAGATGGGTAGTAGACAACAATCCACCAGACTTTGCTCCTCGCTGAGGAAACAGGGCTTGTCAGCGAACAACGGGGATACCCCGGTAAGGCTCTCGCGCAACTCCTTTCTCGCCTGGGCGCGGACGGTGTCCTTTGCCCGCGGATCGAGGATCTGGTCCACAAGTGCACACCAATCGCGCTGGATACGGTGAACCAGCAACCGGCTGTTCGCTCGCGCCACCGGATAAGCCGGCAGCAATGGTGGATGAGGATAACGTTCGTCGAGGTATTCCATCACCACGGTGGATTCGTACAACGCCAGATCGCGGTCGACCAGGGTCGGCAAGCTACCGTACGGATTGGCCTCAAGCAATTTGGCCGGCTGGCTGCCGGCTACGACGTCGATGATCTCGACGCTGACAGCTTTCTCGGCGAGGACGAGGCGTACCCGATGAGAATAGTGGTCAGCGGGGTCGGAGTAGCAGGCCAACCGATTGGTCATGCCCATAAGATTCCTCCTCGCATGGAATGGTAAAAGCTATAAACGCAAACGCGCCCTGGGGTACCTCCGAACTCCGGAGGCGCCCCAGGGCGCGCGTTCAACTACCAGAAAATTACTGCGTGATCAGTGCACGTCCTTCCAGTATTCGCGCTTGAGCAGGTAGGCGAATACGAAGAAGAAGGCCAGGTACAGCAGTACATAGGTACCGATGCGTTGGCTTTCCAGTTTGACCGGGTTGGCCGAATAGGCCAGGAAGGTCACCAGGTTCTTGACCTTCTCGTCGAACTGCTCTTCGCTCAGGGTACCGGATTTCGGCACGATGGTCAGCTGGTCACAGGCTTCATGCGTCAGCGGCGCACCGGTCAGCGGGTCGAACTGCTTCTTGCCATCGACCACGGTCTGGATCTGCTTGCAGCCCACGACCTGGCGCCCCTGCAGGCCCACCAGCACGTTCGGCATGCCGACGTTCGGGAAGATCTTGTTGTTCACGCCCCATGGCCGCGCCGGATCCTCGTAGAAGCCGCGCAGGTAGCTGTACAGCCAGTCGGTACCGCGCACCCGGGCGACCAGGGTCAGGTCGGGCGGCGCAGCGCCGAACCAGACCTTGGCGTCGGCAGGCTGCATGCCGATGTTCATGTGGTCGCCGATCTTGGCACCGGTGAACACCAGCTTTTCGAGCATCAGCTCATGGGGAATGCCCAGGTCATCGGCAACACGCTCGTAACGCTGGAACTTGGCACTGTGGCAACCCATGCAATAGTTGGCAAAGGTGCGGGCACCGTCCTGCATGGCGGCCTTGTCGGTCAGGTCGATATCGACTTTATCCAGTTCCGGACCATGCTCGCTGGCAGCGAAGGTCAGGGCAGGCATCACTGCCAGAATCAATACTGCAAATAGCTTTTTCATCAGCCAGTCACCCTTTCCGGAACCGGTTTGGTCTTCTCAAGCCTGGTGTAGAACGGCATCAGAATGAAGTAGGCGAAATACAGGAAGGTACATACCTGCGACAGCAGCGTGCGGCCCGGCGTCGGCGCCAGTACACCCAGCACGCCGAGGATCACGAAGGCAACGCAGAACACCAGCAGCCAGATCTTGCTCAGCCAGCCCTTGTAGCGCATCGAGCGCACCGGGCTGCGGTCAAGCCACGGCAGGACGAACAGCACTGCAATCGCAGCACCCATGGCGATGACGCCGAAGAGCTTGTCCGGAACCGCGCGCAGAATCGCGTAGAACGGGGTGAAGTACCAGACCGGCGCGATGTGCTCGGGGGTCTTGAAGGCGTTGGCCTGCTCGAAGTTAGGTTTTTCCAGGAAATACCCACCCATTTCCGGGAAGAAGAACACCACGGCACAGAACACGAAGAGGAACACCACTACGCCGACGATATCCTTGACGGTGTAGTACGGGTGGAACGGAATGCCATCCAGCGGAATGCCGTTCTCGTCCTTTTTCTTCTTGATGTCGACACCATCGGGGTTGTTCGAGCCGACTTCATGCAGCGCCAGGATGTGCAGGACTACCAAGCCCAAGATCACGATCGGCAAGGCGATCACATGCAAGGCGAAGAAGCGGTTCAGGGTGATGCCGGAAATCAGGTAGTCACCACGGATCCACTGGGTCAGGTCATCGCCGATTACCGGAATGGCACCGAACAGCGAAATGATCACCTGGGCGCCCCAGTAGGACATCTGGCCCCATGGCAGCAGGTAGCCCATGAAGGCCTCGGCCATCAGCGCCAGGTAGATCAGCATGCCGAAGATCCACACCAGCTCGCGGGGCTTCTGGTAGGAACCATAAAGCAGGCCGCGGAACATGTGCAGGTAGACAACGATGAAGAACGCCGAGGCGCCGGTGGAGTGCAGATAACGCAGGATCCAGCCGTACTCGACATCGCGCATGATGTATTCGACCGAGGCGAATGCCTCCTCGGCCGACGGAGTGAAGCTCATGGTCAGCCAGACACCGGTGACGATCTGGTTGACCAGCACCAATAGCGCCAGGGAGCCGAAGAAGTACAGGAAGTTGAAGTTCTTCGGCGCGTAATACTTGCTCAGGTGGTCTTCCCACATCTTGGTGGCGGGGAAGCGGGCGTCAACCCATTCCATGAACTTGCTCATCACGCTTTCTCCTGATCGACGCCGACGACGATGACGTCATCCGACTCGTACGAATGCGGTGGCACCGGCAGATTGAGCGGCGCTGGCTGGGACTTGTAGACGCGGCCGGCAAGGTCGTAGTGAGAGCCGTGGCAGGGGCAGAAATAGCCACCGACCCACTTCGGACCAAGGTCGGCAGGCGCGACTTCAGGACGGAAAGTCGGCGAGCAGCCGAGGTGGGTACACAGGCCGACAAGCACCAGGATTTCCGGCTTGATCGAGCGATTCGACGGGTCGACGTAGGCAGGCTGAACCGAAGCCTTGGACTCCGGATCCGAGAGATCTGCGGTGATCTTCTTCAAATTACCCAGGATCTCTTCGGTACGACGGACGATGAAAACCGGCTGACCGCGCCACTCGGCCACCAACTGCTGCCCAGGTTCCACCTTGGCAATATTGACCTTCACCGGTGCACCGGCCGCTTTCGCCTTGGCACTGGGAAACCATGACCCTACGAACGGGACCGCAGCCCCCACCGCCCCTGCTGCGCCCACAACGGATGTGGCTGCAACCAGGAAGCGACGCCGGCCTGCATTGACGCCGTCATTGCTCATTCAGTCCTCTCCCATCAGCTTTGTGGCCTGTTGAAACAGGCATCTACTAAGTAATTTCTGAAGCGCTAAAAATTTGCCGCATGGTAAAGAAAAGACCCATGACTGGCAAGGTTATTACCCTGGCCATAGGCCTGCATCCCACGCAGGTCTTGATCTGCGTCTATGCGGCAAGTTGTCACACAAATGGCCGCCCCCCCTTTATTCAAGACATAAAAAAAGCCCGGTTCCACTTGGAACCGGGCTTTTTTTGAAACTCCTGGCGAATTAACGCTTGGAGTATTGTGGACGCTTACGTGCTTTACGCAGACCCACTTTCTTACGCTCGACTTCACGAGCGTCGCGAGTCACGTAACCAGCACGACGCAGAGCGCCACGCAGGGTTTCGTCGTACTCCATCAGAGCGCGGGTGATACCGTGACGGATCGCACCGGCCTGACCGCTGACACCACCACCGGCAACGGTGACGTAGATGTCGAACTTCTCGACGGTTTCGGTCAGTTCCAGCGGCTGGCGAACTACCATGCGCGCGGTTTCACGACCGAAGAACACGTCCAGGGAACGGTTGTTGATGGAGATGTTGCCAGTGCCCGGACGCAGGAAAACGCGAGCGGTTGCAGTCTTGCGACGGCCAGTGCCGTAATTTTGAGTCGCCGACATAATGAACTATTCCGTTAAATCTTCAGTTCTTGGGGCTGCTGAGCAGTATGAGGGTGAGTAGCGCCCGCATAGACTTTCAGCTTACGGTACATGTCGCGACCCAGCGGGTTCTTCGGCAGCATGCCTTTAACCGCGGTCTCGATCACGCGCTCTGGGGCCTTGGCAATCAGCTTCTCGAAGTTGATTTCCTTGATACCGCCCGGGAAGCCGGAGTGGGAGTAGTACATCTTGTCCGAAGTCTTGGCACCAGTAACACGTACCTGCTCGGCATTGATCACGACGATGTAGTCGCCGGTGTCAACGTGAGGGGTGTACTCTGGCTTGTGCTTGCCACGCAGACGGCTCGCGATTTCAGTGGCCAGACGACCCAGGGTCTGACCAGCAGCGTCAACGACGAACCAGTCGCGTTTTACTGTTTCCGGTTTAGCAGTAAAAGTTTTCATTCTTTAATAAGCCTCAGAGGCCGCCCAGCAAAAAAAATAGACGGCGAATCTTACTGAATAGTGCTTACTTTGACAAGGTCAAAGGCAGCCGAATACGAACGCTTTCGGGGGCTCGGGTCAGCGCGTTCGATACTTGGCGGGGTTCTTTTTCAGCGACGGGGCATCACTCCCACCGTAGAAACAGACGGCGGATTATCCGGATTACCAGAAAAATATCAAGCGGATTTTCCACGCCGGCCTGCTCCGCCCCGCACAGGCGTGACCCTGTGCACGCAGGTACCCGTGCCTCGGGCGGGAGACTGGACACAATCGCCAAAAAATAAGACGATCCAGCCGGTGATTGACCACTCTGACCTATAAGAATAAAGAAAATGATGTTTACCCAACCCAACGTGCCCCTGCGGCGCGTCAGCATCCTCGCGATCGACAAGGTGTTCGCCTCGACCCTGATGCAGGCCAAGGACTTTTTCCACCTGGCCAGCCTGCGCTATGCCAAGCAACTGGGCCTGAGCCTGCAACCGATGTTCGAAACCCGACTGGTCAGCCCCGACGGCCAGCCGGTGCGCAGTTTCAGCGATGTCCAGGTGCCGGTCGACAGTGGCCTGGAAGAGGCCGACGTCATCGTGCTCCCGGCGTTCTGGGATGATTTCTCGACCTTGTGCGAACGCTATCCGCAGGTCCTGCCCTGGTTGCGCCAGCAGCATGCCCGCGGCGCAGTGCTGTGCGGTGAGGCCAGCGGTGTGTTCTGGCTGGCCGAGGCCGGCTTGCTCGATGGCAAGGAGGCGACCACCTACTGGCGCTTCTTCAATCAGTTCGCCGAGCGCTTCCCCAAGGTCCAGCTGAACCAGGACAAGCACCTGACCGACGCCGACAACCTGTTCTGTGCCGCCGGCACCACATCGGCCTGCGACCTCTACATCTATCTGATCGAACGCTTCTGTGGTGCCAACGTCGCCCAGGCGGTGGCCCGCGACATCCTCTACGAAGTCCAGCGCAACTACACGCCGGGGCGCATGGGGTTTGGCGGGCAGAAACTGCACCAGGATGTGATCATCCTGCAGATCCAGCACTGGCTCGAAGAACACTTCGCCGACAAGTTCCGCTTCGAGGACGTCGCACGCAACCACGGCATGAGCATCCGCAATTTCATGCGGCGGTTCCAGACCGCCACCGGCGACAAGCCCCTGCACTACCTGCAGCGGTTGCGCATCGAAACGGCAAAGGGATTGCTCTCGGGCACGCGCAAGAGCATCAAGACCATCAGCTACGAAGTCGGCTACGACGACGCCAGCTTCTTCGCACGGCTGTTCCGGCAGCATACGGCGCTGTCGCCGAATCAGTATCGGCAACAGTTCATGCAGGAAGCCTGAGCCTCGAGCACAAATCTCCCTGCCGATAAAAAACCTGTGGGGGCTGGCTTGCCAGCTCCCACAGGGTCGGTGTTGTGCTTTCGAGAGTGGTTAAGGCTTGTGCGCCCGCGCCAGGAACTCGTGGGACTGCATTTCCAGCAGGCGGCTGAGGGTCCGCTGGAATTCGAAGGTCAGGCGACCACCGGTATACAGGTCCTTCAGCTCCACCTCGGCTGAAATGATCAGCTTCACGTTACGGTCGTAGAACTCGTCGACCATGTTGATGAAGCGCCGCGCGATGTCGTCGGTCGCCACGCCCATCTGCTCCACGCCGCTGAGCAGTACGGCATGGAAGATCTTGCCCAGTTCGATGTAGTCGTTCTGGCTGCGCGGGCCGTCGCACAATTCGCGGAAGTCGAACCAGGCCACGTCGTCACAGGTACGCAGGGCACGGATCTCACGGTTCTCGATGATCAGCACATCGTTTTCCACCGCCTGGGTGCATTCCGGAGTCAGCGCCCGGAAGCTTTTGCGCAGGCTTTCGTGGGCGGCTTCGTTCAGCGGGAAGTGGAAGAGTTCGGCCTGCTCCAGGTGGCGCAGGCGATAGTCGACGCCGCTGTCGACGTTGACGATCTCGGTGTTCTGCTTGATCAGGGCAATGGCCGGCAGGAAGCGCGCCCGCTGCAAGCCATCCTTGTACAGCCCGTCCGGTACGATGTTGGAGGTCGCCACCAGGGTCACGCCGTTCTTGAACAGCTCTTCCATCAGGGTACCGAGGATCATCGCGTCGGTGATGTCGGACACGAAGAACTCGTCGAAGCAGATCACCCGCGCCTCTTCCGAAAAACGCTTGGCGATGATGGTCAGGGGGTTCTTCTCGCCCTTCAGCCCCTTCATCTCTTCGTGCACACGCTTCATGAAACGGTGGAAGTGCGTGCGGGATTTTTCCTTGAACGGCAGCGCCTCGAAGAAGGTATCGACCAGATAGGTCTTGCCCCGTCCTACCCCGCCCCAGAAATACAGGCCCTTGACCGGCGCCTGCTCCTTCTTGCCGAACAGTTTGCCGAACACGCCCGGCTTGTTGTTCTGCGCCGCGATCAGATCGTCGTACAGGCGCTGCAGATGGCGCACCGCAGTTTCCTGCGCCGCATCATGGAAGAAGTCGGGACGTTTCAGATCTGCTTGATATCGTTCTAGGGGCGTCATAATTCGTTAGCAAGGCAACAAAAGCGGGCCGTCACTGTAGCGACGGCCCCGGGTAATGGCAATCAGACTTCCGATAAGCCGTCAGTCCTGTTGGGGTGCCAGGGCGGCACGCAGGGCCTCGATGGCGGCATCACGAGCAGCGGCGTCGGCAAACTGCGCACCTTCGGCCACGGCCTCGCCGTCCAGCCACAGGCTGAAGCCCAGGCCTTCGGCGCGTACGTCCAGTTCCTGGCCCTGCTGCAATTGCTTGGTCACCGCACCAGCGGCCTTGCCGTCGGCGAAGCTGCGCGACAGCAACAGTTGCTCGCCGTCGGCGCCCAGCAGGCGGAAGCGGAAGCTGCCGTCTTCATCGCGGAAGCTGACGAAGCGTGCGGCCTTCGCGGCCTTTTTCTTCGTCTCGACCGTACCCTGGGCGATGGAGCGGAAGGAACGCAGCCCCACGGCTTCGCGCAGTTGCTCGAGGAACGGCGTGGCGACCTTGCGGGCCTTCTGCGCGCCAGCCAGGAGAATGTCTTCCAGATCGGCCGGACGGGCAATCAGTTGCTGATAGTGCTCACGGGATTCGCTCAGTTGCCCGTCCAGCAACTGGAACAGCTTCTGCTTGGCTTCGCCCCAGCCCAGGCCCTGCAGGAGTTCGTCACGGAAGCCTGCGGACTGCTCGGCAGTAGCGAACGCCTGGTACAGGGTAAACAGGTGCGAATTGTCCGGATCCTTCGCCTCGCCCGGCGCGCGGGAGTCGGTGACGATGCGCGAGATCGCGTCCTTCATGTCCTTGGCACTGCTGAACAGCGGGATGGTGTTGTCATAGCTCTTGGACATCTTGCGACCGTCCAGGCCAGGCAGGGTCGCCACGCTTTCCTCGATCACCGCTTCCGGCAGAACGAAGAATTCCTTGCCGTTGCCGAACAGGTGATTGAAGCGCTGGCCGATGTCACGCGCCATTTCCACGTGCTGGATCTGGTCGCGACCGACCGGCACCTTGTGCGCGTTGAACATCAGGATGTCCGCGGCCATCAGCACCGGATAGCTGTACAGGCCCATGGTCACGCCGGCGTCCGGGTCCTCGCCGTTTTCCAGGTTCTTGTCCACCGAGGCCTTATAGGCATGGGCGCGGTTGAGCAGGCCCTTGGCGCTGACACAGGTCAGCAGCCAGGTCAGCTCGGGGATTTCAGGAATATCGGACTGGCGATAGAACGTCACCTTCTCCGCATCCAGGCCGCCGGCCAGCCAGGTCGCGGCGATCTCGAGGCGCGAGCGCTGGATACGCTGCGGGTCGTCGCATTTGATCAGGGCGTGGTAATCGGCGAGGAAATAGAAGGAGTCGGCACCGGGCTGGCGGCTGGCGAGGATCGCCGGGCGGATGGCACCGGCATAGTTGCCCAGATGCGGGGTGCCGGTGGTGGTGATGCCGGTGAGGATGCGCGTAGTCATGGGTATTCGCTTATCAGCTTGGCTCAGTTCGAAAGACGCGGCAGTACCAGATCCTTGAGGTCGGTCAGCTTGCCATGAAAAAAGTGTCCGCATTCTGCCACTTTCAGCAGCTCATGGGGGCGCGGGAACGCAGCGGACCAGGCGTAGACGATCTGCGGCTCGATCACTTCGTCGGCGTCCGGCTGGACGATGGTCAGTTGCACGTTCTGCGGCGCAGCCTCGCTGCCGGTCAGGCGCATGACGGCAGGAGCGACCATGAACAGATGCTTCAGCGCCACACCTTGCGCCTCAAGACGCCCGCCAAGGGCGGCAGCGACGAAACCGCCGAAGGAGAATCCGAGCAGTGTCAGGGGCAGTTGCGGATGCCGTTCACGCAGCCAGGCGGCAGCCGCCTCGGCATCGTCCACTTCCCCGCTGCCCATATCGTGGCTCCCGGCACTGGCGCCGACGCCGCGATAATTGAAACGCAGCGTGGTCAGGCCGGCATCCCGGGCGGTGCGCTGCAGGGTCGACACCACCTTGTTGAGCATGGTCCCGCCCTGTACCGGGTTGGGATGGCAGATCAGCACCAGTCCATGGGCGTCAGGCACCTCCTGGTACAGGGCTTCCAGTTGACCGACCGGGCCGTCGATGAGAACGGGGGATTCGCGGGTAAGCAAGGAATAAACTCCGTGACCCCGGCAAGGGTCGACTCGTCTAGCTGAATGATTCTGTTCTGAAATATTTGCGATGCTTCGCGGTATACAGCGCAGGTCCGAGCCGTTAACGTAAAGCAAAGCCGTTTATAGAGGAAGGACTCGTGGAACTCTCGCTCTTAGTTTGGTTGTTGCCGACCCTGGCCCTGGCAGTGGGCGTCGTCGTTGGTTTCCTGGTAGCCCGCCTCCTGCCCAATGCCGCACCGAGCAGCACCCAGCGGCAACTGGACGATATCCAGGAACGCTTCGACAGCTACCAGAACGAAGTGGTAACCCACTTCAACAGCACTGCGGCTCTGGTCAAGAAACTCACGCAAAGCTACCAGGAAGTGCAGGATCATCTGGCCGATGGCGCCAACCGCCTGGCCCTGGACGAACTGACTCGCCAACGCTTGCTGGCTGCCCTGCACTCCGATGCAGCCCAAGGCCAGCGCGATCGCCTGACTCCGCCGCGGGACACCGAAGTGCCGCGGGACTACGCGCCGAAAGCGCCGAACAGCCCGGGCATGCTCGATGAGAGCTATGGCCTGAAACGCTGAATTCGTTGTAATGAAAAGGGGCGCCGTCACTGGCGCCCCTTTTTTTGTCACTCGCTTACGCGCAGGCCCTGAGTGCCTGCCGCACATCCCCCAGCAAGTCATCGATATCCTCCAGCCCCACCGACAACCGCACCAGCCCTTCGGAAATTCCATAGCGCGCCCGCTCTTCCGGCGTGTAGCTGGAATGGGTCATGCTCGCCGGATGCTGCGCCAGCGACTCGGCATCGCCCAGGCTGACCGCCCGCGAGAACAGTTGCAGCGCATTCATGAAGCGCCGCCCGGCAACGATCCCACCCTTCAATTCGAATGCCAGCATGCCGCCCGGCAAGGCCATCTGCCTTTTCGCCAGCGCATGCTGCGGGAAAGACGGCAGACCGGGGTAATGCAACACCTCCACTTCCGCCTGCTTCCTGAGAAACTCCGCCAGCGCCTGGGCATTGGCACAGTGCCGTTCCATACGAAGATTCAGGGTCTTCAGCCCACGCATCAGCAACGAGGCGTCATGGGGTGACAGCACCGCACCGGTCATGTCCTTCAGGCCTTGCAGACGAATCCGGTCCACCAGCGCCTTCGCGCCGATCACCAGCCCGGCGGTGATATCGCCATGCCCGCTGAGGTACTTGGTTGCCGAATGCACCACCAGGTCGGCACCCAGCTCCAGCGGACGTTGCAGGTACGGCGTGCAGTAGGTGTTGTCCACCACCAGCGTCGCGCCGTGTCGCCGGGCGATCTTCGCCACGCCGGCGATATCGGCCAGGTGCATGTTGGGGTTGGCCGGAGATTCGAAATAGACCACCCGCGTGGCCGGAGTGATCGCTGCTTCTACGGCTTTCAGGTCAGCCATATCGACATGTTTCAGCCTGACCCCGAATTCACCGATGCCGTGATGCAGGAAGGCGAACGTGCAGCCGTACAAGGTGCTGCCGAGCAGAACTTCATCACCGGGGCGCAACAGGGTCCAGAGTGTCGCCGTGATCGCGCCCATTCCCGACGCCAGGGCCAGGGCCGCCTCGCCGCCCTCCAGCGAAGCCATGCGGCTTTCCAGAAGCGCCTGGGTCGGATTGGAGATACGGCTGTAGAAATGTCCCGCCTCCTCGCCGGCAAAACAGGCCGCGCCGTACTCGACAGTGGGAAAGGCAAACGTGGCCGTCTGGTAGACCGGCGGCACCAGCGCCCCTCCGTGGGCCTGCGGATCGTAGCCATGGTGAATGGCACGGGTAGCAAATCCTTGCTGCTTGCTGGAGCCGCTCATGGCGATGCCCTCTTGTTGGCTTGCTATAAGCTTATGCCAGCGATGAACTAATATTTTTCCAAATATGACCACCACCACGGGGATCTCCGGGCATGAAATTCCACGATCCGCTGAAATCGGGGCAAATCCTGCCCAATGCGCTTGACCGCACCGATCGCGCCCTGCTCGGCGCCCTGCAGGAGAACGCGCGTCTGACCATCTCCGAGCTGGCCGACAGCGTGGCCCTGACCACGTCGCCGTGCTGGCGGCGGGTCAAGCAACTGGAGGAAAGCGGGCATATCACCGGCTATCAGGCGATCCTTTCACCCAAGGCGCTGGGCTTCGGGGTGACCGCCTTCGTCAGCATCATGATGGATTCGCATACCAAGGACATGGCCCGGGCTTTCGAGCAACGTCTGATGGAGATTCCGGAGATTGTCGCCTGCCATAACATTTCAGGACGTTACGACTTTCTGCTGGAGGTGCTGGCTCGGGATCTGGAGTCGTTCGGGGAATTCGCTCGGGAAACCCTGCAGTCGCTGCCGGGGGTGAAGGAGATCTATTCGAGCTTTTCGTACAAGGCGGTGAAGGAGAAGCGGGTGATTCCCGTTTCGGAGAAGCACATCTAGCAACGACAGACACTTTTACCTGAACTGCCCTACGACAAATCCGCCACTGCCGGACAGATTCAACTCGGCAACCTGAAAGAGCATCGCCATTCCAATTTCGAAGGAGCGAAAGGAATGGCACAACAAAATCCGCCCCCTACACACGAACTTCCCCCCATCAACATCGAGGGCAATCCGGACCTGAGGATTGGCTGGGGCGGAGGCGGCGGTGGCTGGGGCCTGTCTTCCGGCCCGCGTCGGGGAGAAGGCGGCACCGGCAGGTTCACCGGGCCAGCAATACCGGGCTTCAAGACGGTCATCATCGAAGAACATGTCGCCATGAGCGCGATGGTCGACAGCGAATTCCAACCACGTTACGCCACACTGAACAACACCATCCAGACCCAACTGCACGACGCAAAAACCCAAGCGGCGCAAAGCGCAACAACCGATGTGCAGCGCGCCAGTCTGGAGTACCTGGGTCTTGAGAAGTTCATCGAACAGAAACAGAGCGAGTACAACCAGCAGACCACTCTGGCTTACTCCTTCTGGGGCACGAGCCCCTTCTACAAACCATCCTTCTTCCTCGCCCACTCGGCACAGGAGGCTGCAAAGCGCGGCAAGTTCGACAACTTTTTCGCGGACTACATACACGCCTACGGGGCGGCTCATGAGTCCCGAATAATCGACCAAACGCTGGAAGCCGCCCTTGCCCATCTGGGCGCGGCGGCAAACGCCATCGACCAGCGGGAGGACCTCAGCACCCTCGATCATTCAGGGAAAACAAAAGTCCTGGCGGAAAAGGCCCGGCGCATCAGAGTCGAACAACAAGCCCATTTCCATATATTGCCCTCCGTTCTGCAAGCGGAGGTCATCAAATGGAGTGGGCATATTCAAGACATGCCTGCCGCAGAGGCGCTGAAGAATTACCAAGTAGTTCTGCAGAACCTCATCAACAACCAGAACGCATCCATCCACCCCTACTCCCGCGCCAACCCGAAAATAAATACGCCGCTGACCAGAGCTGAACTCGAAGCGCTTGCGAGCCTTGTCGAAGGACAAGGCACCGGAATCATCGGGCCTCGCTGGAAGGACTACCACACTGCCCTGATGCACCGGGAATACGCTCGACACATGCAGAACACGCTGACGGCATTCAGCGCATTGCAGAAACGGGCGGAGCAGCTTGAACGGCAATTGGAGCAAGCCAATGCCATAGAAGCAGCGCGCTTGCTGCTCGAGAAAGAAGCCCTGGAAACAGCGAAGCGCGTGGAAGCGGAACGCAAGGCACGCATCACCTATACGTCCACAGCCAGCGCGACCACGCTGCCCTTCCTGGCACCGATGGGCAATGGTGCTTTCAACCTGAGCCCGGCGGCCTATGGCGCGCTGCAATCGGCGGTTCGCCTTGCCATCCCCGCGTTGCGCGTCGCTGCCCTGGTGAGTGGCCCGGTACTGATCGCCACGGTCGTGGTAGGTGCGATCGTGATTCTCTGGCCCAAGGACGACGAACGCCAGACCGCCCTCTCGATACCCCTGGCCGACCTGTCCCCACCCGAAGGCCTCGACCTCACCGCATCGACGGTGGATCTGCCCTATGTGCCGATCACCCTGGACGACGATGAACAAAGCACGCTGCTCATCGCGGCCACACCTGATGCAAGCCCGATTGCCCGGGTCCCGGTGGTCGCAGCGCAATTCGATGCGCAGCAGCAGGTTTACAGCGTCGCCCTGGAGCATCCGCAGCGGATCCTCACCTGGACACCGGCCAAGGCCCCTGGAACCGAATCCCCGGGTATCACACCCCTGCCTGAACATCGTCCGGAAGGCTCGGTGTATGAAGGCGCCAGCCTGACTCCGGTGCAGGCACAGGTTGAAGGCTATCCGGCGCTCGACCTGATCGATCAGGACCGCATCATCATCACCTTCCCGGCGGATTCCGGGATGGCGCCGATACTGGTGATGTTCAAGGATCGGCGGATGGAGCCTGGAAGGGTAACGGGCAGAGGAGAATTAACGGAAGGCATTTGGCTAGGCGAAGCAGCGCGAGGAGGCGGTGCTGCGATCCCAGCACAGATTGCAGATCTCCTCAGAGGCAGGGATTTCAAAAACTTCAATGAGTTCAGAGCGGCTTTCTGGAGGGCAGTTGCCAATGACGAATTGCTTTCGAAGCAGTTCTCTGGAGAAAACCTCAAAAGAATGAGAAAGGATGGACATTCGGCCACTTCCAGAAAGCAGGATCATCATAAATCGCACAAGAAATTCATCCTCCACCATGTAAACCCGATCGCAAAAGGCGGCAGCGTCTACGACCTCGATAACATCAGGGTAGTCACACCAGCAAGCCATCAGCAGATCCACTATGGAGACAAGCCATGAGCCAACAGAAAAAATTCAGTGATTTCACGGAGCAGGAGTTTCAGATTTTTCTACGCTCCATTACCGACCCTGAGGACGGAGTCAGTGAACGGGCTCATGACCAGCGCATCGCCCTGTTTGAAGAAATAACTGAACACCCAAGTGGGTCCGATCTGATCTATTGGCCGGAGGAAGATGGACTGGATACGCCGGAGAACATCATAAAAATCATCAAAGAGTGGCGGACTGCAAACGGTAAACCGGGATTCAGGCCTGATTAATACCTGCTTTAAAAAAGAACCCGCGATGACTTTCATCATCGCGGGTTCTTTCACTTCAGCCCTAACGCTTAGATCGCACCACGCGCACGCAGCACATCCAGCACCTGCTTCACGCCCTCTTCCACGCTGGTGGATTGGGTATCGATCACCAGATCGGCATCCTGCGGCACATCGTACGGGAAGCTCTCGCCCGGGATGTTGTCGCCGCCGGCGGCGTACAGGCCTTGCGGGTCACGCTCGCGGCAGGCCAGCGGCGAGGCCTGGACGTAGACGGTGACCAGACGGTCCTTGCCGATCAGCGCCTTGGCCTGTTCGCGGCCTTCGGCATCCGGCGCGACGAACGCGGCCAGGGTCAGCAGGCCGGCTTCGTTGAACTGACGCGCCACATGCGCGGCACGACGCCAGTTCTCGGTACGACCGGCGCGGTCCTGCGGCAGGCCCTTGTTCAGGTCATGACGCAGGTTCTGGCCATCCAGCACGTAGACCGCACGGCCCATGTCGAACAGCTTGCGTTCGACGGCATAGGCCAGGGTGCTCTTGCCAGCGCCCGACAGGCCGCTGAACAGCACGGTGGCCGGTTGCTGGCCGAAGCGCAGGGCACGCTCCTCGGTGGAAACGTGGGCCTGCTTGCCATGCTGGCCGGTGCTGCCGTGCGGCAGGACTGGCGGGGCGATGATCATGCCGGCGCCGACGGTGCCGTTGGTCAGGCGGTCGATGACGATGAAGGCGCCGGTGGTGCGGTTGCTGTCGTAACCGTCCAGAGCGATCGAAGCGTCGAGGGCCACCTTGACCCGGCCGATCTCGTTCAGTTGCAGCGCACTGGCAGCGCCCTGCTCGAGGGTGTTCACATCGACCTTGTGGGTGATGCTGGCAATCGAGCCCGGCACATAGCTGGTGGCGCGCTTGATGTCGTACTTCTTGCCCGGAAGCATCGGCTCCTCGGACATCCATACCAGCATGGCGTCGAACTGGTCGGTCACCGGCGGCACGTTGTCGGCATGGACCAGCAGGTCGCCACGGGAGATGTCGATCTCGTCTTCCATGGTCAGGGTCACGGCCTGGCCAGGACCCGCGCTTTCCAGCTCGCCTTCGAAGGTGACGATGGACTTGACGCGGCTGCTCTTGCCCGACGGCAGGACCACCACTTCGTCACCCTTGTGCACCAGGCCGCTGGCGATGGTACCGGCGAAGCCGCGGAAGTTCAGGTTCGGACGGTTGACGTACTGCACCGGGAAACGCAGGTCGGTGAAGTTGCGGTCGGCGGCGACTTCGACGGTCTCGAGGATTTCCATCAGCGCGGGGCCGGTGTACCACGGCGAACGCTCGCTGCGGTTGACCACGTTGTCGCCCTTGAGCGCCGACATCGGCACGAAGTGCAGGCTGCTCGGCTTGAGCTGGATGCCTTCGGCGAACTTCAGGTAGTCGGCCTTGATCGACTCGAAGACCTGCTCGTCGAAGCCCTTCAGGTCCATCTTGTTGACGGCGACCACGATGTGCTTGATACCCAGCAGCGAGGCGATGTAGCTGTGCCGGCGGGTCTGGGTCTGCACACCATAGCGGGCGTCGACGAGGATGATCGCCAGGTCGCAGGTGGAGGCGCCGGTGGCCATGTTGCGGGTGTACTGCTCGTGGCCCGGGGTGTCGGCGATGATGAACTTGCGCTTGGCGGTGGAGAAGTAGCGGTAGGCGACATCGATGGTGATGCCCTGCTCGCGCTCGGCCTGCAGGCCGTCGACCAGCAGTGCCAGGTCGACCTCTTCGCCGGTGGTGCCGACTTTCTTCGAGTCACGGGTGATGGCCTCGAGGTGGTCCTCGTAGATCATCTTCGAATCGTGCAGCAAGCGACCGATCAGGGTGCTCTTGCCGTCGTCCACGTTGCCGCAGGTGAGGAAACGCAGCAGTTCTTTACGCTCGTGTTGAGCCAGATAAGCGAGGATGTCTTCGCTGATCAATTCGGATTGGTGCGACATGGAGTAACCCTGAAATTAGAAGTAGCCTTGACGTTTTTTGTCTTCCATCGAGCCTGCGCCATCGTGGTCGATGACACGGCCCTGACGTTCGGACGTACGGGTCAGGAGCATCTCCTGGATGATGTCCGTCAGGGTCTCGGCCTCCGACTCGACGGCACCCGTCAACGGGTAGCAGCCGAGGGTACGGAAACGCACCTTCTTCTTGACGATGCGGGCTTTTTCCTCGTCGCTCAGGTGCTCGAGGATGCGATCGTCGTCGATCATGATCAGGGTGCCGTTCTTCTCGATGACTTCACGCTCGGCGGCGAAGTACAGCGGCACGATCGGGATGCCTTCGAGATAGATGTATTGCCAGATGTCCAGCTCGGTCCAGTTCGACAGGGGGAACACGCGGATCGACTCGCCCTTGTTGACCTTGCCGTTGTAGACGTTCCACAGCTCCGGACGCTGGTTCTTCGGGTCCCAGCGGTGCTTGCTGTCGCGGAAGGAATATACGCGTTCCTTGGCCCGCGACTTCTCTTCGTCGCGGCGCGCGCCACCGAAGGCGGCGTCGAAACCGTGCTTGTCCAGCGCCTGCTTGAGGCCCTGGGTCTTCATGATGTCGGTGTGCTTGGAACTGCCGTGGGTGAACGGGTTGATGCCCTGCGCAACACCCTCGGGGTTGACGTGGGTGATCAGCTCCAGGCCCATTTCCTCGACCATCTTGTCGCGGAAGCGGTACATCTCCTGGAATTTCCACTGGGTGTCGACGTGCATCACAGGAAACGGCAGCTTGCCAGGGAAGAAGGCCTTGCGTGCCAGATGCAGCATCACGGCCGAATCCTTGCCAATGGAGTAAAGCATCACCGGGTTGTCGAACTCGGCGGCCACCTCACGAATGATGTGGATGCTTTCCGCCTCCAGCTGTTTCAAATGCGTCAGTTTGTCGACCATGGCTACTCACGGGAAAAACGATCTTGTGGACGGCCAAACGGGCCGTGTTCGAGCGGGCCACTCTATCACAGCGCCCGCTTCTATTTAGGAGGGTGGCTAGAACGAAACAATCTATGGATATGCCCGACCGTTTGGGCTCACACAGGGTTGGGGCAGTCGATGAACAGATGCTCCAGGGCAAAACGCCGGGCCAGGTAATCGCCAAGCGCCTGGACGCCGTAGCGCTCGGTCGCGTGGTGGCCGGCAGCGATGAAGCTGATGCCGTTCTCCCGGGCGCTGTGGTAGGTCTGCTCGGACGCTTCGCCGCTGATGAACAGGTCCACACCCGCCTCGATCGCCTGGTCGATATAGCCCTGGCCGCCGCCGGTGCACCAGCCCACCCGGCGGATAACGTCCTCGCCCTCGACCAGCAGCGGCTCACGCCCCATGACTTCACTGACCCGACGGGCGAAGTCTCGCGCCGACACTGGCTCGGCCAGCGAACCGACCAGCCCCACCACCCGCGGGTTGGCCGGATCCAGCGGGCCTTCGACGGTGATGTCCAGTTGCCGGGCCAACTGCACGTTGTTGCCCACCTCCGGGTGCACGTCCAGCGGCAGGTGGTAGGCCAGCAGGCTGATGTCGTGCTTGAGCAGGGTTTTCAAACGCCGCTGCTTCATCCCGGTGATGCACGGGTTCTCGCCTTTCCAGAAATAGCCGTGATGCACCAGCACCAGGTCCGCTCCCGCCTCAACCGCCGCGTCCAGCAGTGCCTGGCTGGCGGTAACGCCGCTGACGATGCGGGTCACCTGCGGGCGCCCCTCGACCTGCAGGCCGTTAGGGCAGTAATCCTGGATTTTTGCGCTACCGAGATAACGGTCGGCTTCCTCGACCAGGGTAGTCAGGGCAACAGCCATGGAAAGACTCCTCAATTCAGCAGTTCAGCGCGGCGCAAGGCCCCGTATAATGCCGGCCATTATGGGCCGTCGACGGTTTCGGGGAAACCGCCGGCAATGCCCCGGGGCACTCGGTGGCAGGCATCGCTCGCCGAGTGATTTAGCGGTTCCTGCCGGGTGCTTGCCGAAGTATCATCGCGCGCTTCAAACCACTTTCCCCATAGCGTCACCGGCTCGGGCCAACTCCCCCAGGATGCGTTAAATGTTCAAGGCTCTGCGTTACTTCGGCTGGCCGCTGTTCACCGGCGTGCTGATCGCCATGCTGGTCATCCAGCGTTTTCCCGAGTGGGTCGGCCTGCCCAGCCAGGACGTCAACCTGCAACAGGCACCGCAGACCACCAATGTGGTCCAGGGTCCGGTGTCCTACGCCGACGCGGTGACCCACGCGGCGCCGGCCGTTGCCAACCTGTACACCACCAAGGTGGTCAACAAGTCCGCCCATCCATTGTTCGAGGATCCGCAGTTCCGCCGCTTCTTCGGCGACAACCTGCCCAAGCAGCGCCGCTGGGAGTCGAGCCTGGGTTCGGCGGTGATCATGAGCCCGGAAGGCTATCTGCTGACCAACAACCACGTGACCGCCGGTGCCGACCAGATCGTGGTGGCGCTCAAGGACGGTCGTGAAACCCTGGCCCGGGTCATCGGCAGCGACCCGGAAACCGACCTGGCGGTGCTGAAGATCGACCTGAAGAACCTGCCGGCGATCACCATCGGCCGCTCCGACACCATCCGCATCGGCGATGTCGCCCTGGCCATCGGCAACCCCTTCGGCGTAGGCCAGACCGTGACCATGGGCATCATCAGCGCCACCGGCCGCAACCAGCTGGGCCTGAACAACTACGAGGACTTCATCCAGACCGACGCTGCGATCAACCCGGGCAACTCCGGCGGCGCGCTGGTGGACGCCAACGGCAACCTGACCGGGATCAATACGGCGATCTTCTCCAAGTCAGGCGGCTCCCAGGGCATCGGTTTCGCGATCCCTACCAAGCTGGCACTGGAGGTGATGAAGTCGATCATCGAGCATGGCCAGGTGATTCGCGGCTGGCTGGGCCTTGAAGTACAGCCGCTGAGCGAGGAGCTGGCGGAGTCGTTCGGCATGAAGGGTCGCCCGGGTATCGTAGTCGCGGGGATTTTCCGCGACGGGCCGGCGCAAAGGGCTGGCCTGCAACTGGGTGACGTGATCCTGAGTATCAACGGCGAACCGGCCGGGGACGGTCGGCGCTCGATGAACCAGGTGGCACGGATCAAGCCGAGCGAGAAAGTGGCCATCGAGGTCATGCGCAATGGCAAGCAGTTGAAGCTGGTAGCCGAGGTCGGGCTGCGGCCACCACCGGCGCCGGTGGTGAAGGAAGAAGAGAACTGATCCAGGAGTCTTATTGCTCTTGAGGGCCTCATCGCTGGCAAGCCAGCTCCCACAGGTTATGCGATACCTGTGGGAGCTGGCTTGCCAGCGATGAGGCCCTCAAGAGCACCACAAGGAACGGCTGGTAGACCTGGATCTGCCAGCCACCTCAATCAATGCAGGATCTGGCTCAGGAACAACCTGGTCCGGTCATTCTGCGGCCGGTCGAAGAAGTCATCCGGTGCCGCCTGCTCGACGATCTCCCCCTTGTCCATAAAGATCACCCGGTTCGCCACGGTCCGGGCGAAGCCCATCTCGTGGGTCACGCAGAGCATGGTCATGCCGTCTTCCGCCAGGCTGACCATGGTATCCAGCACTTCCTTGACCATCTCCGGGTCGAGTGCCGAGGTCGGCTCGTCGAACAGCATGATCTTCGGTTTCATGCACAGCGCCCGGGCGATAGCCACGCGCTGCTGCTGGCCACCGGACAACTGCCCCGGGAATTTGTGCGCCTGCTCCGGAATCCGTACCCGCTCCAGATAGTGCATGGCGATTTCCTCGGCCTTGCGCTTGGGCATCTTGCGGACCCACATCGGGGCCAGGGTGCAGTTCTGCAGGATGGTCAGGTGCGGGAACAGGTTGAAGTGCTGGAACACCATGCCGACTTCACGGCGGATCGCCTCGATCTGCTTGAGGTCGTTGGTCAGTTCCACGCCATCCACCACGATGCGGCCCTGCTGGTGCTCTTCCAGACGGTTGAGGCAACGGATGGTGGTGGACTTGCCCGAGCCGGACGGCCCGCACAGGACGATGCGCTCGCCCTGGCGCACATTCAGGTTGATGTCCTTGAGCACGTGGAACTGGCCGTACCACTTGTTCACGCCCTGCATCTGGATAATGCCTTCAGGGCCTACAGGCTGTTTGATCGCTTCGCTCATCAAAATCTCTCCTAACGCTTGTGGCCTGTATCCAGCTTGCGCTCCAGATGCATGGAGTAGCGGGACATACCGAAACAGAAAATCCAGAACACCAGGGCCGCGAACACGTAGCCCTCGGTCGCCATACCCAGCCATTTGGGGTCGGCAGCCGCCTGCTTGACGCTGTTGAGCAGGTCGAACAGGCCGATGATGATCACCAGGCTGGTGTCCTTGAACAGGGCAATGAAGGTGTTGACGATGCCGGGAATCACCAGTTTCAGGGCCTGCGGCAGGATCACCAGGCCCATGGCGCGCCAGTAGCCCAGGCCCATGGCGGCGGCGGCTTCGTACTGGCCCTTGGGAATGGCCTGCAGGCCACCGCGCACCACTTCGGCGATGTAGGCCGACTGGAACAGGATCACCCCGATCATGGCGCGCAGCAGCTTGTCGAAGCTCATGCCCTCGGGCAGGAACAGCGGCAGCATCACCGAGGACATGAACAGCACGGTGATCAACGGCACGCCGCGCCAGAACTCGATGAAGGTCACGCAGACCACCTTCACCGCCGGCATCTTCGAACGCCGGCCAAGCGCCAGCAGGATGCCCAGCGGCAAGGCGCCGACGATGCCCACGGTAGCGATCACCAGGGTCAGCATCAGGCCGCCCCACTGGCTGGTGGGTACCGTGGTCATGCCCAGGCCACCATGCAGCAGGGTGTAGGCGATGATCGGGTAGGCGACGAGGAAGCACAGGCCGTAGACCGCCTTGCGCGGGAAGCGCGAGATGAACAGCGGCGCCGCGCCGATCACTGCCAGCCACACCGTCAGGTCAACGCGCCAGCGCAGCTCGGTGGGGTAATAGCCATACATGAACTGGCCGAAGCGCTGCTGGACGAACACCCAGCAGGCGCCCTCCTTGGTGCAGTCGGCGCGGGTCGTGCCGACCCAGTTGGCGTCGAAGATCGACCATTGCAGCAAGGGCGGCACGATCAGCCAGACCAGGTAGATGGCGAACAGGGTCAGCAGGGTGTTGAGCCAGCTGGAGAACAGGTTGGCCCGCAGCCAGGCGACGACACCGACGGTCTTCACCGGTGGCGGCATGTCGGGTTTGAAAACATGGGTACTCATGCGCGTCTCCTTACCGCTCGATCAGCGCAATGCGCTTGTTGTACCAGTTCATCAGCAGGGAAATGCTGATGCTGATGGCCAGGTACACGCTCATGGTGATGGCGATCACCTCGATGGCCTGCCCGGTCTGGTTGAGCACGGTGCCAGCGAACAGCGAAACCATTTCCGGGTAACCGATACCGGCCGCCAGCGAGGAGTTCTTCGCCAGGTTCAGGTATTGGCTGGTCAGCGGCGGAATGATCACCCGCATGGCCTGGGGAATGATCACCTTGCGCAGGGTCGGCCCTTCGCGCAGGCCCAGAGAGCGTGCCGCTTCGGTCTGGCCGTGGCTCACCGAGCGGATCCCGGAACGGACGATCTCGGCAATGAACGCCGCGGTGTAGATGGTCAGCGCCAGGGTCAGCGCCAGCAGCTCGGGAATCAGCACCCAGCCACCGGCGAAGTTGAAGCCTTTCAACTCCGGCAGTTGCCAGCTCAGCGGGTTGCCGAACAGCAGCACGCTCAAGCCCGGAATCACCAGCAGCAGGCCGACGGCGGCCCAGAACTTGTGGAACGGCTCGCCGGTGGCCTCGAAGCGGCGATTGGCCCAGCGCACCATGGCGACCACGGCGACGATCGCCAGCAGCACGGCTACCGCGAACGGCCAAAAACCTTCGGCCAGCGAGGCCCCGGGCATGTTCAGCCCGCGGTTGCTGATGAAGAAGGTGTCGTTGATGTTGATGCTGCCCCGTGGCCCCGGCAGGGTCAGGAACACCGCGAAATACCAGAAGAGGATCTGCAGGAGCGGCGGGATGTTGCGGAAGGTCTCGACGTAGACGGTGGCCAGCTTGTTGATCATCCAGTTCGGCGACAGCCGCGCCACACCGATGATGAAGCCGAGCAAGGTCGCGAGGATGATACCGATGAAGGTCACCAGCAGCGTGTTGAGCAGGCCGATGACGAAGACCCGTGCATAGGAATCGGATTCGGTGTAGGGAATCAGATGCTGGGCGATGCCGAAGCCGGCGCTGCGCTCGAGGAAGTCGAAGCCGGAGGTGATGCCCCGGTGTTGCAGGTTGGTCTGGGTGTTGTGGAACAGATACCAGCCCAGACCGACCACGAAGACTATCGTGAGGATCTGGAACAGCCACGCGCGAACGCGTGGATCGCTAAGGGACAAGCCCCTGGGTGGATTGTGCATGAAAGGCCCCGAAGAGAAGAAACGCTACGGCCCGCGGTGACAGCAACGTCACCGCGGGCCGACCCGATCAGCGCACCGGAGGCGCGTACTGGATGCCGCCGTTGTTCCACAGGGCGTTCAGGCCGCGGTCGATCTGCAGCGGGGTGCTCTTGCCAAGGTTCTTCTCGAACACTTCGCCGTAGTTGCCCACTTGCTTGACGATCTGTACGACCCAGTCCTTCGGCAGTTTCAGGTCCTTGCCGTACTCGCCGTCGGCGCCGAGCATACGGGCCACGTCCGGGTTCTTGGTCGACTTGGCTTCAGCCTCGACGTTCTTCGAGGTGACGCCCGCCTCTTCGGCATTGAGCATGGCGAACAGGGTCCAGCGCACGATGGAGAACCACTCTTCGTCGCCTTTGCGCACGACGGGGCCCAGCGGTTCCTTGGAGATGGTTTCAGGCAGAACGACGTAGTCGGTCGGCGAGGCCAGCTTGGAGCGTTGTGCGTAGAGCTGCGACTTGTCCGAAGTCAGTACGTCGCAACGGCCGGACTCCAGCGACTTGGCGCTTTCGTCGGACGTGTCGAAGGTGATCGGGGTGTACTTCAGGCCGTTGGCACGGAAGTAGTCGGAGACGTTCAGTTCGGTGGTGGTACCGGCCTGGATGCAGATGGTTGCACCGTCCAGCTCCTTGGCGCTGGAAACGCCGAGCTTCTTGTTCACCAGGAAGCCGATGCCGTCGTAGTAGGTGACACCGGCGAACACCAGGCCCATGCCGGCGTCGCGCGAGCTGGTCCAGGTGGTATTGCGCGACAGCACGTCGACTTCACCGGACTGCAGCGCGGTGAAACGCTCCTTGGCGTTCAGCTGGCTGAACTTGACCTTGGTCGCGTCGCCGAACACTGCGGCGGCCACGGCGCGGCAGACGTCAGCGTCGATACCGACGATGGTGCCCTTGGCGTCCGGCACCGAGAAGCCCGGCAGACCGTCACTGACCCCACACTGTACAAAGCCTTTCTTCTGCACCGCATCCAGGGTTGCACCCGCCTGGGCAAAGGAACTCAGGCCCAGCGCTGCGGCAGCCGTCATGACTGCCAGGGTGGACTTCAACATCTTCATTAAAACCTCCAGTTCGCTCTTATTGTGTTGAGCCGGCTTGCACCGCACCCTTATGAGGCGCATCCGACCCGTTTCGGCTTGTTATTGGGTCAATTGGCGCAATTCGCTGTTCTGTGACAGCCTTGGTTTTCCCATGAGGAGGTGTTACCGAGGAAACACGCCACATCATGTCGAAGGGGGTGTAGCAAAGCGCGTACCACATCGCCTGGCTAAAGCGGTTCAGCCTTTGGCAACTGGCAAAGTTATAGCAATGCGACATCTTTTTTCCCCGTGGCCCTCGCGTGCCTTTTTTTCATGCACCGCATTGAGATCGCGTGCACTACTTCGGAGCAGTCATGACCAACCCATTGATTCTCGAACCCCAGAAGACCGCCGACGCCTGTGTGATCTGGTTGCACGGGCTGGGGGCCGATCGCTACGACTTCATGCCGGTTGCCGAGATGTTGCAGGAGCATCTGCTCACCACCCGTTTCGTTATGCCCCAGGCACCAAGCCGCGCGGTGACGATCAACGGCGGCTATGAAATGCCCAGCTGGTACGACATCAAGGCCATGAGCCCGGCCCGGGCCATAGACGAGGCGCAACTGGAAGAGTCCGCCGAGCAGGTCATCGGTCTGATCGAAGATCAGCGCGCCGCCGGCATCGACCCGAACCGGATCTTTCTTGCCGGCTTCTCCCAGGGCGGCGCGGTGGTGCTGCATACCGCCTATATAAGGTGGCAAGGTGCGCTCGGAGGCGTGCTGGCACTGTCCACCTATGCGCCGACCTTCAAGGACGACACCCAGCTTACCGCCAGCCAGCAGCGCATCCCGGCGCTGTGCCTGCACGGCGTAAATGACCCGGTGGTGCTCCCGGCCATGGGCAGAACCGCGTTCGAGTACCTCAAGCACTGGGGTGTCAGTGTCAACTGGCTGGAGTACCCGATGGAGCACGAGGTGGTACCGGACGAAATCCGCGACATCTTCGACTGGCTGAGCCAGCGTCTGCGCTGAAAGTCGCATTACCTGTAGTTGTCGGATCAATCCACTACGCCGAGCCCGAATCTTGCATTACACTGCCCGGCGTACATTCCTTAACCAATCGATGAGAAGATCGTGCTCAAAGCACTCAAGAAGATGTTCGGCAAAGGCGAGGTTGAGCAACTCGTCGCCGAAAGCGCTGCCCCCGTGATGCAGCCACCTGCCCCGACTCCCGCTCCCGCACCGCCCGCCGTCGACCAGCGCAAAGCCGAAACGCCAGCCCGCGCAGAGACCACGGAGGCGGCCAAGCCTGCACGCAGCCAGCCTGCCGCCAAGCCGCGCCGCGAACGCAAGCCGAAGCCCCAGGCCTCGACCTGGAAGCTGGAAGATTTCGTGGTCGAGCCGCAGGAAGGCAAGACCCGCTTCCATGATTTCAAGCTCTCGCCGGAGCTGATGCATGCCATCCACGACCTCGGCTTCCCCTATTGCACGCCGATCCAGGCCCAGGTGCTGGGGTTCACCCTGCGCGGCCAGGATGCAATCGGCCGGGCCCAGACCGGCACCGGCAAGACCGCGGCCTTCCTGATCTCGATCATCACCCAGCTGCAGCAGACCCCGCCGCCCAAGGAGCGCTACATGGGCGAGCCGCGGGCACTGATCATTGCCCCGACCCGCGAGCTGGTGGTGCAGATCGCCAAGGATGCCGCGGCGCTGACCAAGTACACCGGCCTCAACGTGATGACCTTCGTCGGGGGTATGGACTACGACAAGCAGCTCAAGGCCCTCGAAGCCCGCCACTGCGACATCCTCGTCGCCACCCCGGGCCGCCTGCTGGACTTCAACCAGCGTGGCGAAGTGCACCTGGACATGGTCGAGGTGATGGTGCTGGACGAAGCCGACCGCATGCTCGACATGGGCTTCATCCCGCAGGTGCGCCAGATCATTCGCCAGACCCCGCCCAAGAGCGAGCGCCAGACGCTGCTGTTCTCGGCCACCTTCACCGAAGACGTGATGAACCTGGCCAAGCAATGGACCACCAATCCGGCCATCGTCGAGATCGAGCCGGAGAACGTTGCCAGCGAAACCGTGGAGCAGCATGTCTACGCCGTTGCCGGCAGCGACAAGTACAAGCTGCTGTACAACCTGGTCACCGGGAACAAGTGGGAACGGGTCATCGTCTTCGCCAACCGCAAGGACGAAGTGCGGCGGATCGAAGAGCGCCTGGTGCGCGACGGTGTCAACGCTGCGCAGTTGTCCGGCGACGTGCCGCAGCACAAGCGCATCCGCACCCTGGAGAACTTCCGCGAAGGCCGCATCACCGTGCTGGTCGCCACCGACGTCGCCGGTCGCGGTATTCACATCGATGGCATCAGCCACGTGATCAACTTCACCCTGCCGGAAGATCCGGACGACTACGTGCACCGCATCGGCCGCACCGGCCGGGCCGGGACCAGCGGGGTATCGATCAGCTTTGCCGGCGAGGACGATTCCTACCAATTGCCGGCGATCGAGGAACTGCTCGGGCGCAAGATCAGTTGCGAGATGCCGCCTACGGAGTTGCTCAAGCCGGTGCCGAAAAAGCACGGGTGATGACAAGGAACGCAGTCTTCGGACTGCGTTTTTTTATGCCTGGAGATTGTTGGTGATGCTGATGGCCTCATCGCTGGCAAGCCAGCTCCCACAGGATCGGCGGCGCGCCAGCGATAGGGCCATCAGCAACACCACAAATTTCAGACCTTGGGGATGGAAAATACTTAAACTAAAAGTCCATAATGGAAAAATTAGTTTATCAACCAACCCCGGAGCCCCACCCAATGGCCGCGCCTCTAGTCATCGATCAGCAGCAAGCCCGCCAACTGCTCGCCCGGGTGGATGTTCCCCGGGTGCTGCGCGACCTGTTCCGCGACCTGGCCGCCGGCCAGGCGGTGCAACCGCCACAGCAACTGGTGGAGTTTCCCGCCGGCCAGGGCGATTTCATCAACTACGGCGGCGTGCTCGCCGAAGAACGGGTCTATGGCGTCAAGACGTCTCCCTACATCGTCCGCGACCAGGGGCCGCTGGTGACCGCCTGGACCTTGCTGATGTCGATGGACAGCGGCCAGCCCCTGCTGCTCTGCGACGCCGGCGAACTGACCACGGCGCGTACCGCCGCCACCACCGCCGTTGCGGTGGATACCATGGCCCCGGCCGACGCCCGGCGCCTGGCCATCATCGGCAGCGGTCCGATCGCCCTCGCCCATTTGCATTACGTCAGCGAATTGCGCGAATGGCAGGACATCCGCCTGTACTCGCCCTCCCTGCACGGCAAAAGTGCCGAGCAGCGCAACGCCCTTCTCGCCCTGGACAGCCGCCTGGACCTGCATGATGACCTCGATAGCGCGCTGCACGACGCCGATGTGATCCTGCTTTGCACCTCTTCGGCCAAGCCGGTGATCGACCCGGCCAAGCTGAGCAAACCGGCGCTGATCACCTCGATCAGCACCAACGCCGTACGCGCCCACGAAGTACCACCGGCCAGCCTGGCAGCGATGGACGTCTACTGCGACTACCGCAAGACCACCCCGGGCAGCGCCGGCGAAATGCGCCTGGCCGCCGAACAGCATGGCTGGAACCAGGCCGCCATCGTCGGCGACCTGCCGGAACTGGTCAGCGGCCATGCCGCCCGCCCCGAATACAAGCGCCATGCGTTCTTCCGCTCCATCGGCCTCGGCCTGGAAGACATCGCCCTGGCCAATGCCCTCTACCATCTGCAGTGCAGCCACTGAGTCGCGGAGACTGTCATGCAACAGGCCGACTACATCATCATCGGCGCCGGCATTGCCGGCGCGTCCACCGGCTACTGGCTGGCGCCCCACGGCAAGGTCCTGCTGCTGGAGCGCGAAACCCTGCCGGGCTATCACTCCACCGGTCGCTCGGCGGCGCTCTACACCGCTGCCTACGGCACGCCGCAGGTACGCGCCCTGACCCTCGCCAGCCGGGCCTTCTTCGACCAGCCGCCTGCTGGCTTCGCCGACCACCCGCTACTGACCCCGCGCGGCGAGATGACCGTGGACTTCGAAGGCGATGCCGAAGAACTCCAGCGCCAGTTCGAAAGCGCCCGCGCCTGCGTGCCGGACATGCAGTTGCTCGACGCCGATGAAGCCTGCGCGCGGATTCCGGTGCTCAAGCGGGAAAAGGTCCACGGTGCCCTGTACGACCCCAGCGCCAGCGATATCGATACCGACGGCCTGCACCAGGGCTACTTGCGCGGCATCCGTCGCCAGCAGGGCGAGATCCATGGCGATTGCGAGGTGCTGGGCCTGGACAAGGATGCGCAGGGTCAGTGGCTCGTCGAAACCTCACGCGGTAAGTTCCGCGCCCCGGTGCTGATCAATGCCGCCGGAGGCTGGGCCGACAGGATCGGTGAGCTGGCCGGGGCCAGGCCGCTGGGCCTGCAACCCAAGCGCCGCGCCGCGTTCATCTTCGAAGCGCCGGCAGGCATCGACACCCACGCCTGGCCGATGCTGGTCAGCCTGGACGAGTCGTTCTACATGAAGCCCGACGCCGGCATGCTCCTGGGTTCGCCGTGCAACGCCGACCCGGTCGAGCCCCACGATGTACAGCCGGAAGAGCTGGACATCGCCCTGGGCATCTACCAGATCGAGGAAGCCACCACCCTGACGATCCGCCGCCCCTTCCGCACCTGGGCCGGGCTGCGCAGCTTCGTTGCCGACGGCGACCTGGTGGCCGGCTTCGACCCCTTGGTGACCGGCCTGTTCTGGGTCGCCGCGCAAGGTGGCTATGGCATCCAGACCTCGCCGGCCATGGGCCAGGCCAGCGCCGCCCTGGTGCGTGGAGAAGAATTGCCGGCCGAATTGCGTGGCTTCGGCCTGAGCGCCGCACAACTGTCACCCGCGCGCCTCGGCGGGTGACTCCTCCGGCCGTTTGCGGCAAACTCCCAGCGCCCTGCACCAAGGGCGCCGACCCCATCGCGGAGCCCGCCAGAATGTCCAGCCCCGATCCATTCCTGCAGAACTACCGGGCGATCGCCGATGCCATCGCCACCTTGTTCTTCCCCCACGCCGAAGTGGTCTTGCACGACCTGCGCACGCAGAAGATCGACTACATCGCCAACAACCTGTCCAAGCGCGAGATCGGCGACGACGCGGCGCTGGAAGACATGTTCGAGGAGGGCACCGACGAAACCAATATCGGCCCTTATGAAAAGCTCAACTGGGACGGCCAGAAGATCCGCTCGCTGAGCACCGTGCTGCGCGACCCGTCGGGCCAGCCGCTGGCGGTGCTGTGCATCAACCTGAACATTTCCCTGTTCGAGAACGTCAAGGCGGCGCTGGACCTGTTCCTTTCGCCGGGCAAGCTGATTCCACAGCCGGAATCACTGTTCCGCGATGATTGGCAGGAACGTATCAACACCTTCCTCAACAGTTGGCTGCGCCAGCGTCAGCTCAGCCTCAACCTGCTCACCCGCGATCACAAGCGCGAACTGGTCCTGGCCCTGCATGCCGAAGGCGCGTTCAAGGGCAAGAGTGCGGCCAACTATGTGGCCAATGTGCTGAACATGGGGCGGGCGACGGTGTACAAGCACCTGAAGGAGCTCAAGGCCTGAACAGCGTCAGGCCCTGGCTTGGGGCGACAGATCAGTCGCCGTAGATATCGGTCTTGAAGTACTTGGCCTGGATCTTCTGGTACTCGCCATTGGCGCGAATCGCATCGATGGCCTTGTTCAGTTCCGCGACCAGCTCGGTATTGCCCTTGCGCACGGCGATACCGGCGCCTTCACCGACGAACTTCGGATCCTTCAGTTCCGGGCCGACGAACGCGAAGCCCTTGCCCTTGTCACTCTCGAGGAAGCCCAACTGCAGCGGGATGGTGTCGGCGAAAACCCCGTCGAGCCGGCCCGAGGCCATGTCCATGAAGATTTCTTCGTTGGTGGTGTAGCGCACCACTTCCACGCCCTTGGGCACCAGCACCGCAGTGACATAACGGTCGGTGGTGGTCGCCCGCTGCACGCCGATGCGCTTGCCTTTCAGGGCTTCGTACTGGTCATCGACCTGGCTGCCCTCCTTCATCGCCAGGCGCGCCCCGGTGAAGTAGTACTTGTGGGTGAAGTCCACGGATTTCTTGCGTTCCTCGGTGATGGTGATCGAAGACAGCGCGGCGTCGATCTTCTTCACCTTCAGCGACGGGATCAGGCCATCGTATTCCTGTTCGGTCCACTTGCACTCGACCTTCATCTCGGCGCACAGGGCGTTGCCGATGTCGTAGTCGAAGCCGGCGATATTGCCGTCCGGGGTCTTGTAGGCGAACGGTGGGTAGGCCGCCTCGATGCCGATGCGCAGGGTCTTTTCCGCGGCGAACAGCGGGCTGCTGGCCAGCAGGCCGAGGGCCAGGCCGGCGATCAGGTGGGTGGTCTTCATGATGGGGCTCTCTCGCTCGTTGTTGTGTTGGGGGTGACAAGACAGAGGAAAGGAGTCGGGCCCGAGGGCCGGTGGTTATTTGTACTTGTTAATCCATACTGGACTTTATCGTATGGAAACACAACAACCTAAATCGCCAGAACAACACAAAACCCTGTTCCCACAGGGTTTTGCATGGTTTTCAGAAGTGTTGTCTACCAACGCCCCGCCGCATCGGTATCGCTCTGCCTGCCCTCGACCCAGCGCTCCCCTTCGCTGGTCTGCTCCTTCTTCCAGAACGGTGCCCGGGTCTTGAGGTAGTCCATGATGAAATTGCAGGCGTCGAACGCCGCCTGGCGATGGGCGCTGGCGACGCCGACGAAGACGATCGGCTCGCCTGGCTGCAGAGCCCCGACCCGGTGCAGCACCTCGACCTTGAGCAACGGCCAGCGCTGCCCGGCCTCGGCCACGATCTTGCCCAGGGCCTTTTCGGTCATGCCCGGGTAGTGCTCGAGAAACATCCCGGCCACATCCAGGCCATCATTGAAATCGCGGACATAGCCGACAAACGCCACCACCGCGCCAACACCGACATTGGCCGCATGCATGGCATTGGTTTCCGCTCCCGGGTCGAAAGGCGCAGCCTGTACCCTGACGCTCATCTCAACCTCCGGTAACCGGCGGGAAGAAAGCCACTTCGTCGCCGTCTGCAAGGGTTTCGTCCGTCCTGCACAGATCCTGGTTGCGCGCGCACATCAGGTTCTGCCCGGCCAGCACCGCATAGGCTTCGCCCTTGCCGAGCAGGGCCTGGCGCACATCCTCGATACGGGCGAAATCGCCTTCCAGCGTTTCGCCATCGAGCCCCAGCACCTCGCGGTAGCGGGCGAAATACACGACATTGATCTTCATTGCGCATCAGCCTGGTAATGGCCGCTCTTGCCGCCGAGTTTCTCCAGCAGACGCACGCTCTCGATGGTCATGCCGCGGTCTACCGCCTTGCACATGTCATAGAGGGTCAGCGCGGCGACGCTGGCGGCCGTCAGCGCCTCCATCTCCACCCCGGTCTGCCCGGACAGCTTGCAGCGCGCAACGATATGCACGCAGTCGCTGCCCTCGGCGCTCAGCTCGACCTTCACCCCGGTCAGCATCAGCGGATGGCACAGCGGAATAAGATCACTGGTCTTCTTCGCCGCCTGGATGCCAGCGATACGCGCCACGGCGAACACATCGCCCTTGGGATGGGCACCGTCGACGATCATGCTCAGGGTCTGCGGCAGCATGCGCACACGCGCTTCGGCCACGGCTTCGCGGAAGGTCACGGCCTTGTCGGTCACATCGACCATCGCGGCACGGCCCTGGGAATCGAGATGAGTCAGCACAGAGGGAACTCCTGATCGGGGGTGGGGATTGTAAACCCGCGAGTCAGGATCTGGCAGCGAAAAAAAGCCGGGCGGCGCTTGGCCGCCCGGTGCTGTCGTTTACAGATGCGACTCGGCGTACTCGGCCAGAATCGACCGCGGCACCCCTTGCAAGGTGATATGCACCCCGTTCGGGAAGTCCTTGAAGCGCTCGGTGAGGTAGGTCAGACCCGAGCTGGTGGCCGAGAGGTAGGGCGTGTCGATCTGCGCCAGGTTGCCCAGGCAGATCACCTTGGAGCCTGCACCGGCACGGGTGATGATGGTTTTCATCTGGTGCGGGGTGAGGTTCTGGCATTCGTCGATGAGGATCAAGCTTTGCTGGAAGCTGCGCCCGCGGATGTAGTTCAGGGATTTGAACTGCAACGGGACCCTTTCGAGAATGTATTCGACACTGCCGTGCGTGCTCTCGTCATCCATGTGCAGGGCTTCGAGGTTGTCGGTGATGGCGCCGAGCCACGGTTCCATCTTTTCCGCCTCGGTGCCGGGCAGGAAGCCGATTTCCTGGTCCAGGCCCTGCACGCTGCGGGTTGCGATGATGCGCCGGTAGCGCTTGCTGACCATGGTCTGCTCGATCGCCGCTGCCAGCGCCAGGATGGTCTTGCCGGAACCGGCGGCGCCGGTCAGGTTGACCAGGTGGATATCCGGGTCGAGCAAGGCGAACAGCGCCAGGCCCTGGTGGATGTCACGCGGCTTGAGGCCCCAGGCTTCCTGGTGCAGCAGCGGCTCCTGGTGCAGGTCCAGGAGCAGCAGCTCGCTGTCCTTGATGCCCTTGATCCAGCCAACGAAGCCCTGTTCATCGATGATGAACTCGTTGACATGAACCGCCGGCAGGTTGTCGATCAGTTGCACCCGATGCCAGGTACGGCCGCGCTCCTGACGGGTTTCGACCTTCGCAACGCGATCCCAGAAGGAGCCCGTCACCGAGTGATAGCCCTTGGATAGCAGGCTGACGTCATCGACCAGTTGGTCGGTGCTGTAGTCCTCGGCCGCGATCCCGCAGGCGCGGGCCTTGAGGCGCATGTTGATGTCTTTGGTCACCAGCACCACGTCGCGATGCTTGTGCTTGCTGCGCAGGTCCAGGACCTGGTTGATGATGATGTTGTCGTTGAGGTGTTCAGGGAGCAGGCGATTGGGTTCGGTGCGCTCGGTCATCAGGATCGACAGCGACCCCTTCGGACCGCTCTTGCCGCGCTGGATGGGGACACCCAGCTCGACATCGGACGGTGTGGCATCGCCCAGGGTCTGGTCGATAAGGCGGATGGCCTGGCGGCATTCGGCGGCGACTGTATGTTTGCCGGTCTTGAGCTTGTCGAGTTCTTCCAGCACCGTCATGGGAATGGCGACGTGGTGTTCTTCGAAATTGAGCAGGGCATTGGGGTCGTGAATCAGGACGTTGGTGTCCAACACATACAGGATTGGCTGGTCGGAGGAAGAAGTGCGTCCTTGGTCATCCATACTCGGTCACCTTATGTGGGGCTACACGATGCGCTACGGCTGCATCGCAGAGTGACGCCGTTCTTCCCGTATCCGCGTCGTTACGGGCGGGAAGTGCACCTGCATAAGGAAGGTCCCTGGAGACGCCACCTGGCTGCAGGATTCGGCCGTCTGACTCCTACATACCGCAAAAACCATTGCAGGAAAAAGCGTTTTTACCGGTTGGTGAAGTTTATTTTTCGCTTTGACGAATAGCCCTTGGCGAGCCGGGAAACCCCGACTACAGTCAGGAGTGGACTGCGTTGAATCCTTTCACCACTCCCCGTCCGATCACTGCCCGGCGAAGTCGCGGCAGTCCTCCCAGCCGATCCCGCTTCGTGCCGTATTGGTCAGCAGCCAGGTCACTACTTCCAGGGCCTTGGGCTGGCTGTCGTTGAGCTGGATCAGGCCGCGACGCCATAGCAGCATCAAGGTCAGGGTGCGCTGCGCCGACTGCTCGGCGGTCAGTGCGCCGAGATCCTGGGCGTCTATATCCCACAGGGCGACCCTGAGGTTCTGACTGGCGAAGAAGGCCGGGCTGTCGGCACGACGTTGCCCGTAGGGCGGGCGGAACAGTGGCACGTACTGCTCCGGCAGATCGCTCTGCGCCCGCGCCACCCCGCGAATCACCGAGTCCTCCCAGTCCTTCCATTGCGCATGGGAACGGTACTGCCAACCCTGGGTACCGACGCATTGCCCGCGATACATGTCCCGCAGCGCCTGCAGCGACTGCCGGTCGCGGCGGTTCTGCAGGTTCTGCCCGAGAACGAAGAACAGGCCATGCAGCTTCTGCTTGCGCAGGAAGGTGGCCAGGGCTTCGGTATTGCCGGGGATCACGCTGGGGCCGCCGTCGAAGCTAAGCAGGAACAGGCGGTCATTCAGGCGGTCCCCCGTCAGTTCCTGGGGCGAGAACAGCGCCACCTCGCTGGCGGTCTGAGGAAACAGCGCGGCCTTGCGCAGGATTTCGTTCAGGTAGGCGATATGGAACTGCCGGCTCGGTTCGGCCCAACCGGCATAGAAGGAGTCGGCCTCGACGGCGAAGGTAGCAGCCGTACGGCGCAGGTCGCCGAGGTTTTCCACCACGTAGCAGAACGACGCATCCTGCTCGCAACTTTGCTGGGCCATGTCGTAGTTGCGCCACAGGGTGCGCCATAAGCGCTCACGCACTTCGCGGATCATCGGCATATTGGCCTGGCGCAGTTGCAGCCGGGCGGTAAGGGTCGCGTCGTCGAGGACTTCGCTTTCGCTCAGTACCCGCGCGAAGGAAAGGGTCTCGGCCCGCGAGGCCACGTCGAAAAGCACCGGGGTATCCAGGGTCTCCGGCCAGGCAGCACGATCGAAAACGGCAACGGGCTGCATAGCGGCCTGGGCGCCGAAGGCCAGCAGGACGGTCAGGGCGACGAGGGCTTTACGCACGATGAACACTCTTGCATTGATCCGCCGGGCACTATAGCAGCGCTTGTGCCTATCGCCGCGATAGCTGGAGAACATTAGTCGCGCCCCGTAGAATCGCCCGACGATCCAAGGAGCCGACCTTATGCTGACGGTGATTTCCCCCGCCAAGACCCTCGACTACGACACCCCGCCGGTGACCTCGCGCTTCACCCTGCCGCAGTACCTGGACGACTCCCAGGAGCTGATCCTGCAACTGCGCGAGCTGTCTCCGGCGCAGATCAGCGAGCTGATGCACCTTTCCGACAAGCTCGCCGGCCTCAATGCCGCGCGCTTCGGCAGCTGGACCCCGCAGTTCACCCCGGTCAACGCCAAGCAGGCGCTGCTGGCCTTCAAGGGCGACGTCTATACCGGGCTGGATGCCGAAAGCCTGGAGGAGGACGACTTCAGCTACGCCCAGGACCACCTGCGCATGCTCTCCGGCCTCTATGGCCTGCTGCGCCCGCTGGACCTGATGCAGCCCTACCGCCTGGAGATGGGCACCAAGCTGGCCAACGCCCGCGGCAAGGACCTGTACGCCTTCTGGGGCACGCGGATCAGCGAATGGTTGAACCAGGCGCTGGCCGAGCAAGGCGACGACCTGCTGCTCAACCTGGCCAGCAACGAGTATTTCAGCGCGGTGAAACGCAGTGCGCTCAAGGCCCGGGTGATCAATACCGAGTTTCGCGACCAGAAGAACGGGCAATACAAGATCATCAGCTTCTACGCCAAGAAAGCCCGGGGCCTGATGAGCCGTTTCGTGATCCAGGAGCGGATCAACGACCCGGAACAGCTCAAGCAGTTCGATGTGCAGGGGTACTACTACAGTGCCGAGCAGTCGAAACCGGACAATCTGGTGTTCCTGCGGGATCATCCTGACGATTGATCTGCCGTATGGCTGATGGCCTCATCGCTGGCAAGCCAGCTCCCACAGGGATCGCGGAACCTGTGGGAGCTGGCTTGCCAGCGATGAGGCCATCATGAACAAAACAAATCCCCCTGCCCCTCAAATCCGCCAACATCCCGGCGCCAAAAAACCACCCTTCTTGCGTTATCGCAAAACGCCATAAGACCGTTCGTAGTTTTTTGACGAAAAATCCTGAAAAAATTTTCCGTAATGGCACAAAACCATCCCACCCCAAGTTCGCCCCGTATATATCGGGGTGAAACTCCCGCGTGCTATCAGATTGAAAGTATTCCACCATTAAAAAATATTAAAAAATCTTTCACCACGCCTCCCGCACCTCCGGAACTATCCCTCGGATAGCCGCTCATACCACCGGTAACGATTTTCCAGAGCAGCATGTGAGAAATGACTTACATAACAAACATTCCAGTGTGGAAGTTGTACGGACCCAGTCGAGCCTATGCCCGGAACCCGTCCGGAGCACCGCTCAGGCCCAGGAGAAGACGCACTCAAAATTCGTCCTAGTGGTTGATTTCAAAGGATTTAATCCAGTTGAAAGAACAAGCACTGCAGTATTGAAACAGCGGTACTGCAATAAAGACGGCTAGCGTTTGGGGCATGCCCCGTTTTATGGCCATTGGCTGCCTTATTTGAGTGCATGTATTTAAGCGCTCACAACTTACTTATGCCTGCGTGCGAACCCCGGAACTTTCGCTTCGGTTTCGCGCGCCCGAAAAACGGCTGGTAATCAACCCGGTCCGGTTCTTTGAATGGAATCGGCGTAGCTAACTACATGAGGTGAATGCGATGCGTATCAGCATCTTTGGTTTGGGTTATGTGGGTGCAGTCTGTGCCGGATGCCTGTCTGCCCGGGGCCATGAGGTCATCGGCGTGGATGTTTCCGCAACCAAGATCGACCTGATCAACCAGGGCAAGTCCCCGATCGTCGAACCCGGCCTGGAAACCCTGTTGCAACAGGGTATCGCCAACGGTCGCCTGCGTGGCACCACCGATTTCTCCCAGGCCATCCGCGACAGCGACCTGTCGATGATCTGCGTCGGCACCCCGAGCAAGAAGAACGGCGACCTTGGCCTGGAGTACATCGAGTCGGTGTGCCGCGAGATCGGCTTCGTCCTGCGCGAGAAAGCCAGCCGTCACACCATCGTGGTACGCAGCACCGTGCTGCCGGGCACCGTGAAGAACGTGGTGATCCCGATCCTCGAAGACTGCTCGGGCAAGAAGGCCGGCGTCGATTTCGGCGTGGCGGTCAACCCCGAGTTCCTGCGTGAAAGCACCGCGATCAAGGACTACGACCACCCGCCGATGACCGTCATCGGTGAGCTGGACAAGGCCAGCGGCGACGTGCTCCAGGCCCTCTACGAGGAACTCGATGCGCCGATCATCCGCAAGGACATCGAAGTCGCCGAGATGATCAAGTACACCTGCAACGTCTGGCATGCGACCAAGGTCACCTTCGCCAACGAGATCGGCAACATCGCCAAGGCCGTCGGCGTCGATGGCCGCGAGGTGATGGACGTGGTCTGCCAGGACAAGGCCCTCAACCTGTCCCAGTACTACATGCGCCCGGGCTTCGCCTTCGGCGGCTCGTGCCTGCCCAAGGACGTACGCGCCCTCACCTACCGCGCCGGCAGCCTCGACGTGAAGGCGCCGCTGCTCGACTCGCTGATGCGCAGCAACGAATCCCAGGTGCAGAACGCCTTCGACATCATCGAAAGCCATGACAAGCGCAAGGTCGCCCTGCTCGGCCTGAGCTTCAAGGCCGGCACCGACGACCTGCGCGAAAGCCCGCTGGTGGAACTGGCCGAACGCCTGATCGGCAAGGGCTACCAGTTGAACATCTACGACCAGAACGTGCAGTACGCCCGGGTCCATGGCGCCAACAAGGACTACATCGAGTCGAAGATCCCTCACGTCTCCTCGCTGCTCAACGACGACTTCCAGAAGGTCATCGACGACGCCGAGATCATCGTCCTGGGCAACCGCGACGAGCAGTTCCGAGCCCTGGCCCAGCAGGCCCCGGCCGGCAAGCAAGTGATCGACCTGGTCGGCTTCATGAGCAAGACCACCTGCCCGGCCAGCCGTACCGAAGGTATCTGCTGGTAAGCAGGCTGCGCGGGGCCGTGCGGCCCCGCGCGCTTTTTCGAACGTCCCGTCACCGATACGGATGCTGAACATGCAAAGCCTCAAGCACGGCCTGCTGCAGGCCGCCGGTTGGCTGTTCTACGTGAGCCTGCTCATGCTGATCGCCCTGGCCCTGCCCAACACCCTGTTCGACCCCGACTCCAAGGACTTCCTGTTCCTGATCGGCGCCGTCGGCATCTGGCGCTATTCCATGGGCGCGACCCACTTCGTGCGCGGCATGCTGTTCCTCTACGTGGTCTACCCACGGCTGCGGCGCCAGGTGCGCAAGCTGGGCAAGGCGGCCGATCCGTCCCACGTGTACCTGATGGTCACCAGTTTCCGCATCGACGCCCTGACCACCGCCCAGGTGTACAGCTCGGTTATCCGCGAAGCGATCCAGTGCGGCTACCCGACCACCGTGGTCTGCTCACTGGTGGAAATGTCCGACGAGCTGCTGATCAAGAGCCTGTGGGCCAAGTACAACCCGCCGGAACACGTCAGCCTGGACTTCGTGCGCATCGCCGGGACCGGCAAGCGCGACGGCCTGGCCTTCGGTTTCCGCGCCATCTCCCGCCACCTGCCGGACGAGAATGCCGTGGTTGCGGTGATCGACGGCGACACCGTGCTCGGCGAAGGCGTGGTACGCAAGACCGTGCCCTGGTTCAAGCTGTTCGGCAATGTCGGCGGCCTGACCACCAACGAATTCTGCGAAGTGCGCGGCGGCTACGTGATGAGCGAATGGCACAAGCTGCGCTTCGCCCAACGCCACATCAACATGTGCTCCATGGCCCTGTCCAAGCGCGTGCTGACCATGACCGGGCGCATGTCGATGTTCCGCGCCACGGTAGTCACCAACCCCGAATTCATCGCCGACGTCGAAAGCGACTCGCTGTACCACTGGCGCCTCGGCCGCTTCAAATTCCTCACCGGCGACGACAAGTCCAGCTGGTTCAGCCTGATGCGCCTGGGCTACGACACCTTCTACGTGCCCGACGCCGACATCAACACTGTCGAGCATCCGCCGGAAAAGAGCTTCTTCAAGGCCAGCCGCAAGCTGATGTACCGCTGGTACGGCAACAACCTGCGGCAGAACTCCCGCGCCCTGGGCCTGGGGATGCGCCGCCTCGGCCTGTTCACCAGCGTGGTGCTGTTCGACCAGCGCGTCTCGATGTGGACCAGCCTGCTCGGCCTGACCGTGGCGCTGATCGCCAGCTTCAAGTTCGGCGGCAAGTTCATCCTCGCCTACCTGCTGTGGATCGGCATCACCCGCCTGATCCTCACGATCATGCTGCTGTGCTCCGGACACAAGATCGGCCCGGCCTACCCGCTGATCCTCTATTACAACCAGATCGTCGGCGCGCTGATGAAGATCTACGTGTTCTTCCGCCTCGACCGCCAGTCCTGGACCCGCCAGCCCACCGCACTCAAACGCGACCTCGCCAGCTTCCAGCAATGGTTCAACACCTGGTCCTCCCGGACCATGACCTTCTCGGCGGCCAGCATCTTCGTTGCTGTGCTGTTCGTGGTCGTGTGAGTCGCCGCAACCCTACGGATCCAACAGGAAAACATCGCCATGAATACCGCCGTGAATGTCAATGTCGTGCATGAGTCCGAAACCCAGCGCCAGCATGCCCGGGTCAAGATCCCGGCCAGGCTGCGCTACCTGAATGCGAACCGCGAGACCGTCGAGGTCAAGGTCGAAGACCTCTCCGCAGGCGGCCTGAGCTTCCACGCCAAACAGCCGCTGCCCGTGGGCGAAGTGATGCGCGGACGCCTGCAGTTCACCGTCGACAACCTGGGCCTGTCGATGGATATCGAGTTCCAGGTGCGCTCGCACAACGCGGCCGACGGCCGGACCGGCGTGCAGTTCCAGAACCTCGAGCCACGCGACATCGCCACCTTGCGCCACCTGATCACCTCGCACCTGTCCGGCGAGCTGATCAGCATCGGCGACGTGCTCAGTACCCTGCAGCGCGACAACTTCACCAAGGCGCGCAAGCAGAAGAACGACGGCGGCGGCCTCAGCCCGCTGGGCCGCCTGCGCGCCGTGACCTTCAGCCTCGGCGTGTTCGTAGTCGGCGTCGCCGCCTTCGCCTTCATCGCCAAGTCGGTGTACGGCGTGTACTTCGTCAGCCATGCCGAAGCCGGCGTGGTCAGCGTGCCCACCACCCAGGTCACCATGCCGCGCGACGGCACCCTGCAGGCCCTGGTGGAAAACGGTGCCGAGGTCGTCAAGGGCGCGCCGCTGGCTTCGTTCAGCACCAGCATGCTCGACCTGCTCAAGGGCCACCTGGACGACGAGCAACTGGAACCGGCCAAGGTCGAGGAACTGTTCGGCAAGCAGATGAGCGGCACCCTTACCAGCCCGTGCGACTGCACCGTCGCCCGCCAACTGGTGGATGACGGCCAGTACGCGGCCAAGGGCGCGGTGATCTTCCAGCTGATCCCGCGCACCAGCAATCCGACCATCGACGCACGCTTCAGCTATCGCCAGTTCGACGACGTCAAGCCAGGCACCCGGGTCAACTTCCAGATCGCCGGCGACGGCGAAGAGCGCACCGGGCGCATCGTCAGCAGCGCCAACCTCAACAGCGACGACCTGTCCTCGGACATCCGCGTGCAGATCAAGCCGGATGCACCGCTGCCGAGCCAGATGGTCGGCCTGCCAGCGAGCGTCAACGCCAAGCGCGGCCCGTCGCTGGACTGGCTGATCGACAGCGCCATGGCGCATGGGCTCTGAAGAGGAGTTCGGTGATGAACAGTTACTACGTGTCGCACCCAATCGCGGGTAAATCGGGGCGCCGAACCGCCGCTCCCACAGGAGAGCGCGGAACCCCTGTGGGAGCGGGTTCACCCGCGATGAGGCCCTCAGCAGTACCACTGCTCTGTGCCCTGGCCCTGGCGATCAGCCTCACCGGCTGCGCCGGCCTGCCCGACCAGCGCCTGGCCAACGAGGCCCTGAAGAACGGCGACACCGCCACCGCCGAACGCAACTACCGGCAACTCGCCGACCTCGGCTACAGCGAAGCGCAGGTCGGCCTCGCCGACATCCAGGTGGCAACCGGTGACCCGGCCGAACTCAAGCAGGCCGAGGCCACCTACCGCGCTGCCGCTGAAACCTCGTCCCGCGCCCAGGCCCGTCTCGGTCGCCTGCTGGTGGCCAAGCCGGACAGCAGCGAAGCCGAACGCCACGAAGCCGAAACCCTGCTGAAACAGGCCTTCGCCAATGGCGAAAGCAACACCCTGATTCCCCTGGCGATGCTCTACCTGCAATACCCGCAGAGCTTCCCCAAGGTGAACGCCCAGCAGCAGATCGACCAGTGGCGCAGCGCCGGCTACCCGGAGGCCGGCCTGGCCCAGGTCCTGCTCTACCGCACCCAAGGCACCTACGACCAGCATCTGGACGAGGTCGAACGGATCTGCAAGGCGGCCCTGAACAGCACCGATATCTGCTACGTCGAACTGGCCACCGTGTACCAGAAACGCGCCCAGCCGGAACAGCAGGCAGCGCTGCTGGACCAGCTCAAGAACGCTTACCAGCGCGGCACCGTTCCGGCCAGCCGGGTCGACAGCGTGGCCCGCGTGCTCGCCGACCGCAGCCTCGGCCAGACCGACGAGAAAACCGCCCAGGCCCTGCTCGAAGACATCGCCCCGCAGAATCCGGCGTCGTGGGTCAGCCTGGCGCAACTGCTGTACGACTTCCCCGAACTGGGCGACAGCGACAAGCTGATGGAATACATCGACAAGGGCCGCGACGCTGAACAGCCACGCGCCGAATTGCTGCTCGGTCGCCTCTATTACGAAGGCAAGAGCATCCCCGCCGATGCCAAGCTGGCCGAGACCCATCTGCTGGCCGCTGCCGCAGCCGGCGAGGTCAGCGCCCATTACTACCTCGGCCAGCTCTATCGCCGCGGCTACCTGGGCACCGTCGAACCGCAGAAAGCGGTCGACCATCTGCTCCAGGCCGCCCGGGGCGGCCAGCTCAGCGCCGACTACGCCCTGGCCCAGCTGTACAGCGAAGGCCACGGCATTCGCCAGAACCCGGTCAATGCGTGGGTCTTCGCGCAACTGGCCCAGGCCAACCCGAGCGAACAGTCCACCGCCCTGGCCGGCGAGCTGGACAGCCAACTGAATCCGCAACAGAAAGCCGCCGCCCAGCGCCTGCTGGAACAGGAGCGCGCCGCCCGCGGCGCCCTCGGTCCAGGCCCGGGTGCGCTGGCGCTGCACGCCGTGAAAGGCGATGAAGAAGAACAAGGTGAGGACTCTTCCCTATGATGCTCAACCCGTGGATGAAAGCCGGTCTCGGCCTGAGTTTCGCGTTGTTCTGGGCGTGCCCGACCCTGGCCGCCGAAACCGCTGAAAAGAACTTCGGCCTGGAAGTGAAGATCACCGGCCAGTCCGAGGACGACCGCGACCTCGGCACCCGCGACGGTGGCGACGTCAACGGCCTCGGTATCGACCTGCGCCCCTGGGTGTACTTCGAGCGCGGCGACTGGAGCGCCTACGCCATGGGCCAGGCGGTGGCGGCCACCGATATCATCGAGACCGACACCAGCCGCCAGTCCGCCGACGGCAGCGAGATCCAGGATTCCAACAGCAGCAACGACGACCGCGAAGCCAAGAAGAACTACCTGGCGATGCGCGAGTTCTGGGTTGGCTACAAGGGCTTCACCGCCTACCCCGGCGAAGAGCTGCGCTTCGGCCGCCAGCGCCTGCGCAACGACGACGGCATGTGGCGCGACACCAATATCGAAGCGCTGAACTGGACCTTCGACACCACCCTGCTGCGCGCCAACCTGGGCGTGGCCGAGCGCTTCAGCGAATACCGCACCGACCTCACCGAACTGGCAGCCGAAGACAAGGACCGCCTGCACGTCTACGGCGATATCGCCGCGCAGTGGACGCCGGGCCATTGGGTCGGCCTGCGCGCCCACCATACCCACGACGACGGCAAGCTCAAGAGCCCGGGCGAGACCCTCGACGCCCTCGACAAGACCCGCACCGGCGACCTCACCTGGCTGGGCCTGGAAGCCAACAGCGACGCCTACAACTGGCGCAACCAGAACACCCTCAACTACTGGGGCAGCGTGACCTGGCTGACCGGCGATCGTGACACCCTGAGCAGCACCAGCGTGGGCGGCGACCAGGTCGCCACCGGCAAGCAAAGCGGCGACGTCAATGCCTGGGCCACCGACCTCGGCATTCGCCTGCGCCTCGACCCCAACTGGCAGGTCGGTGCGGCCTATGCCCGTGGCAGCGGCGGCGGTGGCGACGATGGCTCCAGCAACTACGAGCAGACCGGCCTGGAATCCAACCGCTCCAACTGGACCGGCACGCGCTCGCGCGTGCACCGCTTCGGCGAGGCGTTCCGCGGCGAACTGGGCAACCTGCAGGCGGCCACCCTGTTCACCTCCTGGCAACTGCGCGACGACTACGACGCCAGCCTGATCTACCACAAGTTCTGGCGCGTCGACGGCGACCAGAACATCGGCGGCAGCGGCATCAACGCGGTGGTCGACGATGGCGGCATCAACCGTCCGCTGGTCCAGGGCGAGAAGGATGTCGGGCAGGAGATGGACCTGGTGGTCACCAAGTACTTCAAGCAGGGCCTGCTGCCGGCGGCCCTGAGCAAATCCATCGACGAACCCTCGGCACTGGTGCGTTTTCGCGGCGGCGTGTTCAAGCCGGGCGACGCCTACGGCAAAGAGGCCGACTCGTACATGCACCGCGCCTTCATCGACGTGGTCTGGCGCTTCTGATGAGCGGAGAGCACTGACATGACCCTTCACCCGAACAGGCTTCACACCCTGCTGGCCGGCGCCTTGCTGCTGGCCACCAGCGTCGCCCAGGCCAGCAACGGCCAGGCGCCGGCGCCAGTGGCCAAGGAGCTGCAACAGGCCAAGACCTACACCGTCAGCACCGCGCCGGTGGAGCCGCTGCACCTCGACCCGCCGAAGCTGCCGGACCTCTCCGGCTATACCGCCGAGGCCGTGCAGAAGAAGATCGACCGGCGCAAGCCGGGCAAGGTCTCGGTGCGGCGCATGCTCCAGGAAGACGTGCTCAAGGAGTTCATCGGTGGCGACAACAAGGGCGCCGAATGGGTGGCCCGCCAGCGCGGCATTCCCCAGGCGATCTTCATCGACGGCGGCCACGTGAACTTCACCGAGCTGGCGAAGAAGGTTCCCGAGCGCTTCCTCCGCCAGACCTCGCCAGGCGTGTACCTGGCCCGCCTGCCAATCGTGGTCGGCAACGGCGCAACCCTGGAAATCGACGGCAAGGTCAAGGAACTGCGCCTGTCCCAGGAGGGCGGTTCGTTCCTGGTCAACGACGGCAAGCTGTTCGTCAGCGACACCCGGGTGATCGGCTGGCGCGAGAAGGACAACGGCCCGGCGACCTTCCGCAAGCCCGACGAATTCCGTCCGTTCCTGCTGTCCTGGGGCGGCACCGAGACCTACATCGTCAACAGCACCATGGCCAGCTTCGGCTATGCGAAAAGCAAGTCCTATGGCGTGAGCATCTCGCAGTACACGCCGAACATGGCCAAGCAGATGGGCCGCGCCGAACCCACCGGCTGGATCATCGGCTCGACCTTCAGCGACATGTGGTACGGCTTCTACTGCTATGAAACCAGCGACTTCGTGGTCAAGGACAACACCTACAGCGACAACATCGTCTACGGCATCGACCCCCACGACCGTTCGCACCGCCTGATCATCGCCGGCAACACGGTGTACGGCACCAAGAAGAAGCACGGGATCATCATTTCCCGGGAGGTCAACGACAGCTGGATCATCAACAACAAGAGCTATGACAACAAGCTCTCCGGCGTGGTGATCGACCGCAACAGCGTCAACAACCTGATCGCCTACAACGAGATCTACCGCAACCACACCGACGGCATCACCCTGTATGAAAGCGGCGACAACCTGATCTGGGGCAACAAGCTGATCAGCAACCGCCGCCACGGCATCCGCGTGCGCAACAGCGTGAATATCCGCCTGTACGAAAACCTCGCCATGGCCAACGGCCTGGTCGGTGTCTACGGCCACATCAAGGACCTCTCCGACACCGACCGCAACATCGCCCTCGACCCCTTCGACACCAAGGTCTCGCTGATCGTGGTCGGCGGCGAGCTGGCGGCCAACGGCAGCGGCCCGCTGTCCATCGACTCGCCGCTGAGCGTGGAGCTGTACCGCGTGTCGATGCTGGCGCCGAGCAAGGCCAGCGGTATCAGTTTGTCCGGCGTGCTGGGCGAACGGCAGAACGAGATCCTCGACCTGATGGTGCGCCAGCAGAAGGCCGTGCTGATCGATCCGGTCGAACGCCAGACCGAAATGGCAGACTGAGGAAGCCCGAACATGACTCCACACCTGATCAAACTCCTGGGCCTCAGCGCCGCCCTGCTGGCAATCGCCAACGGCGCGCGCGCCGACCAGGTCACCGCCCCAAGCTTCACCGCCGAGCCGTGCTGCCAGCTGTGCCCCGAGGCCCACGACGCCAGCCGCTACACCACGCGCTACCAGCAGAACTTCACCACCCTGGTCCAGGCCAAGGGCGACTGGCTGTTCCGTACCCGGGAAGACCTGCGTACCGAATTCGACACCACGCCCGCCGGCTACAAGCGCCTGCAACAACTGCATGACGCCTTCAAGGCGCGCGGCATCGAGCTGGTGGTGGTCTACCAGCCGACCCGCGGCCTGGTGAACCGCAACATGCTCACTCCCGAGGAAAAGGCGAAGTTCGATTACCAGAAGGCCCTGGGCAACTACCAGGCCATGCTCAAGCGCTTCCGCGCCATGGGCTACAACGTTCCCGACCTGTCGCCGCTGACCAACGAGCAACTGGCCGCCGCCGACCAGGGCAAGGACTTCTACTTCCGCGGCGACCAGCACTGGACCCCGTACGGCGCCGAGCGCGCAGCGAAGATCGTGGCCCAGACCGTGCACGCCATGCCGGCCTTCGAAGGCATCCCGCGCAAGGAGTTCGAGACGAAGAAGTCCGGGCGCATGGGCAAGACCGGCACCCTGCACAACGTCGCCGGCCAGCTGTGCGGCACCAGCTATGCGGTGCAGTACATGGACCAGTTCGCCACCGAGCCGAAGGGCTCCAGCGGCGGCAGCGACGACCTGTTCGGTGATTCCGGCAACGCGCAGATCACCCTGGTCGGTACCAGCCACAGCGGCAAGAACTACAACTTCTCGGGCTTCCTGGAACAGTACATCGGCGCCGACGTGCTCAACGTCGCCTTCCCCGGTGGCGGCCTGGAAGGCTCGATGATCCAGTACCTGGGCAGCGAGGAATTCAAGAAGAACCCGCCGAAGATCCTGATCTGGGAATTCTCCCCGCTGTACCCGCTGAACCAGGAAACCATCTGGCGGCAGATGCTCGCCCTGCTCGACAACGGCTGCGAAGGCAAGCCGGCGCAAATGAGCGCCAGCACCGCCATCAAGCCAGGCAAGAACGAGCTGATGGTCAACGGCCGCGATGGCGTGATCAAGGACCTGACCAACCGCAACCACCAGTTGGACATCCGCTTCGAAGACACCTCGGTCAAGGTCATGCAGGCCACCCTCTGGTACCTCAACGGCCGCCACGAGGACATCAAGATCGAGAAGCCGACCACTTCCGACACCGATGGCCGCTTCGCCTTCCAGTTGCGTGAAGACGAGGACTGGGCCGGGCAGACCCTGCTCGCCGTCGAGCTGCAAGGGCCGGAGAGCGGTACCCAGAAAGTCCAGGCCACCCTGTGCAAACGCGGCCCTGTCGGCGATGCCCCGCGCAACGCCCAGGCCGGACTGTGAGGACCCCATGAACAGACTCAGCATGATCGCCAGCGCGGTACTGCTCGCGGCCTCCAGCCAGGCATTCGCCGGGCTGGTACCGCCCCAGGGCTACTACGCCGGCATCGAGAAACAGAAGACCGGCGACGGCAATTTCCAGTGCGAAGCGGTGCCCACGCCCTACACCGGCAGCCTGCAATTCCGCAGCAAGTACGAGGGCTCGGACTCGGCGCGCTCGACCCTGAACGCGGTGTCGGAGAAAGCCTTCCGCGACTCGACCAAGGACATCACCACCCTGGAGCGCGGCGTGGCCAAGCTGGTCACCCAGTACATGCGCGACGGCCGCCCGGCGCAGCTCGACTGCGCCCTGACCTGGCTGGACACCTGGGCCCGCGCCGACGCCTTGCTGTCGAAGGACTTCAACCACACCGGCAAGTCCATGCGCAAATGGGCGCTGGGCAGCCTCAGCGGCTCGTGGCTGCGCCTGAAGTTTTCCAACGCCAAGCCGCTGGCGGCGCACCAGGCCCAGGCCGAAGAGATCGAGAAATGGTTCGGCCGCGTCGCCGACCAGGTGGTCAGCGACTGGAGCGACCTGCCGTTGGCGAAGATCAACAACCACAGCTACTGGGCGGCCTGGTCGGTGATGGCCACCGCCGTGGCCACCGACCGCCGCGACCTGTTCGACTGGTCGGTGAAGGAGTACCGCGTCGCCGCCAACCAGGTGGATGACCAGGGCTTCCTGCCCAACGAGCTCAAGCGCAGGCAGCGTGCCCTGGCCTACCACAACTACGCCCTGCCGCCACTGGCGATGATCGCCAGCTTCGCCCAGGTCAACGGCGTGGACCTGAAGGATGAAAACCACCAGGCGCTGAAACGGCTGGGCGAGCGGGTGCTGGGTGGGTCGAAGGATCCTTCGGCGTTCCGCAGCAAGAACGGTGAGAAACAGGATATGGACGACCTCAAGGTCGACAGCAAATACGCCTGGCTCGAACCCTGGTGCAGCCTCTATCAGTGCAATGCCGATGTGCAGCAGCGCCGGCATGGCATGCAGCCGTTCAACAGCTTCCGCCTCGGCGGGGATGTAACCCGGGTCTACGACCCGGCGGCAGAGCGCAAATAGCAGCCGTTATGCGTCCCCTGTGGGAGCGGGTTCACCCGCGATGACGTCGGTGAGCCCACCACTGCAATCGCGGGTGAACCCGCTCCCACAGGGGATCGGCGGTGACATTGAAACATCGGTTTCCCCCGGTTTCTGACTGGGGGGTTTGGGGGGCGCTGTTGCCCCGTAGCTGACCACCAAGGAGAACCGGGATGGTCTTCTCGTCCAATGTGTTCCTGTTCCTGTTCCTGCCGATCTTCCTCGGCCTGTACTACCTGAGCGGGCAACGCTATCGCAACCTGCTACTGCTGCTGGCCAGCTACCTGTTCTACGCCTGGTGGCGGGTGGACTTCCTGGCCCTGTTCGCCGGGGTCACCCTGTGGAACTACTGGATCGGCCTGAAAGTCGGCGCCGCCGGCGTACGGACCAAACCGGCCCAGCGCTGGTTGCTGCTCGGCGTGGCCGTGGACCTGTGCATCCTCGGCTATTTCAAGTACGCCAACTTCGGTGTCGAGAGCATCAACGCGATCATGGCCTCGTTCGGCCTCGAGCCGTTCATCCTGACCCACGTACTGCTGCCGATCGGTATCTCGTTCTACATCTTCGAGTCCATCAGCTACATCATCGACGTATACCGCGGCGACACCCCGGCAACCCGCAACCTGATCGACTTCGCCGCCTTCGTCGCGATCTTCCCGCACCTGATCGCCGGCCCCGTGCTGCGCTTCAAGGACCTCGCCGACCAGTTCAACCACCGCACCCACACCGTCGACAAGTTCGCCGAGGGCTGCACCCGCTTCATGCAGGGCTTCATCAAGAAGGTATTCATCGCCGACACCCTGGCGGTGGTCGCCGACCATTGCTTCGCCCTGGAAAACCCCAGCACCGGCGACGCCTGGCTCGGCGCCCTGGCCTATACCGCGCAGCTGTACTTCGACTTCTCCGGCTACAGCGACATGGCCATCGGCCTGGGCCTGATGATGGGCTTCCGCTTCATGGAGAACTTCAAGCAGCCGTACATCAGCCAGTCGATCACCGAGTTCTGGCGGCGCTGGCACATCAGCCTGTCCACCTGGCTGCGCGACTACCTGTACATCACCCTGGGCGGCAACCGCGGCGGCACCTTCGCCACCTACCGCAACCTGTTCCTGACCATGCTCCTGGGCGGCCTGTGGCACGGTGCCAACTTCACCTACATCATCTGGGGCGCCTGGCACGGCATGTGGCTGGCGATCGAGCGGGCCCTGGGCATCGACACCAACCCGCAGCGCTTCAACCCGGTCAAATGGGCCTTCACCTTCCTGCTGGTAGTGATCGGCTGGGTGATCTTCCGCGCCGAGAACCTGCACGTGGCCGGCCGCATGTACGCCGCGATGTTCAGCCTGGGCGACTGGAACCTGTCGGAGCTTAACCGCGCCAGCCTCACCGGCCTGCAGGTGGCGACCCTGGTCCTGGCCTACCTCACCCTGGCCTGGTTCGGCCTGCGCGACTTCTACCGCAATGCCAGGCCGACCGCGAAAGCCAGCCCGGTGGTGGTGCACCACGACGGCAGCGTCGGCCTCGACTGGAGCCTGTACGCCACCCGCGTGCTGGTTCTGCTGCTGTTCGTCGCGTCGATCCTCAAGCTCTCGGCGCAGAGCTACTCGCCCTTCCTCTACTTCCAGTTCTGAGCGAGCCGACCATGACCCGATCACTTCGCATCCTTTACTCGCTGCTGTTCCTCGCCCTGCTCACCGCCCTGGGGCTGTGGTCCCTCGGCGGGCTCGCCGGCTTCCAGCGCACGGCGCAGATGAGCCTGCTCGACGGCAAGCTGGCCAAGGCCGCCGAAACCCACTACGACGAGCAGTTCCCGCTCAAGCGCATCGGCACCAACCTGTGGGCGGCGCTGGACTTCAAGCTGTTCAACGAAGGCCGCCCCGGCGTGGTGCTGGGCCGCGACCAGTGGCTGTTCAGCGACGAGGAGTTCAAGCCGGCAGCCGACGGTGAACTGAGCCGCAACGAGAACCTGGCCCTGCTGCGTGGCGTGCGCGACACCCTGCGTCAGCACGGCGTGGAACTGGTACTGGCGATCATCCCGGCCAAGGCCCGGGTCTATCCCGAGTACCTCGGCGAAAAGACCCCGGCCAGCGTCCACCATGACCTGTACAACGCGTTCCACGCCCAGGCGCGCCAGGCCAACATCTTCGCCCCCGACCTGTTCGGTCCGCTGGAAGCGGCCAAGGCCCGCGGCCAGGTGTTCCTGCGCACCGACAGCCACTGGACGCCCATGGGCGCGGAAGTCGCCGCCCAGCAACTGGCCGAGGCCGTGGCCCGGCAGACCCTGCTCAACGGCCAGCCGCAGACTTTCATCACCGAGAACCAGGAACAGACGCCGTACAAGGGCGACCTGACCAACTTCCTGCCGCTGGACCCGCTGTTCACCGAGCTGCTGCCCAAGCCGGACCAGTTGCAGAAGCGCAGCACCCGTGCCGCCGACGACGGCGGTGACGATGCGCTGTTCGCCGACAAGCAGATCCCCGTGGCACTGGTCGGTACCAGCTACAGCGCCAACCCCAACTGGAACTTCGTCGGCGCCCTGCAGCAGGCCCTGCGCAGCGACGTGGCGAACTACGCCGAGGACGGCCACGGGCCGATCCTGCCGATGCTCAAGTACCTGCAAAGCGATGAATTCAAGAACAGCCCGCCGCAACTCGTGGTCTGGGAGTTCCCCGAGCGTTATCTGCCAATCAAGAACGACCTCAGCGGCTTCGACCCGCAATGGATCGCGCAACTGAAGAAAACCCGCAACGCCAATCAAGAGCTGGCCCTGACGTCCAACCGGACCGAACACTAAGAGGAAATGCACATGACCTTGCACACGTCCAAGCACCGTATCGCCAAAGCCTGCGCCCTCGCTGCCGGCCTCACCCTCGCCTCGCTGCAAGCCTGGGCCGGCGGCGACGCCGCGCTCTACGGCCCGAGCGCGCCGAAGGGCTCGACCTTCGTGCGTTTGTACAACGCCTCCAGCCAGCCGGTCGCCGCCAGCGTCGGCAACACCCCGATCAACCAGGTGGGGGCCCAGGCCAGCAGCGACTTCAGCTTCATGCCGCAAGGCGACTACAGCGCCAAGGTGGGTAACGCCACCCTGCCGGTGAAGCTGGCGGCCGACCACTACTACACCCTGGTCAACCACGCCAACGGCAAGCCGCAGCTGGTTGAAGAACCGCCATTCCGCAACAAGCAGAAATCCCTGGTGCGGGTGCAGAACCTCAGTGACCAGGCCCTGACCCTGAAGACCGCCGACGGCAAGACCGAAGTGGTCAAGCCGGTGGCCGCCGCCAGCCGTGGCGAGCGCGAGATCAACCCGGTCAAGGTCAACCTGGCCCTGTACGAAGGCGACAAGAAAGTCAGCGACCTGAAACCGGTCGCCCTCGAGCGCGGTGAAGCCGCCGTGCTCTACGTCACCGGCTCGGGCAGCAACCTGTCCCCGGTCTGGGTCAAGCGCCCGGTAGCGACCCGTTAATCCACTGCCCAACTTTTAGATTCGGAGAGCAAAACCATGATTCCAGTCATCCTGTCCGGCGGTAACGGTTCGCGCCTGTGGCCCCTGTCGCGCAAGCAGTTCCCCAAGCAGTTCCTCGCCCTGACCGGTGAGCACACGCTGTTCCAGCAAACCCTCTCGCGCCTGGTCTTCGAAGGCATGGACGCACCCATCGTGGTGTGCAACAAGGACCACCGTTTCATCGTCAACGAACAACTGCAAAGCCTGAACCTGCAGACCCAGGCCATCCTCATGGAGCCCTTCGGCCGCAACACCGCGCCAGCGGTGGCCCTGAGCGCCATGAAGCTGGTCAATGAAGGCCGTGACGAACTGATGCTGGTGCTGCCGGCCGACCATGTGATCGATGACCAGAAAGCCCTGCAACGCGCCCTGGCCCTGGCCACCGTGGCCGCGGAGCGTGGCGAGATGGTGCTGTTCGGCATCCCTGCGACCAAGCCGGAAACCGGCTACGGCTACATCCGTTCCAGCCAGGACGCGCTGCTGCCCGAGGGCATCAGCCGGGTCGCCCAGTTCGTCGAGAAACCCGATGAAAAGCGCGCCCGCGAATTCGTCCAGAGCGGCGGCTACTTCTGGAACAGCGGCATGTTCCTGTTCCGCGCCAGCCGCTTCCTCGAAGAGCTGAAAAAGCACGATCCGGACATCTACGACACCTGCCTGCTGACCCTCGAGCGCAGCCAGGAAGACGGCGACAGCCTGAGCATCGACGAAGCCACCTTCGCCTGCTGCCCGGACAACTCCATCGACTACGCGGTGATGGAAAAGACCCAGCGCGCCTGCGTGGTGCCGCTGACCGCCGGCTGGAGCGATGTCGGCTGCTGGTCGTCGCTGTGGGACGTGCACCCCAAGGACGACAACGGCAACGTCACCAAGGGCGATGTGGTAGTGCAGGACAGCCACAACTGCATGATCCACGGCAACGGCAAGCTGGTCTCGGTGATCGGCCTGGAGAACATCGTGGTCGTCGAAACCAAGGACGCCATGATGATCGCCCACAAGGACAAGGTTCAGGGGGTCAAGCAACTGGTCAACACCCTGGATGCCCAGGGCCGCAGCGAAACCCAGACCCACTGCGAGGTCTACCGGCCGTGGGGTTCCTACGACTCGGTGGACATGGGCGGGCGTTTCCAGGTCAAGCACATCACGGTCAAGCCCGGCGCCAGCCTCTCGCTGCAGATGCACCACCACCGTGCCGAGCACTGGATCGTGGTGTCCGGCACCGCCGAAGTGACCTGTGACGAAAACGTCTTCCTGCTCACCGAAAACCAGTCCACCTACATCCCCATCGCCTCCGTCCACCGCCTGCGCAATCCGGGCAAGATCCCGCTGGAGATCATCGAGGTGCAATCCGGCAGCTACCTGGGCGAGGACGATATCGAACGCTTCGAGGACATCTACGGGCGCTCCACGCCGATCGAGCGTGGGGTTTCGATCAAGACCATCGCGCAGTAAGCGGTAAACGAAAGGGGCCGGCCCGCTCATTCATATGACAGGCCGGCCCCTTGTCGTTAGGATCGAAGGATCGTCTTTCCCGGGGCATCCATCATGTTCATCGGCATCCTCCTTGTTCTGACCTGGCTGGTCCTGTTGCTGCGTTACCCGGCCAAGGCACTGCCGGTGTCGCTGGCAGCGCTGCTCGGGCTGGTGATGGTAGGCGGCTGGGTGGCGTGGCTGGACACCCGCGAGGCTCGCCAGTTGGCGCGCCTGGAACTGCGCCTGGACTACCTGCCGCAGGAATGCCCCGCCGGACGCCCGCTGCGGGTCCGCATGAACAATGGCAATGATGTGCCACTCACCGAGTTGCGCTGGCGCGTCGCCGCCTATGCGCCCGGCGACAGCGTCAATCTTGCCGAAAACACCTACGCCGCGCCGCGTTACCGCGGCCCCGGCGAACTCCAGGCCGGCGCCGACTGGAGCGACTGCCTGCCATTGCCGCCGCTGCGCTCCGGCTATCGCCCGCAAACCCTCGAATTCCGCGCCGAACACCTGCAAGGCAGCTTTGCCAACTAGCATTTTTGTCAGTTTCGCGATGCGTGCGTCGGGGCTTCAATTAGCTGGTGAAGGCTCACCATGAAGGAGAAAGCCCATGGACGTCCGCCCTTTGAATGGAGTCGATGCCTTGGCGCGCTTGCTGGAAACCGATGAACGCGACGCCCCCGGCATGATCCTGGTCGGCTCGGCCAGCGACCGCCTCAGTTGCGACCTCCTGGAAGAGGTTCGCCGCGATACGCCGATCTATCCGCAATTCGTCTTCTATCAGTTCGATCTCGACGACTACGGCTCCCCGGAGCAGGACCGGACGCTAAGTCTCCTGCTTGACGACATTGGTATCGAAAGGCTGCCGGCACAGATTCTCCTGCCAAGCCGGGGTTGCCGGCCCAGCGTGATCAACGCGGTGAGCATGATGGCGATCAGGAGGGCCCTGCGCTTTCTGTATTGAGGTGCATGATGCGGATGAACCGGTATGATCGGGCTCTTCTCCCTAGACACGAAGGACCGCCTACCATGCCTGTCGCCCTGATCACCGGTTGCTCCAGCGGCATCGGCCGCGCCCTCGCCGACACGTTCCGCGATGCCGGCTATACGGTCTGGGCCACCGCGCGCAAGGCCGGGGATGTGGAAAAACTCGCCGCCGCCGGTTTCCACGCCTGTCCGCTGGATGTCAATGATGCCCGCGCGCTGCAACAACTGGCCGAAGCCATCGACACCGAGCATGGCGGCCTTGACCTGCTGATCAACAACGCCGGCTATGGCGCCATGGGCCCGTTGCTGGATGGCGGGGTCGAAGCGATGCAGCGGCAGTTCGAGACCAATGTCTTCGCCGTGGTCGGGGTGACCCGCGCGCTGTTCCCGGCGCTGCGTCGCGCGCGCGGGTTGGTGGTGAATATCGGCAGCGTCTCCGGAGTACTGGTAACGCCCTTCGCCGGCGCCTACTGCGCATCCAAGGCCGCGGTACATGCCCTGAGCGATGCCCTGCGCCTGGAACTGGCGCCATTCGGCGTCAGGGTGATGGAAGTGCAACCGGGGGCGATCCAGTCGAGTTTCGCCAGCAATGCCGGGCATGAGGCAGAGCAGGTGCTGACACCGGAATCGGCCTGGTGGCCATTGCGCGAGAATATTCGGGCACGGGCGCGTGCCTCGCAGGACCGGCCGACGCCAGCCAGCGAGTTCGCTGCCGGTGTACTGGCGGCGGTGCGCAAGACGCCGGTGCCGGGGCTGGTCAGGCTGGGCAATGGCAGCCGGGCGTTGCCGCTGCTGGCGAACCTGTTGCCTTCGCGGTTGTTGCAGGGGGTACTGAAGAAGAAGTTTGGGTTGAATCGGGCTTTGTGAGGCGCTCATCAACAACACCCCGGAAAGGGCCGCAGATCACTCTGCGGCCTTTCTTCACACCGCGATGGTTACCGACGATGGCGATTGGGCGATGGCCAGCAATGCCTTGGAGATCCGCATGTTCAGCAAGGCGTCGCTGAGCATTTCACGGTGGTGTGCTTCGGGAGGGTCGGGAAGATAGGCAGCGCGAAGTATCGCTCTGTTGAGATGTTCCGCAGCCCGGGTGATGGCTTCCTCATGGGAGAGACCTGGACCGACACAGAGCGTTGGGGGTGGATCAGGAACGATTTTCTTCATGGTTTAGCTCCTGGAAACAAACGGAGCTGCCACTACCTGCTGTCAAACGGATGGTGGCAGCTGTACGTGGGTTGACAGACCGGTCCAGGTGCCCGGCGCGCCCGAAGACGCCCACACGCACAGCTGCCATAAGCACTGGCGTCTGGAAAACGGTCTGTCAAAACCGGTCGTCATTACCGCAACGACCCGCGAAGACTAGGTACGGTTTCCAGATGACGCAACCACCAGTCAGGGTCCGGGAGTATGCTTGGGAAATTACCTGCAAGAAAGTCGGAAGTCGGTGCAGTTCCCAGCTGATATGCAACAGTTTATGGATGTGTTGTTCATCCTGGCCTCATCGCTGGCAAGCCAGCTCCCACAGGTTTGCATGTGGGCCTCCTGGTGTTAGATCAATCGAAAGAACGACGGAGATTGGGTGAACCCGCTCCCACAGGGTTTAGTGGTACTGGGCCATTTGTGGTGTTTCAGCCAGATCGAAGGCCTGCCAGCCGCCACCCAGCGCCTTGTACAACCCCACCAGCGCCTGCGACACCGCCGCCGAGCTGTCGATCCATTGCTCCTCGCTGGCGAGCAATGCCCCTTGCACGGTCAGCACATTGAGAAAATCCACCGCGCCTTCGACGTATTGCCGCTGTGCCGTGTCCAGCGCGATGCGGTTCTGCCTGACCGCCTCGGCGAGATGGTCGCGACGCAACTGGCTGGCGTTGTAAAGGCGTAGCACATCGTCGATTTCATGCCAGGCGCCGAGCACCACCTTGCGGTAGTTCAGCGCCGCTTCCTGCTGCTGTGCCTCGCGCAGTTCGAGCACACCGCTCAGGCGCCCGCCTTCGAAGAGCGGCAGGGAAACCTGCGGACCGATGGCGAAGCGCCGTGAGTCCCAGGCGCCGAAATCACTCAGTTGCATGGCCTGGAAACCGAAATTCCCGGACAAGCGAATACTTGGGTAGAAGTCCGCCTTGGCCACGCCGATGCTGGCCGTGGCGGCATGCAGGCGGGCCTCGGCCTGGCGGATATCCGGCCGGCGCTCGGCCAGTTGCGACGGCACACCGATCGCGAAGCGCTGCTGCGGCGCGGGCAATTCGGCGTTTTCCAGCAGCTCGCCTTGCAGGGTGCGCGGGGGTTCGGCGGCGAGCAGGCCGATGGCGTTGATCAGGTCGGCCTGGCGCGCTTCAAGCGTCGGCAGGCGCGCCTCGATGGAGGCCACCTGGGCACTGGCCTGGGCCACATCGAGACGGGTAGCGACCCCTTGGACCTGACGGTCATTGGACAGCTTGAGGCTGTGTTGCGCGACCTTCAGGTTGTCGCGCGTCACCGCCAGGGTGTGCTGCACCGCGCGCAGCTGGATGTAGTCGCCCGCAGTCTCCGCCAGCAACGCCAGCAACACGCCGCGACGGTCGTTCTCGGCCACCTCCACGCCAGCATCGGCCGCCTCGACCTGACGCCGTACCCGGCCCCACAGGTCCAGCTCCCAGCCGGCGACCAGATCGCCCTGCCAAAGGTTGTAGGCGGCCTTGCCTGAATTCCCGGACGGATCGTTCAGCCCTTCGGCACTATTGCGCGCCCGGCTGTAGCCGCCGCTGAAGCCCAGCGATGGCGTTTCATCGGCGGCGATGCTGCTGCGCAAGGCACGGCTTTGCAGCAGGCGCGCGCTGGCCATGCGCAGGTCGAGGTTGTTGGCCACGACCTTCTCGATCAGCGCACTGAGACGGGCATCGTGAAAATTCTGCCACCAGCGCAGGTCCAGCGGCTCGGCCGTCGGCCGGCTGGCCGCCGCCTCGCCTTGCAAGGGCGTCCACTGCTGTGGCGCCTGGCTATCCGGGCGCTGGAAGTCGGGGCCCAGGGTGCAGCCGGCGAGCAGCATGCCGAGCACGATCGGGGTCAAGCGAAACAGCTGGCTCATCGTGCGCTGACCTCCTTGCCATCCAGGGTATCGCCCCGGGTGTCGATCACCGCCTCGACCGACATGCCGACCCGCAGGCGCTCTAGCAGCGGCTGGTCGGCATCGAAGACGATCTTCACCGGAATGCGCTGGACCACCTTGGTGAAATTGCCCGTGGCGTTATCAGGCTTGACCGCGGCGAAGGTCACCCCGGTGGCCGGTGCGATGCTTTGCACATGGCCGCGCAGGGTTTCGCCGGCAAAGGTATCGACACTGATGCTCACCGGCTGGCCGGGCTGGACATGGGTCAGTTGGGTTTCCTGGAAGTTGCCGACGACATAGGCGCGGTCCAGCGGCACCACCGAGAGCAGGCGCGCTCCTGGGTTGACGTAGGCACCGACGCGCAGCGCCCGCTCGCCGACCATGCCGTCCACCGGGGCGACGATGCGGGTGTAGGACAGGTCCAGGTTGGCCTTTTCCACACCCGCTTCGGCCCGCTTGAGCTGGCCGTCGGCGCTGGCTACCTGGGCTTCGAGGATGTCCACCTGCTTGCGGGTCGCCAGCAAGGCGGCCTGGGCGTTGGCCAGCCGTGCACGGGCCTGGTCCACGCGGCTGCGCGCCTGCTGGGCATTCTGCACGGTACCGGCGCCCTGCTCGGCCAGGCGGCTGTAGCGGGTGGTTTCATGATCGGCAAAGGCCGCTTCCGCCTGCGCCGCCTTGACCGCCGCTTCGGCCTGGGCGATCAGCGAAGCCTGGCGCTCAAGCGTGGCACGAGCATCGGCGCTTTGCGCCCGGGCCACCAGCAACTGCGCCTGGGCTGCATCGAGGGCAGCCTGGTAATCGCGGTCGTCGAGGGTCGCCAGCAGTTGCCCGGCCTGGACCTGCTGGTTGTCTTCGACCAGCACCTGCTTGATGAAACCGGCCACCTTGGGCGCGACCACGGTGTAGTCGGCACTGACATAGGCATCGTTGGTGCTCTGCCGCTGGTCGCTGCCCAGCAGGTGCGGGCCGCCGAGGGCAGCGAGGACGGCGATGGCGAGCACCGAGCCGATAAGGATGTTCTTGCGGGTAGGGGTCATGTCGGCAAATCTCGAATTCATCCGGGCTCAGGCCACCGCGCGCGGTGGGTAGACCCGTGTAGGCACGAAAGGAATCAGGCAGATCAGGGCCACGGCGATGCAGGCCATGACCAGGTACAGGTCGGCCGAGGTCAGTACCAGGGCCTGTTCATGGATGCGCCCGGCAAGGCCGGCGGCGCTGTCGTCGAGCAAGGGCGCGTTGCCCAGGCTGTCGCTGAGGTGGGTGGAGTGGAAATGCCGGCGCAGGGTGCCGAGGGCATCCAGCAGGCCACCGGCGACCACTGCCGCCAGGCCCTTCACCGTGTTGAACCAGGCCGAGGCGAACGGCCCTTCCTGCGGGCTCATGCCGTTGGTGGAGAGCATCAGCAGCGGCAGCACGGCCATCGGCTGGCCGAACACGTGGAGCAGTTGCAGGACATAGAAGTTGTCGCGGATCCACGCCGACGTCAGCTGGGTGCCACCGAGGCAGGCCAGGGCCAGCAGCCCCAGGCCGCACGCCAGGACCCAGCGGCAATCCACTGCGCGGATATTGCACAGCGCCGCCACCAGCGGCAGCGAGATCAGTTGCGGCATGGCCACCAGCAGCATCAGCGGGCTGGTCTGGGCCGGGCGATAACCCTGGACCTGGGCCAGGTAAGTCGAGGGAATGCTGATCGCCGCCGAGAGCACGATCAGCACCCCGGCCAGGGTCACCAGGGCGAAGCTGAGGTTGCGCCGGCCCAGCATGCGCAACTGGAAGAACGGCAGCGGCTCGGACCATTCGTTGAACATGAACAGCACCAGCAGCACCAGGCCGCCGCCGAGCAGCCAGCAGATCAGCGGCGAATCGAACCAGCCCCAGCGGTCGCCAAGGCTCAGGCCGAGCACCAGCGAACTGATCGCCGGCAGGCCCAGCAGCACGCCGCGCCAGTCCAGTTGCCGGAAACGCTCCAGGCGCAGCGGGTCCTGGGGCAGGCCCCAGCCGACGCAGAACATCGCCAGCAACGACGGCACGATGATCTGCCAGAACGACCACTGCCAGCCAACATATTCGGTCCACAGTCCGGCCAGGGGCGTACCCAGGTTGGGGCCGAAGGTGGCAGTGAGGGCATAGCAGGCCAGGCCATGGACCTTGATCCCCGGCGGCAGGAAGCGCAGGGCCACGCTCATAAGCATCGGCGGTAGGGCACCGCTGGCCAGCCCCTGGAGGATGCGCAGCAGCATCAGGCTGTACAGGTCCGGGGCGTAAGGCTGCAGCAGCCCGAGCACGGCAAACAGGGCGATGGCGGACAAGGTGAAGCGACGCAGGGAAAAGGTGGTGGCCAGCCACGGTGAGAAGGCCATGGCCGAGACGGACGCAGCGGCATAGGCCGCGACCAGCCAGGCGCCCTCGTCGGCACCGATGCCCATGGCACCACGAATGTCCGCGAGGGAGATCTTGGTCACCATCTCGTTGAGCCCGGCGCACAGCACCGCCAGCAACACGCCGAACAGCCCGACCACCACCTGCAGGCCGAAGGCCGGCTGCGCCGGGGCCGTCGTTTGAGCAGCAACGACAGGCGCGGCAAGAGGGGTGGATAAGGACGACAATTGAAATCTCCAGCAACAAATTGACTGGAGAAAGTCTAGAAACCTCGAATGCTGACGAAAACTGACTTCTCGACAGCTTACAGTTGCGCCAGACGCAATCCGTGCCTCACGGATCCACTGCGCAACAGGCCTTCAAGGTCTGGCGCAGCCAGCGGTGGGCGGGGTCGTTATGGAAGCGTGGATGCCAGGCCTGCATCACCGTTACCCGCTCCATCGGCAGCGGAATCTCGAAGGAGCGCAGCGGCAAGCCGAGCCGGTGCACGCTGTTGAGGATGTTGGCCGGCATCGGCAGGATCAGGTCCGAAGCCGGCAAGGAGAACATCGCCGAGTGGAAGCTCGGGGTAATCAGCGCCACTCGCCGCTGCACCTTGTAGTTGGCCAGTTCGACATCGATAGGCCCGTTGGCCCGGCCACGGCGCGACACGCTGATCTGCGGATAGGCGGCGAAGGTTTCAGGCGTGATCTCCTTGTCGAAGATCGGGTGGTCACGTCGCGCCAGGCCAACGTAGATGGTATTGAACAGGCTCTGCACCTTGATCTCCGGCCCAAGCTCGATGCTTGAACTGATGAGCAGGTCGGTGCGTCCGTCACGCAGCACTGCGTCGTCGTCGCCGCCGCTTTCCGGAACGAAGCGCAGCACGGTGCGCGGTGCCTGTTCGTGCATGGCGCGCAGCAGTTGCGCGCCATACAAGGCGATGAACAGATCGTTGGTGCGGATGTTGAAGGCACGCTCGAGGTTGAGCAGGTCCACCTCGTCGCCACCGCGAAAGACCTGCCCGGCCTGCTCCACCAGCCCCCGCACCTGCTCCTGCAGGGCCAGGGCCCGCGGCGTCGGCACCAGGCCGCGACCGGCACGGACCAGGATCGGATCACCCAGGGCTTCGCGAATACGCCCCAGGGTCCGGCTCATGGCCGCCGGGCTCAGGTTCATGCGCTGGGCGGCGCCAACCACGCTGCCCTCGTCGAGCAAGGCGTCGAGGGCGACCAGCAGGTTCATGTCCGGGAGTTGCATGCCGGCTTCCGTTTGTCGAGTGATGAAAATGCGATCTTAACAGCTGGCTGGATTGCGCCGGACGCAACATTCCAGTGCATGGCAGGCCATTTATCGGGGCGCGGCGATGGGCGGAGAATGCCGTTTCCTGCTCCTTTCCAAGGAATCCGCATGTCCAGTCCGGTACTGATCGCCATTGATGCCTCTCCCGCCTGCAGCACCCTGCTTGACCTGGCGCGCCGCTACTGCCGCCCTGAACTGCACCGTCTGCATGTGCTGTTGGCGATCGACAGCACCTTCGCGGTGCATGATCATCCTGCGCCCTACACCCGGGGCGAGCTGGAGGAATACCCGGCGGCCTGCGACGAACAGCAATTGGCCGAGCGGGCGGTCGGCGAGGCGGTCAAGGCGCTGCGCACGGCCGGGTTCGGCGATTGCACCGGCAGCCTGGTGACCGGCGAGCCGGTGGAGGCGATCGTTGGTACGGCGCGAGAGCTGGGTGTGGAGTTGATCGTCATGGGCCACCGGCACCTGTCGCGGCTGGGGCGGTTGCTGGATCCGTCGGTGAGCGGGAAGGTGATCGATCAGGTGGGATGCCCGGTGCTGGTGGGGGCTACCGGGCATTGATGGCGATCTTTCGGGCCTTATCGCTGGCAAGCCAGCTCCCACAGGGATGGTGGGCACCGAAAGATCTGTGAACTGACATGACCACTCGGCCCGGGCCTTGCAACCCTGTGGAACTACCCATCGAGCGCTTAGTCAATCGATGCATGTCCTTGTCAGGTGAGCACCATGCACAATCCCTTTCAGCAGATCAGCGATGCCTTCTCGGACGAGTACCGGGTCAACCTCAGCATCGAACGCCTGGACGGCAGCATCATGCTGACCCTGTCCAATGAACACGGGCGCGTGGTCGCCAAGCGCTTGATCAGCCGGGAGCAACGAGATTGCCCGAAACGGCTGGAGCGGTTGATCGACAGCATCAGGTTCGGGATTGCCATCGAGCAGGGGCATAGCGCGGTGGATATCCTGGCGGCGATGACCGAGCGCCATGGCGGTGGCCGTTGGGGCCTCATCGCTGGCAAGCCAGCTCCCACAGGGTCCGCGCAGATCTGAAGCCCTACATCAAACTGTGGGAGCTGGCTTGCCAGCGATTGGGCCGCGCTAGCGGCCCCAGAATTCCCCGGTCACATCGATGGCCCTGTCGTCCTCCACGAACGCCACCACCTGCCTGATTTGCCGGTAGATCGCGGACGCCTCCGAACCCAGCGTGATCCCCGCCCGCAGATCCACCGCCTGCGCCGCCACCACCGCCTCGATCCTGACCAGCCACTCCACCCGTTGCACCAGCCGCGCGGTCTTCTCCACCACCGCCAGCCCCTGCCCCGCGTAATCCTCGACCCGGTCCGCCACCGGCACGCTGAGCGCCGGCAATGGATTGGCCAGGTGCACGATCTCCGCCACCAGCGCCGCAGCCGTGCGCTGCAGGGCCGCCAGCCCGACACTGCCCGGACGCGGACTCAAGGAGTGCGGCAACTCGCTGGACCCAGGCGACAAGAGCTTCGCCATTCGCTCGGCACTGGCGACCGCCAGTCGGCTCAAGGCCAGCCCCAAACCTTCGAATGCCAGCGCCAGATGGGTACTGTCGAAGTTCGCCGTCACCAGCACCTCACGGCTTTTCACTACCAGCGCCGGGTTATCCGCCCCGCTCTGCAGCTCGATCACGACGATGTCCCGGGCCCGCGCCAGTGCATCACGTACCGCCCCCAGCACCACCGTGGAACAGCGAAAGCTCAACGGATCCTGCAATCGCCGCGCCTGCCGATCGCCGCCTTCGAGCAAGGCCAGCAACGCTGTCGACTCCTCCACCAGCCCCGGCGCGGGCCGCAAGTGCGCCGCCTGAAACGGTGCCACACCAGCGCGATAACCTTCGCAGGACAACGCCAGCACACCCCGCTGCCGGTCCAGCAACCGCTGCGTCTCGCTGACCAGCAAGGCCCCCAGCCCGATACTTGCCGAATTGGCCGAGACCAGCGCCAGGCCGTCCTTGTCCCGTGGCACCAACGGCGCCAGCCCGGCCCGCTGCAAGGCTTCAGCCGCTGGCAAGCGCTCGCCGTGATACTCGACCCAGCCCTGCCCCTGCAAAGCCAGGGTCACATGGGCCAGGGGCGCCAGGTCACTTGCCCCAAGCGAGCCGAGCAACGGCACCTCGGGGTGAATGCCGTGATCCAGAAAATCCCCAAGCGCCATGGCACTGGCGAGAGAAATGCCCGAGCGTCCCAGGGCCAGCCCGGCCAGCCGCGCCGCCATGATGGCCCGTACCTCCCGCCGCGACGCCAGCCGCCCCACACCCACCGCCCGGCCGGCAGCAATGCGCTGCTGGAACCCGGCATCGCCCTGCGCGTGATCCACCGCAGCCCCCAGCCCGGTAGTCACACCATAGATGGGCGCACCCGCTGCGATCAGTTCCAGCAACAAGGCATGCCCGGCGTCGATGCGCCCTCGCATACCTTCATCCAGTCGCGCCGACACCTCGCCATCCACCACCGCCAGCAAACGCTCGATGGGCCTCATGCCCAACGCAACCGCTGGCCAATCCCCAAGTGCCGGGCCTTGTCCAGCAAGGCATGGCCGAGGGCGATATCGCTCAGGCTCAAGCCGCGATGCCAGAACAGGATGGTCTCGTCCGGATGCTCGCGCCCCGGCCTCAGCCCGGCGACGATCTGCCCGAGTTCGGCATGCAAGGTCTGCGCGCTCAGCCGCCCTGCCTCGACATGGGCACGCAGCGAGCCGAACTGCCCACCCTTGCATTGTCCCCAATCGTCCACCACCAGCTTGTCCATGATGTCGGTCAGCGACAGTTCCACCGCGCTCATGGTGCCGTAGGGCACGACAAAGGCGCCCGGCTCGATCCACTCGGTGCGCAACAACGGCTCGGGCCGTTCCAGCCGCGATGCTTCGACCACGATATCGGCGCCGCGCACGGTGCTCTCCCAGTCCTCGGTCACCACCACCGGCTTGCCCAGGTCACGACGCAGGCGCTCGGCGAAGGCTTCGCGGCTCTCGACCCGACGCGAATGCACGCGGATCTCGTCGAAATCGAACAGGTGATCCAGCAGGCGCACATTCCAGTACGCCGTGCCCCGCGCGCCGATGTGCCCCAGCACCTTGCTGCCGGGCCTGGCCAGGTGCCGGGCTCCGATGGCGGTCAGTGCACCGGTGCGCATATCGGTGATCGCCGAGGCATCGAGGATCGCCTTCGGCACACCGGTGGCCGGGTCCAGCAGGTTGAGAATCGCCAGCTCCGACGGCAGGCCCTGGCAATAGTTGTCGACGAAATCACCGACCACCTTGACCCCGGCCCGGCCGATCCCACCACCGAGCACGCCGCGCAGCACATTGAAATGACCATTGATCCCGGCACCGGGAATCAGGTGGGTACGTGGCTCGATCACCGCCTCGCCCTGCCCCTGCAAAGCCAGCCCGGCTTCGACGGCGGCGAGGATTTCGTCGTTGTCGAGGTTCAGTTCGGCGACGTCGAGACCATTCAGAAAATCGATGTAGATCGGTTCATGCACGCTGCTCATCACAGGCTCCCGCTGACTTTCGCGGCGACGTCGGCTGGCACCCAGGCGCTCCAGACCTGTGGATGGTCACGCAGGAAATCCTCGGCAACAGCGCGAGGTTGCAGGCGTTTTTCGCTCATGCGGGCGAGGGTCTGGTTGAGCAGCTCGATGGGCAGATCGACCTTGCCGAACAGGTCCACCAGCTCCGGATATTGGGCATGGAAAGGTGCGGACACGCCAATCGCCAGGCGTGCCGGCATCGAGCGGCTGCCCCGGGGATTGGGATGATTGGCGTTGGCCAGGGTTTTCCAGGCTTCGGCATCGAATGGCGGCTCTTCCAGCTTCACCAGCTTGTAGCGGCCCAACAGTGGGGTCGGCGACCAGTAGTAGAACAACACCGGCTTGCCGCGGCGGATCGAAGAGGCCACTTCGGCATCCAGCGCCGCACCGGAGCCGGTACGGAAGTTGACGAAGCTGTCGGTCAGGCCATAGGCCTTGAGCTTCTGGCTATTGACGATTTCCGAGGTCCAGCCGGTGGGGCTGTTGAGGAAGCGACCCTTGTCCGGGGCTTCCGGATCCTGGAACAGCTTGGCGTAGCGCGGCAGATCGGCAACCGATTTCAGGTCCGGCGCCAGGGCCGGGAGATTGCGTTCGGGATCGCCCTTGACGACGAATTCCGGCACCCACCAGCCTTCGGTGGCGCCCTTCACCGTATCGCCGAGGCCGAATACCTTGCCCTCGGCTTCGGCCTTGACCCAGGCCGGGCTACGGCCGGCCCACTCTTCACCGATCACCTGGATATCGTTTTTCGCCAGCCCCGCTTCGAGGCTGACGGTACTGCCGGGCAGGGTGTCGGTGGTGTAGCCGTAGCCCTTTTCCACCAGCAGGCGCAGGACCTCGGTGATGAAGCTGCCGCTTTCCCAGGTGATGTCGCCGAAGTGGATGGGCTGGGGTTTGTCGGCGGCGTGGGTGAGCAACGAGAGGGTGACGAGGGCGGTGCCCAACAGGGTTTTCAGGAGTTTCATGCTAATGCCTCGGGTTCGGCTGTGTCCCTCAGGGCCTCATCGCTGGCAAGCCAGCTCCCACACTGTGGGAGCTGGCTTGCCAGCGATGAGGCCCTGAAGGGCACTGAAGATCAGAAGTCGTAGGTGAGCTTGGTGTAATAGAACGCCCCCTCGGGCGCCGAAGGCGCGAGGTAGCTGTACTGCTGCCCCGGGGTCTGGCGCAGGCGCAGGTTGAAGTCGTCCGGCTTGCTGTCGAACAGGTTGTTGGCGCCCACCGACAGCTTCAGTTGCTTGCTGAACGCGTAGTTCACGTCCAGGTCGGTGTTCCATTGCGCCGAGAAGGTCTGGTCGTACTGCGCGTTGGCCGCCGAGGCCGCGTATTTGCGGTACTCGCCATAACGGGTCTGGGCCAGGCTGACAGTCCACGGCCCATAGCGGTGCACCGCGCCCAGCACCAGCTTGTCTTCCGGGTAACCGTGTTCGAGGAAGCCGCGCGCCTCGCGGGTCAGCACATCGAAACCGTAGGGGTTGGCGTTCACCGATTCGATGGTGGTACGCGCCTTGGTATAGCCCGCCGACAATGCCAGGTTGCCGAAGCGCTGCAGATCCAGGTTGTACTTGCCGACGATATCGACGCCCCGGGTGCGGGTATTGGCCGCATTGGTCATGAACTGTGCCCAGCTGTACTGGCCGTAACCGGCGGCGGCGAGAATGCGCTCCGCGTCCGGGCCGGAAATCCCGCCGCTGTAGAGCAGGCGATCCCGGATGGTGATCTGGTAGGCGTCGATGGTCAGCGACGCCTGCTCGCTCGGCCGGAATACCACGCCAAGGGAGTAGTTGGTGGATTTCTCCGGCTTCAGCGCCTCGGCCCCCAGGGCCTGGGCCGCCGGGTGATCGACCGGAAGGATCCGCGTCAACACCGGGTTGCCGTTGACATCGACGTTGGTGGTGGTGGTCCAGGAGGTGCCGATCTGGCCCAGGGTCGGCGCGCGATAGGCGCTGTTGACCGTGGCCCGCAGGCCCACCTGCGGGGTCAGCTCGTAGCGCGCCGAGAGCTTGCCGGTGGTGGCCGAACCGAAGTCCGAGTAGTGCTCGGTACGCCCGGCGATGCCCACCTGGAATTTCTCGGTGACCTGGTTCTCCAGGCCGAAATACACCCCGCCAACATCGCGCTTGTAGGTCCCGGCGTCGTCGGGCATCAGGCCGGAAGCCTGCACCGCCCCCACCTGCACGCCATCGATGCCGCCATAGGAGTAGGAATCGTAGTCGCCGTCTTCGAGGCGGTATTGCTCGTGGCGATAGGCGATGCCGGCGGAGACGGTCAGCGGGTTGTCCGACCAGGCCACGGCCAGGTCCCTGGCGTAGTCGATGCCAAGGTTGGTCTGTTCGTTGACCAGGGTCGCGACATCGAACTTGGTCGGGCTGTTGGCGCCATAACTCGGGTTGACCGTATCGAAGGCCAGCTCGTCATGCTTGTCGCGGCCATAGGTGGCACTGAAATCGAAGCGCCCGATGGCCTCGTCTTCGAAGCGCGAGCCGACGGTGAACGAGGCATCTTCGTAGCGGTAGCGATACTTGGGAATGGTGCCGCCGGGATACAGCGCGGCGACGTTGTTCGGGTTGGACGCCAGCAACGGCGGCGTGTTGTTGATCGACTTGTCCTGGCCGAAGGTGGCGAAGCTGTAAAGGCGCCACTGGTCATCCAGGCCGACCTCGGCGTTGGCAGCGAGGTTGTACTTGTCGCGAGACGCACCGCCCCAGCGCGGGTCCTGCCAGGTGCCGCCGGCCTGGTACTGGTCGCCGATATCGGTGGGCTTGGTATTGACCCCGTTGAAGCTCAGGGTGAGGAAGCCGTCCCCCGGCAGGCCCAGGCCGTACCAGCCATCGGCGCTTTTGCTGAAGCCGTCGCCCTGGGCGTACTTGCCCAGTTGGGTATTGAGCTGGCCGCCGCTGTCGCGCTCCTTGAGCACGATGTTGACCACCCCGGCCACCGCGTCGGAACCGTACTGGGCAGACGCGCCGTCACGCAGCACCTCGACATGGTCGATGGCGCTGATCGGAATCATGTCCAGGTCGACCGGCTGTGCGCCAATGAACGGCACGCCGCCGGAAATGTTCACCACCGCCGAGGCATGCCGGCGCTTGCCATTGACCAGCACCAGGGTCTGGTCCGGGGCCAGGCCGCGCAGCGAGGCGCCCTTGGGGTTCTGCCCGCGGGTGGCGCTCTGGTTCTGCGGAAAGTTGAACGACGGCAGCAGTTGGAACAGCGCCTGGTTAAGCGTGGTGGCGCCGGTCTGCACCAGTTCCTCGCTGTTGATCACATCTACCGGCGCGGCGCTGGTCAGGGCGGTGGCGTCGCTGCGGCGGGTGCCGAGGGCGACCACGCGATCCAGGGTCGGCACGCTGGCGGCGGAGGTTTCGCGGTTGGCGATCCGGCTGGCACTGGCAGTGCCGGTCGCCGACGACGATTCGGCCTTGTCCTTGATGATGAAGGCGCCGGTCGGGCTGACTTCCAGGGCCAGCCCGGTTCCCTGCAGCGCCACCTCGATGGCCTGGGCCGCGGACAGGTTGCCGTCGACCCGCGCCGAGGAATAACGCCCCAGCTCCGGCGTGAAGGAAATCACCTGGCCGCTCTGCCGGCTGATGTTCAGCAGCACCTCGTCCAGCGGGCCGGATTCGAGATGCCAGGCCTGGCGCGCTTCGTCGGCGAAGGCCGCACCGCCCAGCAGCAGGCTGAAGGCGATGGCCACGGATGTCTTGTTGCGTTGCGTGTTGTATTGATTCTTGCGCACAACGATTCCCCCCACGGAATCCAAACCGCGCTGCTCCCTCGGCAACGCTTGCGGGAAGGGTGTGGCGCGGGCCGGGGAAATCTTGCAGATCGTTTGGTTATGGGCTTATGCCGCCGTCAGCGTGACCCAGTAATCGCTGCGTCGATTGATGCGGATCGGCAAGGTACGGCTGAGTGCTTCGAGGACTACATCGCTCTGGTCGAGGCGGTACAGGCCGCTGACCCGCAGATCGGCGATGGCCGGGTCGAGGCGCAGCACCCCATGGCGATAAGGGCGCAGGGCCTCGATCACTTCGCTCAGCGGGCTGCCGCGTACCTCCAGCAGGCCATTGACCCAGGCGCTGTCGCCGCTGCGCAGGGCCTGGACCCTGCCGAAACGCAAGCGGTCGAAGGTGACCTCCTGGCCGGGCTGCAACTGCAGGCGGTCGCCACCACGGGTAACGATCTGCAGCGGCGCCTGCATGGCGCCGACCCGGCACTGGCTGTCGCGATCACGCAGAAGAATCCGCGCATCGCGGCCATACACCTCGCCACCACTGGTTTGCAGGATGAAGGGGCGGTGGTCGGCGGCCACCTGCAGCAACCCTTCCCCACCCCGCCATTTCAACAAGCGGCGCTGGCTGTCGAATTGCACATCGGCGGCGCTTTGCGCGTTGAGCACCAGTTCGCTGCCGTCGTCCAACTGCACGGTCTGGCGCTGGCCGATGCCCGTGGAAAAATCGGCGCCCAGCGAGTCGAAAGTCGGCGTCAGGCTCCAGCCGCCGCCGATCATCAGGCCGGCACCGAGCAAGGCGCGCTGCAACACCTTGCGCCGGCTCGACGGCGCATCCAGCGCCCGTTGCAGCACACCGCCATCGATACCCTGGGCAATCGGCACCTGGAACACGCCGAGGGTGCGTTCCAGGCGCAGGCATAGTTCTTCATGGCGCGGATCGCGGGCACGCCAGGCCAGGAAAGCCTGGCGCTCCGCATCGCTGGCCTGGCCTGAACGCAGCAGGACGATCCAGTGGGTGGCCTGTTCGAGCAGGCGTTCCTGTTCGGCGCTCATATCACTCCAGGCTGGCCTTGAGACAACGGTGGATGGCCTTGGCCATGTAGTCGCTCACCGAGCGTTGCGAGATGCCCAGTTGCGCGGCGATTTCCGGGTAGGTCAGGCCGTTGACCTGGGACAGCAGGAAAGTCGCCTTGACCTTGGCCGGCAGGCCGTCGAGCAACTCGTCGATGATCTGCAGGGCTTCGAGCATCTGCGCCAGTTCTTCCGGCGAAGGTGCCTGCGCCTCGTCGTCCAGGTCCAGGGCATCGAGATAGGCGCGCTCCAGGTCGCGGCGACGCCAGAGCTGGTACATCAGGCGCTGGGCAATGGTGGTCAGCAGTGCCCGCGGCTGGCGGATCGGCTCGGCGACCGGAGCACTGAGCAACTGCACGAAGGTGTCGGCGGCGATATCTTCCGCGCCACCATCGCCCAGGTGTCGGCGCAGGCGCAGGCACAGCCACTGGTAATGGTTGCGGAACAGCGAGCCCACATATTCGCGGTGGGCGTGGTCGAGACCGGACATGAATGACTCCAGAAGGAGGATTGCTTGAGATGTCCGGTGGTCCGGTGACGCCATGCTAGAGGGAGGGCTTATGCTTTAAAAATATTTAAAAAGCATTCGATTATTCGAATTTGAAATTAGGGGCATCGCGCTCGTAGTCGAGCAGGATCTGGTAATCGGCTTCGCTGGCAGCCAGGACTTCGCGAATCGCCAAGGTGTCGGCGAACGCGTGCAGCGTCTGGTTCAGCGCTTGGCGGATGCGTTCGGCGCCGGGCTCGTCGAGGTGGGCCGGGCCGATGAAGGGCAAGGTCGGGCTCGGCGCACTGCTATCGAGAATCCGCAGGCCGCTGACTTCTTCGCTGCGGTCGCGGGCGAGGTAATCCCAGGTGATGCTGTCGATCGCCGCCAGATCGCCCTGCCCTGCCTTCAGGGCCTTGAGGCTGTCGCGGTGGCCGCCGGTGTACTGGATCGCGGAGAAGAAACGGTTGTCCCGCTGCAAGGGCGCGAGGCGATGGCGCAACAGGTTCATGCCGGAATTGGAGTCGGGGCTGTTGAGCAGGCCGCGGCTGTCGAAGAAGTCGGTCAGCGTGCAACGCGGATCGTCTTCGCGCACCACCAGCAGGCTGCAATGGTTGCCGGCGCTGGCGTGGGGCAGTTCGTAGACCGGGCGGCCAATGACCCGGACCTTGCCGCGCAGCAGGGTCATCAGCGGGTAGCCGCAGGTCTGGGCGAACAACAGGTTCGGCGATTGCCACAGGGTGGGCAGGTCGAGGGCACTGGCGTCCTCACGTACCCCACCAAGCAGATCCAGCGTGTGTTGCAGCCAGGATTCGCTGGCCGCGCGAACCCGCGAGGGTGCCACGTACATCAGCAGTTCGGCGTAGGCCATGGGTACTCCGGGTCAGGCGAAAGGATGTTCGGGGCTGTCGATGGGACGCAGGCTGTGCGCGCGGATCAGCTCGCCATAGCCGTGCACCAGATAGCCGCCACTGCGCGCCAGCCATTGCTCGCGACGCTGGCGGTAGACGGTTGGCAGGAAATACCACGGCAGGCCTGGCAGGTCGTGGTGCACCAGGTGCAGGTTGAGGTGCAGGAACAGCCAGGTCCAGGGCCAGCCGGCCTCGTTGAGGACAGTGCGGTGCTCCGGGCGTTCGGCGGGGCGGTGCTCGTAGAAGGAACGCAGCATGGCCACGGACAACGCCGGCACGCTGGCCAGGAACACATACTGGGCAATGGACAGGGCGCTGTATTCGGCGATGAAGGCAAACATCAACAGTGTGCAGAAACCGTGCGTCAGCCACATGCGCCAGGCCTGGCGGTCCACCTGTTTCAGCCGGGTGAGTTGTTCCCGGGCAAGGCCGAACAGGGCTTGCGGAGCGCCGGTCAGCAGGCGTCCGGGAACGGTCTTGTCGAGCCAGCGCAGGGCCCGGTCGGTCTTCCGGGTGCGTTGCCAGGCCTGCTGGCCGAGGTAGCGGCTTTCGGGGTCGCGGCCCGGCAGTGTGAGATCTTCGTCGCGGTGATGCAGCAGATGGCTGTCGCGATACAGGGTATAGGGGTACCAGACGGCGAACGGCGCGTAGCCGAGCAGCTTGTTCAGCCAGAGTAAGCGGGTCGGATGGCCGTGGAGCAGCTCATGTTGCAACGACAGCCAGAGCACCAGCAGCGGGATCAGCAGCAGCGTGGTGAGCCCGGCGCCGAGCAACGAACTGCCCAGCAACAGGGCGAACCAGCCGGTATAGGCCCCTATCAGCAGCAGCCAGGTCGGCCACTCGCTGCGCCCGAGGAAGCTGGCGTGCAGGCGCAGCACTTCATCGCGCTGGGCGTCGTCGAGGTAATGAGGCATGAAGGGGATCCTGAAATGGCGGATAACCCCTTGTGGAGTGAGGCGGGAAAATCTTGCAGATCGATTGGTTATAAAGAGCAGGATCTTTTGTTGTTTTGAGGGCCTCATCGCTGGCAAGCCAGCTCCCACAGGATCCTTGTGGGAGCTGGCTTGCCAGCGATTGGGCCCTCAAGAACAAAGCAAAAATTACCTGCCTTCCTCCACATCCTTGCCACTGGCATCGATCGCCCGGCTCGACGGGTAGCGCGACGACGCGTAGCGCACCACCAGGATCGAGAACGACAGCAGCAGGATGCCGCCGCACAGGTACAGCAGCCCTTCGTCGGGTGCCTTGTGGTGCGAGACGTCACCGATCAGCAGGCGGGTCAGCGCGGTGATCGCCACATAGAGCAGGAAGCGGATCGGCATGTGGTTGGTCTTGAAATAGATCCCCACCATCGCGCCCAGCTCCAGGTAGATGAACAGCAGCAAGATGTCGTCGACGCTGACCCCGCCCTTGCCGATCATGTCGATGAAGGTGGCGACCGCCGCATAGGCGGTGATGGCACCGATCCCGAACAGGGCCAGGTAGTGGAACGCCTCGACGCACAGGTTGCCCAGCGAGTCGGCCCCGCCATGCAGGCCCTTGCGCAGTTTTTCAGCCCATTTGATGTTCACGATGCGAATTCCCCGATACGGCTTGGAAGAAGGATGCTGCCGGCATATGACGGCTATGCCTGCATGCAGTAAAAAGGCCAGCGGCCTCGCTTGAGAAGGCGACCGATTGCCGCAAGGCACGCCCGCACACCCTCCGCCTGCAAAAATCTGGGCTATAAAAAGGCCACTATCCAATACCGGGCGATTACTGTATAAATACCCAGTATTCCGTATTCCTTCAATTTCGAAAAAGGCGTGAGGTGATGAATGGCCGTCGAAGTGGTGTACCGCAGCAGCCGCGACCTGGAGCGTTTGTTCATGGATAAAGCCGAAGCAGACCGTCACGACAAGATGCTCGAGCTGGCCGAGATGCTGGCTGAAGTCCTGAAGAAGGCCGTGCCGTCGCTGGACGAACAGCAGGTCGATGACATCGGTATCTACATGGCGAAGAACCGCGACGTGTTCGCCAAGGCCTTCAAGAGCCAGCCGGATGCCCTGTCCGAACTGCTCGAGGCACCTGCGGACGCGGAGTGAGCCCTAGGCGTTACCGTATACCAGGCGCTCCGCCAATTGCTCCGCCACCCGCGCCGGCGAGCGTTTTTCCGCCTGGGCGTGGGCGAACACCTCGGTCAACCGGCTGGGGATCCGCGCCAGGTGGGCGGTGATGTCGGGCAGTGCCTGGCCCTGATGGGTCAGTGCCACGTAGATCAGGCCGCCGGAATTGATGATGTAGTCCGGCGCATAAAGGATGCCGCGGCTTTCCAGTTGATCGGCCACCTGCAGGCTGGTCAATTGGTTGTTGGCCGAGCCGGCCACCGCGGCACAGCGCAGTTGCATCACGCTTTGCCCGGTGAGGATCGAGCCCAGGCCGCACGGCGCGAAGATATCGCAAGGGGTGCCTACCATCGCTTCGGCAGCCACGGGCTGGGCGTCGAATTGTTCCATCGCCAGTTGCACCCTGCCCTGGTCGTGGTCGCTGACCAGCAGCTCGGCGCCCGCCGCATGCAGCTGTTCGGCCAGCGCATAGCCGACATTGCCCAGCCCCTGCACAGCTACCCGCAAGCCCTCCAGGTTGTCGCTGCCCAGGCGCGCCATGGACGTGGCGCGAATGCCGGCGAACACGCCCATCGCCGAATGCGGCGAGGGGTCGCCGGCGCGGGTGGTGCTGGTGACGTGCCGGGTGGACTGGGCGATGCAGTCCATGTCGAGGGTCGAGGTGCCACTGTCGATGGCGGTGATATAGCGGCCTTCGAGGGACTCGATGAAACGGCCGAAGGCTTCGAACAGCGCAGCGCGATTTTCCACATGGGGATTGCGGATGATCACCGCCTTGCCGCCGCCCAGCGGCAAGCCGGCCAGGGCGGCCTTGTAGGTCATGCCCTGGGCCAGGCGGATGGCATCGCTCATGGCGCTGTTGTCATCCGGGTAGGCCAGGTAGCGACAACCACCCAGCGCCGGGCCCAGTTGCTCGTTGTGGATAGCGATCACCGCCTTGAGGCCGGTGGCCGGGTCGGTACAAAGGTGCAGTGATCGGGTGCGGGTGCTTTGCATGAGAGCGAACATCTGCGGGCCCTCTTGAACAGTGCTGCATCCAGTATAGGTGTGCCCTCGATGGCTGCCGCAGCACTGGACGAAACGCCGTGCCAGGGCTAAAACAGAAGCTCTTGACGGAGATCGCCATGAACCCACGCCACGCCTGCCTGGCCTGTCTGGAACGCACGCCCCCGGCCTTGTTCGAAGCCGGATTGTGGGTGGCTGCCGAGCATGACGCCAGGGTCGATCCGGCGCAGGTGATGCGCGGGCTGCGCGAGGTGCAGCATGAGGTCAGCAATGACCTGCCGCTGCTGCCGCTGAACGAGCTGGCCCAGCCACTGCTGCGCAAGCTGTGCTCGATGGGTTTCCAGGAAGACGAATACCACCCCTTGCGGCCCCAGGCGGCACTGCTCGATCAACTCATGCAACGTCGTCGCGGCCAGCCGCTGGCCCTGGCCCTGCTCAGCCTGGAGCTGGCGCGGGGGTTGTCGATTCCGTTGGAAGGGGTGAATTTCCCTGGACATTTCCTTTTGCGCGTACCGGGTGCAGACCATCTGCTCGACCCCTGTGGCGGTCGGCGCTTGTATCCGGCCGATTGCCGGGAATTGCTGGGGCGCCAGTTCGGCCCGCAAGTGCCGTTGACCGCCGAGCATCTGAAAACGGCCAGTGCACGGGAGATGATCCAGCGGCTATCGCGCAATCTGCGGCAGTTGCATTCGACCCACGGCGACGATATCGCGGCGCTGAGGGATGCCGAGCGGGTGATGGAGCTCGGAGCGCCACTGGCCAGCGATTACCTGGCCCGGGCCACGCTGTACCAGCATCTGGATTGCCCGCAGGCCGAGCGTCATGACCTGGAGCATGCATTGCTGCTGACCGATGACCCGATCCAGCGACTGCGGCTGACGGAGCGGTTGGGGCATTTGCCCAGCGGGAAACGATCCGTGCATTGACCGCCGGGTTTACGCGGACCTTGTGGGAGCGGGTTCACCCGCGATGACGATAGTGAACCCACCGACGTCATCGCGGGTGAACCCGCTCCCACAAGGCCCGTGGAGGCCGTTAGCCTGCAGCCGGTGTATCCGGCTGCCGCGAAGGATGCGCCAGCACGAACGCCGGATGCTCCTCCGCCAGCCCCACCACCCGCAGGATCCGCGGGTACCCGCCCAGATCGACATTGAAGCGCCTGGCCGCGTACACCTGCGGAATCAGGTAGACATCCGCCAGCCCCGGCTGCGCGCCGAAGCAGAAGCCTTCGTCACCGATCAACCGTTCCACCGCTTCCAGCCCCTGGCTGATCCAGTGCGCGATCCAGCGATTCACCGCATCCTCGTCCTGCCCCGTCTCGCGCAGTAGGTTCAGGACGCTGACGTTGTGCAGCGGATGGATATCGCAACCGATCAAGGCCGCCACTCCCCGCGCCCGGGCCCGTTGCACCGGATCGTGCGGCAGCAGTGCCGGCTGTGGATAAACCTCTTCCAGGTACTCGATGATCGCCGGCGATTGCACCAGCAATTCCCCGGAATCGGCCTTGAGCATCGGCACCCGGCCCTGGGGATTGAGCGCAAGGTAGTGTTCCGCGCGCTGCTCGCCCTTGAGCAGGTTGACCGGCAGCGACTGGAACTCCAGCTGCTTCAGCGCCAGGGCAATGCGAACCCGGTACGACGAGGTGGAGCGGTAGTAAGTGAAGAGTTCCATTGGGTTCAGGGCCCTTTCAGTTCGCCGCAACGACTTTCCCACGGCATTCGCCGAAGCCGATGCTGGCCATGCCGTCGCGTCTGGCGCGGGCGCGCAGGATGATTTCATCGCCGTCCTCGAGGAACTTGCGTACCTCGCCCGACGCCAGTTCCACCGGGTGCTTGCCGCCCTCGGTGATCTCCAGCAGGCTGCCGTACTGCCCGGGCTCGGCACCGGACAACGTGCCGGAACCGAACAGGTCGCCCGGCTGCAGCTGGCAACCATTGACACTGTGGTGCGCCACCAACTGCGCCACGGTCCAGTACATGCTCAGGGTGTTGCTCAGGCCCAGGCGATGCGCAGGCAGGTTCTGCTCGCGCATGCGCTCGGTGATCAGCAGCACTTCCAGTTCGATATCGAAGGCACCGGCCGCCTGGTCACGCGTGTCCAGAAGGTACGACAGCGGTTGCGGGTCGCCGTTCGGACGGGCTGGCTGGGCGCAACGGAACGGCTCCAGGGCTTCGGCGGTAACCACCCAGGGCGAAATGGTGGAAATGAAGCTCTTGGACAGGAACGGCCCCAGCGGCTGGTATTCCCAAGCCTGGATATCCCGCGCCGACCAGTCGTTGAGCAGGCAGAAGCCGGCGATGTGCTCGGCGGCGTCACCAATCGGTATGGCCTGGCCCATGTCGTTGCCCTGGCCGATCCAGATGCCCAGTTCCAGCTCGTAGTCCAGGCGCGCGCAAGGGCCGAAGCTCGGCTCGCTCTGCCCGGCCGGCAGGGTCTGGCCATTCGGGCGCCGTACTTCGGTGCCGGACGGGCGAATCGTCGAGGCGCGACCGTGGTAGCCGATCGGTACGTACTTATAGTTGGGCAGCAACGGGTTGTCCGGGCGGAACAGCTTGCCGACGTTGGTCGCATGCTGGATGCCGACGTAGAAGTCGGTGTAGTCGCCGATCCTGGCCGGCACGTGCAGCTCGCATTCGCCGGCCGGGTACAGCGCGGCCTTGAGCGTGGCCTGGTGCTCGCTGCCCTCGCCGAGCAGCGCCAGCAGGCGCTCGCGCAGGGCTACCCGGGCACTGCGACCCAGGGCGAAGAAGGCGTTCAGTGCACCGCCGCGAGTGGCTTCCACGGCCGCCCTGGCTTCGCCTTCGAACAGACCGGCAGCCAGTACCGCTTCGAGGTCAAGGATGGCGTCGCCGATGGCAACGCCGCTGCGGCGCTCGCCGCCGGCACGGCTGAAGATACCCAGCGGCAGGTTCTGCAACGGGAAGTCGCTATGCCCATTGGCGTGTTCGACCCAACTGCGGGCAATGGCGGTCTGGTTCATGCTTATCTCCAATTCGGGGTGAAGGTGCTCGGCAGCGTGGCCCAGCACCTATCGTAGTCGTTCTGCAACTGCGGGCAGTCCAGGGCATGGCGGGTCGGACGCAGCACCTGGCCGGTCTCGAACATGAAGGCCATGGTGTTGTCGATCTTGCTCGGCGCCAGCTCCGCGGCGATGGCCTTGGCGCAGGTTTCGGCATCCGGACCGTGGGCGCTCATGCAACCGTGCAGCGAGGCGCCACCAGGCAGGAAGCCTTCGGCCTTGGCGTCGTATTCGCCCTTGATCAGGCCCATGAACTCGTTCATCAGGTTGCGGTGGAACCACGGCGGACGGAAGGTGTTCTCGGCCACCATCCAGCGCGGCGGGAAGATCACGAAATCGATATTGGCCATGCCCGGCACGCTGGTCGGCGAGGTCAATACCGTGAAGATCGACGGATCGGGATGGTCGAAGCTGACCGTGCCGATGGTGTTGAAACGTCGCAGGTCATATTTGTACGGCACGTTGTTGCCGTGCCAGGCGACCACGTCCAGCGGTGAATGCTGCAACTGGCAGCCCCACAGCTCGCCAAGGAACTTCTGCACCAAAGGCACCGGGCCCCGGGCTTCCTCGTAGTGCGCCACCGGCGCGAGGAAATCTCGCGGATTGGCCAGGCCGTTGCTGCCGATCGGGCCCAGGTCCGGGATGCGCAGCGGTGCGCCGTGGTTCTCGGCGATATAGCCGCGGGCTTCGCCATCCGGCAGCTCGACGCGGAACTTCATGCCGCGCGGGATCACCGCGATCTCCAGCGGCTCAACCTCCAGCACGCCCAGTTCGGTGACCAGGCGCAAACGGCCCAGTTGCGGCACCAGCAGCAGTTCACCGTCGGCGTTGAAGAACACCCGCTCCATGGAACGGTTGGCGCGGTAGATATGGATACTGACGCCGGTCGGTTTGTCGCCGGCCGAGTTGGCAGCCATGGTCATCCAGCCATCGATGAAGTCGGTGGGCTCGCCGGGCATGTCCAGCGGGCTCCAGCGCAGGCGATTGGGGGTGACCGCGCCCAGCGGGCCACCGGCCAGTTGCCGCTCCAGGCGCACGAAGGCCGGGTGCAGCGCCGAAGGGCGGATGCGGTACAGCCAGGTGCGCCGCTGTTCATGGCGGCTCATGGTGAAGGCGGTGCCGGAGAGCAGTTCGGCGTACAGGCCGTAGGGTGCTTTTTGCGGGGAGTTCTGGCCGACCGGCAGGGCACCGGGCAGGGCTTCGCTGGCGAACTCATTGCCGAAACCGCTTTGGTAAGCGAGGTCGGACGGGTTGTCGATGTTCATCGAGCCTCCATGGGGTGGCAGATTGTCAACCCTGTCGCCCAGGCAAGAGGGAAGTGCTTCTGCATTGTTTATTCGTAAACGGATTACGCATAACGTAATTTGCTCGCACCATGACGTCAAGCTATAAAGATCGCCGTCCATTCCGGACCGCCGTGCGGTCCTTCGCGAGCAAGCTCGCTCCCACAGAGAAAACAGCGCCCATGAGTAAAGCTCCGTCCAGCACCGATAGCGGTAAACAGAAGGTTCGTTCGGCGGAGGTCGGTACCGACATTCTCAAGGCGCTGGCGGAGCTTTCCCCCGCTACCTCGCTGTCGCGCCTGGCCGAGCATGTGGACATGCCGGCGAGCAAGGTGCACCGTTATCTGCAGGCACTGATCGCCAGCGGCTTCGCCGAGCAGGACCCGGCCACCAACCATTACGGCCTGGGACGCGAGGCGTTGCGCGTGGGCCTGGCGGCGCTGGGCGGGATGGACGTTCTGAAAGTGGCGGCGCTGCCGCTGTCGCAATTGCGCGACGAACTGAATGAAAGCTGCTTTATCGCGGTGTGGGGCAACCAGGGCGCGACCGTGGTGAATATCGAACCGGCAGTGCGCGCGGTGACGGTGGTGACCCAGATCGGCTCGGTGCTGCCGCTGCTGAGTTCGTCCACCGGACTGGTGTTCGGCGCCTATCTGCCGGAACGGGAAACCGTGGAACTGCGGGATCGGGAACTGGCGCAGAGCGGACACGGCATCGCCCATTACGATGCCCTGTTCGCCACCATCCGCGAACACGGCCTGCATCATGTCCACGGCCTGCTGATGCCCGGTGTCGACGCCCTGTCGGCCCCGGTGTTCAACGCCATGGGCCAGATCGCCGCGGTAATCACCGTGGTCGGGCCAACCTCGATCTTCCATGCCGATGAACAAGGCCCGGCAGCGCAGCGCCTGGTTGCCACGGCAAACGCCATCAGCTGGCGGATGGGCTATCAGGCGACAGTGAACTGAATTGGTGCACTGTTGCCGAGGATGCAACAGTGAATGTCAGAAAGGGCTATTTTTCCGTGGGTTGCGCCTGACTATCCTTGCCTTGCCCTGACGATCCGGTGTTCGCCAGGGCGCGAAGTTGACGCTTCGGACCCCTTAATGGTCGGTTAATGCTTTTCCCCTAGAGTGCTCCCGATTGTTGCTCCGAAGCGTCCCCTTCAGTTCACCGACGTCGATTTTGAAGCTCCTTGATCTGCGTCTTTGTTGGCCGCTGCGTTTGCAGCGGCCTTTTTTATTTTTGGGGCTTGCACGGACCTTGTGGGAGCGGGTTCACCCGCGATTACGTCGGTGAGTCCAATATGGCAATCGCGGGTGAACCCGCTCCCACAGGGCCCGCGGTGTGCGATTAATCGCAATGAAACCGGTGCAACAGCCGATGCGCCACCGGCGCCAGGATCAGGCCGATACTGGCGACGAACACCAGCCCCACATACAGCCCGTACACCGCGAAGAACAACTTTCCGCCCTGGGTTTCCGGCAGCGCCACCGGCCCCATGCCGCCCAGCAGCAGGGTGGCGTTGAACGCCGCGTCGTACCACTTCACCCCTTCCTCGAAATGCAGGTGCCCGGCCACGCCGATCAGGATCGAGCCCAGCAGCAACAGCAGCGCACCCAGCGCATGAAGCAAAAGCCGGCTGCGGAACTGTTCGGCCGAGATGACTTCTTCGTTCTTCGATTCATACATGTGCGCGCTCCTTGTCGCGATGACGGGCTAGCCAGCTTAGGAAAGATCCGCCGATCGCGACAGAAATCAGCGCCGGGCAAATCGTTGCAAATTGCTCATCATCTGCTCGAGGGCTTGCAGGCTGTCCTTCGGATGCACGGCGTTGTCGAAGTCGCCGATTTGCCCCCAACTGGCCGCCACGTCTTCGACGCTGAAGCCTTCATGGGGATCGAAGCCGGCGCCGAGGCTGCGCTCCCAACGCACCTGGCCGATCCAGCCACCGCCGACCTCATAGAGGTTGCCGCTGTCCTGGCAGCGGTCGCTGCCCAGGTAGACCACCAACGGACTGATCAGCTCGGGCTTGAGTTGCTCGAACACCTGCGGCGGGATCAGCCCTTCGGTCATGCGCGTGCCCCCGGTGGGGGCGATGGCGTTGACCAGCACGCCGTTCTTGCGCCCTTCCAGGGCCAGGGTGCGGGTCAGGCCGTAGAGGCCGAGCTTGGCCATGCCGTAGTTGGCCTGGCCGAAGTTGCCATAGATGCCCGACGTGGACGAGGTGAAGATCACCCGGCCCCAATTCTGCTCGCGCAGGTGCGGCCAGGCGGCGCGGGTCACTTTCCAGGCACCTTCGACGTGCACCTTGTAGACCAGGTCCCAGTCGGCGTCTTCCATCTTGTGGAAGGTCTTGTCACGCAGGATCCCGGCGTTGTTCACCACGACATCGACCCGGCCGAAGCTGTCCAGGGCCTGTTCGACGATGCGCTGGCCATCGGTCACCGAGTCATGGTTGGCCACCGCCTCGCCGCCCGCCTCGCGGATCTGCGCCACCACCCGGTCGGCCGCCGAGGCGTTCGCCCCTTCGCCGTGGGTCGAGCCGCCCAGATCGTTGACCACCACCTTCGCCCCGTGCCGGGCGAACAGCAGGGCATGGGCGCGGCCAAGGCCACCGCCGGCCCCCGTGACGATCACCACTCTATCTTCCAGGCGTACCGAATCGGTCATGGCTCAACTCCAACTGAACAGGGAACGGAGCCGCCAGTGTCGGCCAGCACCCGTGCCCGGACAACGAACCGGGCGGGCGCTGAATGGCGGATGATAAGTGACGCTTGGGTCAGGACCAGGCCACCTTCTGCAGGCTCCAGGCCAGCGGCTGGTGACGGAAATCCAGGTAATGGCGCAGCACCTGGGCCGGCGACTCGGTGTGCGGATAGTGCCCGATGCCATGGAGCAGAACGGTATCGGGCTCGGGGATCAGTTCCTCGTAGCGCTCGACCATGTGCGCGCCCGACAGCGGGTCTGCCGCTCCGTTGATGAAGCGCAGCGGCAGGCTCGCGTTCTGCAAGGCCCCGACCCAACGCTGGCGATGTGCCTGGTGTTCGATCAGGTATTCCGAAAGCCGATGCAGGATGCGATTGCCGCGATTGGCCACGATCAGGCTCCAGCAGTCGTCCAGCGCGCTTTCGCTGGGCTGGGTACCCGGCCCGTAGATCTGTCCGGCATTGCGCACCAGGTCGTCACGATCGAAGACCCGCGCCACCAGCCAGCCGAGCCGGCTGATCAGCAGGCGCTGAAGCAGCAACGGGCGATGGCACTCGGGAAACAACCCGGCATTGAGAAACGCGCAACTGGCGATCCGGCCCTGCCCTTCGTGATGCCGCGCCAGCAGTTCCTGGGCGACGCTGCCGCCATAGTCATGGGCCAACACATGCACGGGCTCATGGATATGCAAATGCTCCAGCAACGCCTGCTGCAGATCGGCCTGCTCCAGCAGGCTGTAGCGATGCCCCGGCGGTTTGGCCGAATCGCCGAACCCCAGCATGTCGCAGGCGACTACCCGAAAGCGCTGGGCCAAGGGTTGCCAGAGGTAGTGCCAGTCCCAGCTGGCGGTAGGAAATCCGTGAATAAGTAGCAGTGGCTCTCCCTGCCCTGCCGTCCAGTAGCGAATGCTCTGGCCGCGGAACGTGTATCCCAGGCTCCGTGTCCGCCAGACGCACAAAGGTATCTCTGCCAAAGGCATAGCGAGATCTCGGCTGGTGGTTGTTATCAGTGTTGGTCACGGCGGCACATGATTGTGCTCTGTCGCTGAGCATAGTCAGCCGCCGCCAGGGCGGGAGTTGCCTTGGCAGCCAGCTTGCTGACCTTGCGGGTCACGCGCCGAACGGCTTATAGCGCCATCGTCAGCAACGGCGCGGCGAACAGGTTGAGCAGACCGGTCAGGACCATCACCAGCCCCGCCACCGAGCCCTCTTCGCCGCCCACCTCCCGCGCCCGGCTGACACCGGCGCCATGGGCACCGACACCGAACAGCGCGCCCCGGGCCAGCGGCGTGCGCAGCGGCAGGTAGCGCAGCAGCACGCCACCGAACACCGCACCGAGCACCCCGGTGAACATCACGAACACCGCCGTCAGTTCCGGCACACCGCCCAGTTGCTGCGCCAGCGGCATGGCGAACGGCGTGGTGATGGAGCGCGGCAGCAACGACAGGCTCACCGAACTGTCCAGCGCCAGCAACCGTGCCAGCACCCAGGAACTGGCGATGGACGCCGTACTGCCCATCAGCATCCCCAGGCACAGGGCCTTCCAATGCCTGGCCAGCAGGCGCCGCTGCTGCCAGATCGGTACGGCGAAGGCCACGGTCACCGGGCCGAGCACTGCCATCAGCCAGTGGGTATCGCGAGAGTATTCGGCGTAGGCGGTATGCAGCGGCACGGCAATGGCCAGCAGCACCGCCGGCACCAAGATCAGCGGCGACAACAGGTAGCGCCCGGTGCGCCGGTACAGCCAGCGGCTGCCCAGGTAGGCCAGCAGGGTCAGGGCCAGCCAGAACAGCGGCATCGGTTCAAGACTCATGACGCAGGCTCCGGCGGCACACCCATTCCACGGTAAAGGCGGTGACCACCATTACCAGCAAGGTACTGACCGCTATCACCAGCAGTATGCGCCAGCCGTCGTCGCGCAGCAGCGTGCCGTAGTCCAGCAGGCTCATCAGCGCCGGGATGAAGAACAGCAGCATCTCGGCCATGAGCACCCCGGCGCCGCGCTGCAGGGCGGCAGGCTTGAGCCAGCCGAGGGCGAACAGCACCAGCAGCAGCGCCAGGCCCATCACACCGCCGGGTATGGGCCAGCCGAACCAGGCCACCAGTTGCCCGCCGAGCAGGTACAGCGCCAGCAGCACGCCCAGCTCGGCAAGCAGGCGCGCAAGGCATTTGAGATTAGCGAAAGTCATGGACGGGGTTCCTCTGCAGGTCCCCATTTTAAAATTGCGCTCACCCATGCAAAAAGCGAATTGTTAGACTGCACGACATTCCAGAATGGAATTCAAGAGCATGGACTTCAAGCAACTGCGCAGCTTTATCGAAGTGATACACCGCGGCGGCTTCACCCAGGCCGCGCAAACCCTGCATATCAGCCAGTCGGCAGTGAGCAAGCAGGTGGCCCAGCTGGAGCAGGACCTCGGTGTAACGCTCCTCGAACGGCACGCCTCGCGCCTGCACCTGACGGCCGCCGGCAAGGTGGTGCTGGAACGTGGCGAAGCCATCCTGCACCTGAGCCAGGCCCTGCATAACGAACTGGACGACCTCAGCCAGCTGGCCCGCGGCGAGCTCAGCCTCGGCCTGCCGTTGCTGGGCAGCGACGCGCTGTTCGCCGGGCTGTTCGCCGAATACCGGCGGCGCTATCCGAATATCAAGGTGCAAATCCTCGAAGGCGGCAGCCGCACCATCGAACAGGCGGTCCTCAGTGGCGAACTGGAGCTGGGCGGCAGCCTGACGCCGAACGATCCGGCCTTCGACTGGCAGCCGTTCTGCAACGAACCGCTGGACGCCCTGCTGCCGCTGGACCACGCATTGGCCGGCAATGCCAGCGTGCACCTGGGAGAATTGGCAGACACGCCCTTCCTGCTCTATCAGCGCAGTTTCGTGCTCAACGACCGGCTATTGAGTGCCTGCCAGGCCCTGGGTTTCACGCCCAGGGAAGGCGGACGCAGTGGACAGGCGGATTTCCTCGCCGCGCTGGTGGCAGCCGGCCAGGGCGTGGTGCTGTTGCCGCGGATCGTGGCGAGGGCGCTGGAACGGCCCGGCGTCGTGCGCCTGGCCCTGCGCGAACCGCAGGACCTGCGCTGGGACATCGCCTTCATCTGGCGCCGGGGCGCCTACCTGTCGGCGGCGGCCCGGGCCTGGCTGGACCTGTTGAAAGAGTCTCCGCAGGGGCAATGAATCAGCCGCGCAGCCTGTCGGCAAACCCGGCGAGCCACGGTTCGGCGTCGACTTCGGGGGTCACGGTCTCGCTGGCATCCAGGCGCAGCATTGGCTGGATCTCGTTGACGCCCAGCTCGGCGAACAGCTCGCGCAATTGCTCGCCGCCGCCGCAGTAGGTATCGCCGTAGCTGGAATCACCCAGGGCGATGACCCCGCCCGGCAAGCCGCGCCAGGCGGCAGGCAGGATGTCGCGGATTTCGCTGTACAGCGGCAGCAGTGCATCGGGCAGTTCGCCCATGCCGGTGGTGGAGGTCACGGCAAGCAGCGCTTCGGGCTCGAATGCCTGGATATCGGCAAGGGTCGCCCGGGCCGCGTGCCAGGCTTCGAAACCGGCGGCCTTGAGCAGCGACTGGGCGTGACGGGCGACTTCTTCGGCGGTGCCATAGACCGAACCGGACAGGATGACCACTTTCATGAGGGATTCCATTACTTGAGCGAACGCGCAGGATACTAGGTTCTGTACGAAAAGCCTTGAGACGAAGGTCAGACTGTTTTCAACGCAGCAGGAACGGGTATCGAGGCTTTTCGTGCAGCGCCTGGCACCCTTGGCTGGCACAAGGCCTTATCCCCTGCTCGCACATGCACTAGAATCGCTCATCCGAAGCCTTGGACCGGTCCCGCCGATGATCAACGCCAAACTGCTGCAACGCATGATCGATGCCTCCAACGATGGCATCGTGGTCGCCGAACAGGAAGGCGACGAAGACACCATCCTGATCTACGTGAATCCGGCCTTCGAGCGCTTGAGCGGTTACCAGGCCAGCGACATTCTCTATCGCGACTGCCGCTTCCTCCAGGGCGAAGACCGCGACCAGCCGGCCCGGGCGCGTATCCGCCAGGCCCTGGACAGCCGCCAGCCGTGCCGGGAGATCCTGCGCAACTACCGCAAGGACGGCAGCGCGTTCTGGAACGAGCTGTCGATCACCCCGCTGTTCAACGAAGCCGACCAGCTCACCTATTTCATCGGTGTGCAGAAGGACGTCACCGTTCAGGTCGAAGCCGAGCAGCGGATCGCCGAGCTGGAACGCGAACTGGCCGAGGCACGGGCGCGGATCCGAGCGCTGGAAAGCGACCAACGGTCTTAACAAAGGCACTTATCCGCTGTCCATTCAACACCCCGTAGACTCGCAGTATTCACGACCATGCAAGCCGACGCCCTTTTGACCCAGGATGAGCTGGACTATATCCAGAGCGTGCACCGCTCGCCCCAGCTCAACCGCGTGGACCCGAACTCCAGCCTGCGCCTCAATGGCCGCAGCGATGTCCAGCAATTGCTGACCCGGCTGGTGGCCAACGAGCAGGTTACGGTGCAGGCAAAGGTGGACAACCAGCACATGAGCTTTCCGCTGTTGCTGGTGGAAGACGAGTTCCATGCCCTGCACCTGCAACTGGGGGCGCCTAGCATCTATGAGGAAGGTGCGGTGGTCCGGCCCTGGCGCCTGAGCCTCGACCAGCCGGTGATGCTGGAAGACCAGCTGGGGCTGAGCAGTGGCCTGAAGGTGCGGGAGATTTCCTTCAAGGGCGTGCTGGTGGAACTACCGCAAGGCAAGAAGCCGCCGAAGTCCTTCAACCTCTGGTTCGCCCCCGACGGCATCGCCCCCATCGCCCTGCGCGGCACCTTGCAACGCATCACCGCCGAGGGCCTGGCCGCCTACCGGCTGAGCCAGCGCCCGGCTGAAGAAATCGAACGGCTGCGCCAGTACATTTTGCAGCAGCACCGGCGCGCTCACCCCGAGCTGCATGCCGGTTAACTGTCGAGGTGCCCGTCGAGGCACTGCTGCAGGCGTCGACGCATAAGGCGCCCTTCCCCGCCGAGACACACCACCTGTGACCCGACCAGGCTGTCCTGGGCCATTTCCGACGCCTCGCCGGCGAACAGCAGCGGGCAGTCCAGACCAAGACAGAGGCGCGCCAGGCGCTTGGACAGGTCCGCCGCCGGGGCGTGATTGGAGAACAGCACCACGGCATCCGGCGCCATGCGCTCGCAGATCAGGCTCAACTCTTCCAGGGGGTGTCCGGGTGCCAGCAGCGATACCGCCACCTCGCTGCTGCCGAGCATCAGGGCGCACACCAGCAATTCGAGTTCCCGGCACTGCTCCGGCAGCCCGGCGAGGAGCACGCGCGTAGGCTGTTCGTCCCGGGTCAGTTGCAGGCGCTGCCAGGCCCGGGCACGGAGGAAGGTGTCGAAGAACAGCCATTCGCTGAGGCGGCCGAAGCCGTCATGGGCAATACGCAGCTCCTGCCACAGCGGCATGACGATCTCCTGGAACACCACTTCCAGCGGGTAGCTGGCGAAGACCTGGCCATAGATGCGCTCGAGCCGCGCTTCATCGAAACCCTGCGCGGCCTGGCGCAGCAGGTTCTGCCAGTGCTGGTGGTCCTTCGCAGGCGGTTGCGCGGCCTCCTCGGGCCGGGCGTGCGCAGCCCTGTTGCGAGCGAGGATCTTGCCGACCTTGCTCACGGCCACGCCCCGCTCGATCCAGCCAAGGATCGTACGGACCTCGTCGATATCGGCGCGGGAATACAAACGGTGCCCACTTTCGGTGCGAGTCGGCTGTACCAGCCCGTAACGGCGCTCCCAGGCGCGCAGGGTCACCGGGTTGATCCCGGTCAGCCGTGCGACTTCCCGGATGGGAAACAACTCCTCGTGATCCAGGGTACGTTCGCCGGGTGGCGGCGGGGAAAATTCGATCATCGCCTTGTACGCTGCGGATTGTAGGAAAAAGACCCGCATTCTACCCCGCTCGTCAACGGCGGGAACAAACCCTTGGTCAACTTGAGAGAAAACTGACACTGACGGGTCACATTATTTACGGAATAATCCTTGCTTGAGTTCGGACGCCACCCAACACCCCGAGTGGTATCCAGGATCGAGGCTACCCGCCGCGACCCGTTTGCCCGGAGATACACGATGTCTACCTCACCCGTCACCCTGATGGTCGCACGGCGCGTTGCCGAAGGCCGTTACCAGGACATGATCGCCTGGCTGCACGAAGGCGAGCAGCTCGCCACCGACTTCCCCGGCTACCTCGGTTCCGGCGTACTGGCCCCGCCGCCCCAGGGCGACGAGTTCCAGATCATCTTCCGCTTCGTCGATGAAAAGACCCTGCACGCCTGGGAATTCTCCGCCTCGCGCAGTGCCTGGCTGGCACGCGGCAACGGCCTGTTCAAGCAACCCACCGAGCAGCGGGTCAGCGGTATAGAGGGCTGGTTCGGCAACAGTGCCGCGCAGCGTCCACCCCGCTGGAAGCAGGCGGTGGCGATCTGGCTCGCGTTCTTTCCCGTGTCGCTGGTCTTCAACCTGCTGTTCGGCCATTGGCTGGCGCAACTGGACCTGCTGCCGCGCGTGCTGCTCAGTACCCTCGGCCTGACGCCGCTGATGGTGTACCTGTTCATCCCGCTATCGACCCGCTGCCTCGCCAGTTGGCTCGATGCCCGGCCCGCGCCCGCTACGGCACGGGAAAACCGCGGCGAATCCCTGGAAAGCCGCTGACGCCCCGGGGGCGGTCAATACGGGCGAGTTCGGGTATGCTGGCACCTGACCGCGAACCTGAAAAAGTTGACCGTCCCCGCATATGAACAGCCCAATCCTAGTTACCGGTGGCAGCCAGCGAGTCGGGCTGGCGCTGGCCACGCAACTGGCGCAGGCCGGCCACACGGTGGTCAGCGCCAGCCGCAGCAAGATCCCCCCGGCGCACCCGAACATCATCCCGTTCCAGGCCGACCTGTGCAGCGAGCGCGATCGCGAAGCGCTGATCGAGCACCTGTGCACCCGGTACGACGGCCTGCGCGCCATCGTCCACAATGCCTCGCTGTGGCTGGACGACGACCTCGACAACCTGAACACCATGTTCAAGCTGCACGTCGAGGCGCCCTACCACCTCAACCTGGCCCTGGGCGAGCAACTGCTGAAGCTCGACAAGTCGGACATCATCCACATCTGCGACGAAACCTCCTCCCGCGGCAGCAAGAGCCATATCGGCTATGCCGCGACCAAGGCCGCGCTGCAGAACATGGTGCTGTCCTTCGCCGAAAAGTACGCACCCAGGGTGCGGGTCAACGGTATCCTGCCGGGCCTGCTGATCCTCAAGGAGGGCGGCGACGAACAGTATCGCCAGCAGACCCTGAAGAAGGCCCTGCTGGAATTCGAACCCGGTGCCCAGCCGCTGATCGAAGCGGTGCTGTTCCTTCTCGAAAGCCAGTACAGCACCGGCAGCAACGTGGTCATCAACGGTGGCCGCCACCTGAAGAACCGAATCGCCTGATCAACGAGACAGCCATGACCCCACAAGAGCAACTCGAACTCGAAGCGGCGGCGTTCCGTCGCCTGGTCGAACATCTGCGCAACCGTACCGACGTGCAGAACATCGACCTGATGAACCTGTCCGGCTTCTGCCGCAACTGCCTGTCCAAGTGGTACAAGGCCGCCGCGGACGAACGCCAGATCGAGGTAAGCCTGGATGACGCCCGCGAGGTGGTCTACGGCATGCCTTACGAGCAGTGGAAAAGCCAATACCAGAAAGAAGCCAGCGCCGAGCAGCAAGCCGCGTTCGCCAAAGGAAAAACCCATGACTGACCTGATTCAACTGCGTGCCAGCCTGGCCACCGGCGAACACCAGTTCGCCGATACCCTGGCCTTCGTTGCCGAGCACTACGACTACCAGCAGACCGCCTTCGACAATGGCGGCCTGGCCAGCGCCGCCGGACAGAACGAAGGTTCGTGCAAGACCCTGGGCCTGGCCCTGCTGGAAGGTTTGAGCGACCAGGAAACCTTGCTGGCGTTCGGCGAGCACTACCGCTCGGTGCTGGCAACGCCGGAAGGCACCGACCACGGCAACATCCGCGCCCTGATCGCCCATGGCCTGGCCGGGGTGAAATTCGAGGGTGAGCCGCTCAAGCGCAAGGCTTGAGCCTTTTGATGCAGCTGATGGCCTGATCGCTGGCAAGCCCTTCAGGCTGCGCTGTAGCGCAGAGAACAGTTCCTGTGGGAGCGGGTTCACCCGCGATTACTAAGGTGAATTCACTACAGCAATCGCGGGTAAACCCGCTCCCACAAAGTCACTGCAAATCAGAGAGTTATGTTTTGCTCTGGGCTCATCAGATCGACTCGTCCCGGGCCGGCGGCGGCATTTCCCAGACTGACGGCGGCATATCGAACAGCTTGTCGAAATCGAAGCGCAGGTTTTCATCGCGCAGGCCGATCACCATCACCACCAGCAGCAACAGCGCCAGCGCGCCTTCCGGCAGGCTCCAGCGCGGCACCTCGACATCGCGTCCGCGGCTGCACCACCAGGCCTGGCCGATGCAGAAGGCGGCGATGGCGAGCGCCCAAAGGTAATAGCCCGGAGCGAAGCCGATGACGTCATGGAAGCTGTAGTTGATGTTGTCCGGCAGGCGCTCGATGGCGTGGCTCATGACCGCCAGGTAAAGGGCCCAGGCACCGAGGAACAGTGCCAGCCAGCGCAGCCGCCGGCGCAGCAGCAGGGCGAGGCCGAACAGAGGATTGGCGAACCAGCCGAACAGACCGAAGACCACGCCCCAAGGGCCCTGGAACAGCGCCTGCTGGGCAGTGACCGTATTGCCGCCGCTGAGGTTCACAGCATCGAGGCACAGGGCCAGGAGATAGAGGAGAAGGCTGAGGGTGACGTAGAGACGCGCCATGCGGCGACCTTGGGTGGCGAGATTAAACCGGGACAATACAGCAATTTGATGGTTGACTTGAGGGCCTCATCGCTGGCTTGCCAGCGATGAGGCCCTCGAGTCAGACGCTTGTCAGAACTCCATGCTGAAGCTCACGGTCACCGCGTTGTCGCGGCTTTCGCTGGCCAACTGGCCGGAGTAACCCACGCCCACCTTGCTCATCGGGCCGACGTTCATGTCGACACCCAGCTCGACCACCGCTGCATCCTTGGCGATCGGTACACCGGAGTTGCTGAACCCGGCACCGCCTTCGATGAAGCGCAGGTCCGCGTCCGGCTTGGTGTCGCCGAAGGCATGCCGCCAGCCGAGGCTGCCGCGTGGCGTGACGGTCGCGCCGTTATCCAGGGTGAACGACTTGCCAACCCGCAGGCCGACGGTGGAGAACACGTTGTCCTGCTGGGTATCGCCCTCCAGGCGCCCTGCCCCGCCTTTCTCGCGGGCCTTGTCGCTGTCGTAGTTGACGTAGGCCAGGCCGGCGAACGGCTCCAGCGCCACGCCGTTGCCTGCATCGATGGCATAGCCCACTTCACCGAACACCTGGGCAGTGCGCGCCTTGTAGCTCGATTTCAGGCGTTCGCTGTAGCTGCCGGCCTCGACGTAGCGCTTGCTGTCGATGTCGTGCCAGGTGTAGCCGGCGCCCAGGCGTGCGGCGAGGGCATCCATCTGGTAGCTCAGGTAGGCCGCCAGGTGGTAGCTGTCCACCGAGGCGTCCTGCGGCTTGCCCTTGGCGCTGATGCTGCTGTTGGTGTAACCGGCAGCGATACCGGCGCGCAGCTGGTCGTTGAGGTCGTTGTCGAAACCGATCAGGAAGCCGGACAGGTCGCGCTTGACGTTGGCCGCATTGTGGCCGCCGTCGTAGTCACCCCAGCCGCCCACGGCACGGATCCAGCCTACCCCTTCACCGCCGCAACCACGACCGGTGGTCTGCTGGTTGCTGTTGGGTGCCAGGGTGCGGCGCGGGTCCTGCTCGTCGCTGCAGCCGGCATCGCGCATGCGGTCATTGACCGCGTCGCGGATGTAGCGCGAGTCCTCGATCAGCACGGTCGCGGTGCTGGCGTAGATCTCGCCGGACAGGCTTTCGAACGCCGCCACCGCATCGCCGGCACTGGAGCCAATGATGGTGCTGCGCAGGCTGGCCGGCGCCGACGCGCTGTCCAGGGCCTGGGCCACTTCACGCTGGTTGTCGGTCTGCGCCACGCTGGCGAAGGCGGTGCCGTTGCGCGCCACGTTCAGGGTCACAGCGTTGGCGCCATAGTTGAGCGTGGTATCGAGGAACGTCAGGTTGTCCAGGTTGTTGCTGGCAAAGGTGCCGTTGACCCCGCCGGTAGCCGACACCAGGGTGTATTGGCTGTCGCCGGTGTATCCGCCAAGGTTGCCCACCTGCAGGCTGCCGCCCAGGTTCGCCGTGCCACCCACGTTGAGGTAGTTGGTGGTGGCCGGCGACAGGCTCACGGCCAGGGTGCCGTCGGCGGCGTTGGTGAAGTTGCCCGCCACACTCAGGTTGGCGCCATTGGCCCCGGTGGCGACGGTGCCATGGTTGTCCACCGAGCCGACGCTACCGGTGCCGGTCAGGCCGGCGCCATTGGCGACGGTGACCTGGGCGCCGAACACGGTGCCCGGGTTGGCCGCATTGCCCACGGTCAGGCTGCCCTGGTTGACCGCGAAGGCCCCGTTGAACGGCTGGCTGCCGACGATCAGCAGGTCGCCGGTACCTTGCTTGACGATGCTGCCGTTGCCGCTGAGGATGCCGCGGAACTGGCCTGCGGTGGCCTGCTCGAACACCAGGTTGGCGTTGTTGGCGATGTTGCCTTGCAGGCTGGTGGTGTTACCCATCAGCGTGCCGCCACTGACGGTGGTGCCGCCGGTGTAGGTGTTGGCGCCGGTAAGTACCAGGGTGCCTGCGTCGAGTTTCTCGATACCACCGGTGCCGACCAGCGGCGCCGAAATGGTTGCGGTGCCGGTACCGACGCGGATCGCTGCCTGGCTGCCGCTGGCCGCCAGGGCTCCGCCCGCGCCTGCACTCAAGACATAGCCATCGGTCAGGAACTGCATGCCGGTGAAGGTCTGCTGGCCTTCCACAGTGACCGAGTACAGGGTGTTGACCGGGGCCGGGCCGCCGAACACCGCGAACTGGTTGGCCCAGGCGTTGCTGGTGGTGCCGGTGGTGTTGGTCCAGTTGGTACTGTTGCTGTTCCAGGTACCGCTGCCACCGCTGATGGTGCCGTCGGCCGCCGTCTTGCTGCCGTTCCAGAACTGCAGGGCGGTGTCGCTGCCCACCACCAGATTGATCTGGTTGGCAATGGCCGTCTGCAGGGTCAGGTCGGCCGGCAAGGTGGTGCTCGGCAGGCTGCCGTACACCAGGCCGTTGTCGGTGACGCTGCCGCCGTAGGTGAACAACTGATACACGCCAAGGCCGAAGCCACCGGCATTGCTGATGTTCAGCGTACCGTCGAGCACCAGGTTGCCCGCCACCGACACCAGGGTGGTGGAACCACCTGGCGCACCGAGGTCGAAGTTCAGGTTGCTGCCGGACGACAGGTTGAGGTTGCCCACGCTCAGCGGTGCGGTGGCGCTGCCGGCGTTCAGGTTGGCGCCATCGGCGATGGTGACGGTGCCGCTGTAGGTGCCGCTGCCGCCCAGGCTGGCGCCGCTGGCGACCTGCACGTTGGCGCTGGCCAGGGTGCCGTTGTTGACCAGGCTGCCGGCGCTGACCAGGGTATTGCCGGTAAAGCCGCTGTTGCCGGTGAGCAGCAGCCGGCCAGCGCCGAACTTGGTCAGGGTGCCCGAACCGGTGAGGCTGCCGCCGTAGGTGCCATCGGTATTCTGCGCGAAGGTCAACGCGCCGTTGTTGAGGATCGCGCCCTGCAGGCTGGTGGTGTCACCGGTCACGCTGCCGGCGTTGATGGTGGTGCCGCCACTGTAGTTGTTGGCACCCGCCAGGGTCAGCGAACCGTTGCCGTTCTTGACCAGGCTGCCGGTGCCGCTGATGACGCCACTGAGGCTGGTGTCCTGGTTGCCGGCGAGGGTCAGCTGCGAGGTCAGGTTGATTGCATTGGCCAGTTGCAACGCGCCCGTGCTGTCCAGCACGGAGGCGCCGGTCACGCTGAGGCCGCCGCTGCCCAGGGCGCCATCGTTGCCCAGCGTCAGGCTGCCGCCGTTGAGCACGGTGCCGCCGCCGTAGGTGTTGATGCCGTTCAGGGTCAGGTTGGCGCTGCCGTTCTTGGTCAGGCTGCCGCTGCCGCTGACCACGCCATCGAGGGTCAGGGCATGGCTGCCGCCGATGCTCAGGCCGCCGTTGAGCACGGTGTTGTTGGCCAGGACCACTGCGGTGTTGCTGTCCAGGGTGGTGCCGGCGGCGGCGGTCAGGTCGCCGCTGCCCAGGGCCGCGTTATTGCCGACCACCAGGGTGCCGCCGTTGAGTGCGGTGCCGCCGGTGTAGCCGTTGGCACCATTGAGCACCAGGGTGCCGCCATCCACTTTGGTCAGGGTCCCTGCGCCGTTGATCGCTACGCCCAGGGTCGCGGTATTGCCGCTATCGACCCGCACGTTGGTGGCGCCGGCGCTGGTAAGCAGTTCACCGCCGATGCCGCCGTTGAGGGTGTAGCCGTTGCCGGCGAACTGCAGGCCGGTGATGGCATGGCTGCCGTTGACCGTAACGGTACCGCCCGTGCCCTGGAACACCGCGAAGGTATTGTTCCAGGCCCGGTTGAGGGTGCCGTCGGCGCTGGTCCAGTTGCTGTTGGTGCTGTCCCAGACACCGAAGCCGCCCTGTACCGCACCGTTGCCGACCGTCTCGCTGCCATCCCAGAACAGCACGTTGCTGGCGCCGCCGACCACCAGGTTGACCTGGTTGCTGACAGCGGTCTGTACCAGCACGTCTCCCGGATTGACGGTGCCCGGCAGGCTGTTGATGGTCAGGCCGTTGTTGGTCAGGGTGCCGCCGTAGCCGGCCAGGTGGTAGACGCCGGCGCCGAAGCCGCCGAAATCGGTGACATTGAGGTTGCCGCCCAAAGTGAGGTTGCCGGCGACGCTGATCAGCGCCGGATCGCCTGCCAGTGCTGCGCCCAGGGCAGTGTTGAGGTTGGATCCGCTGTCCAGCACCAGCGAGCCGACGTTCAGGGTGTTGCCGCTCTGCAGGTTCAGGTTGCCGCCGCTGGTCACGGTTACCGCGCCGGCGAGGTCGCCGCTGCCGCCGAGGTTGGCCGCGTTGCCGACCGAAACCGTGGCGCTGTCGAGGCTGCCGTCCACCACCAGGCTGCCATTGCTGATGGTGGTCGCGCCGCTGTGGCTGTTGCTGCCGGTCAGGGTCAGGGTGTCGATGCTCACCTTGTCGATAAGGCCCGAGCCGCTCAACGAGCCGGCGAAGGCACCACCGCTGAGGGTCAGGGTGTTGCCGGCGGCCACGTTCACGTCACCGCTGCCTTGCAGGGCGCCGAGGTTGGTGTTGCCGTTGAGGTTGAGCAAGGCCCCGCTGCCGAGGTTGATCTGCGCCGGGTTGCCCAGGGCGCCGCCGTTGGTGGCGGTCAGGCTGCCGGAAAGGATGTTGAGGATACCGGCGAAGGTATTGGTACCGCCCAGGGTCAGGTTGGCCAGGCCGTTCTTGTTCAGGGTGCCGTTGCCGCTGAGCACACCGTTGAGGGTCAGGTCGTTGTTGCCAGCGAGCGAGAGCGTGCTGTCGACCTCGACATCGTTGGCCAGCACCAGGGCGCTGGTGTTGTCCAGCAGCGTGGTGCCGGTGATGCGCAACGCGCCGCTGCCCAGCGCCGAGGCATTGCCCAGGGTCAGGTCGCCGCTGTTGACGGTCAGGCCGCCGACGAAGTTGTTGGCACCGTTGAGGGTCAGCTTGCCGAGACCGTTCTTCAGCAGGCGACCGTTGCCGGAGATCACGCCGTTGAGGGTCAGGTCATTGCTGCCATCCAGGGTCAGGTCGGAAGCGCCGGAAGCCAGCAACACGTTGTTGGCCACGGCCATTGGGCTGCTGTTATCCAGTTGGGACGGCCCGGTGACGGACAGGGTACCGCTGCCCAGCGCCCCGGCATTGCCCAGCCTGAGTTGGCCGGCTGCCAGGTTCAGGCCTCCGGTAAAGGCATTCAGCCCGTTGAGGGTCAGGGTGTTGGCGCCCAGCTTGGTCAGGCTGCCGGCACCGTTGATCGGACCGCTCAGGGTCAGGTCGTTGTTGCCCAGTACCTGGAGGTTGCCGGCCAGGTTGACGGTGTTGCCCAGGGTGACCGCACCGAGGGTGTCCAGCGTAGTGCCGTTGGCCGCGGTCAGCGCGCCAGCGCCCAGCGCACCGTCGGTGCCGAGGACCAGGCCACCGGCATTGAGGGTGGTGCCGCCCAGGAAGGTGTTCACGTTGCCCAGGGTCAGCACCCCGGCGCCGTTCTTCACCAGGCCGCCGTTGCCGCTGACCACGCCATTGAGGGTCAGGTCGTTGCTGCCGGCCAGGTTGAGCTGGCCGGCGACGGCCACGGCGTTGCCGATGGCGACCGCCGTATTGCTGTCCAGCGTGGTGCCGGTGGCAGTGCTCAGCGCCCCCGTGCCCAGGGCGTTGTCGTTGCCAAGCACAAGGGTGCCGCCGCTCAGGGTGGTGCCGCCGCTGTAGCTGTTATCACCGTTGAGCACCAGGGTGCCGGTGTCCAGCTTGTTCAAGGTGCCAGTGCCGGTCAGCGGCAGGTCCAGGGTCGCCGTGACGCCAGCGTCGGTACGAACGGCGAAGTAGGTGCCGTTACGGTTGTTGATATCCAGCGAGCCATTGGTGCCCGCCACCAGTTGGTAGCCATCGGTCATGAACTGCATGCCGTTGACCGACTGCGGGCCATCCACGGTGACGGTGCCGGTAGCGCCCATGAACACCGCGAACTGATTCAGCCAGGTATCGTTGCTGAAGCCGTCGCCGAGCACCCAGTTGCTGGTGGTGGCGTCCCATACCCCGCTGCCGCCTTCGATCAGGCCGTTGTTGGTGGTATCGACACCGTCCCAGAACTGCATGATCAGGTTCGGCGAGTTCACCAGCAGGTTGACCTGGCCGGCGAGGCCGGTCTGCAGGGACAGTTCGGTAACGTCCACGCCGTTGGGCAGGTTGCCGAAACCGATGCCCAGGTTGGTCAGGCCGCCGCCGTAGGTGAACAGGCGATAGACACCGTTGCCCAGGGCACCGGCGTCGGCGATGTTGATCGAGCCGCCCAGGGTCAGTGCGCTGGCGACATTGAACAGCGAGGTGCCGCCGGTGACCGGCGAGCCGAGGTTGAGGTCGAGGTTGCTGTTCTGCGACAGCACCAGCGAACCGAAGCTCAGGGTCTCGCCGCTGTTGCCCACCAGGGTACCGCCATCGGCGATGGTGGTGGTGCCGGCGATGCTGCCGGTACCGGTCAGGCTCGCGCCGGCATCGACGTTCACACCGCCGATCCCGTTCAGCGCACCGGTTACCTTCAGGGTGCCCGCCTTCACGTTGTTGACGCCGGAGTTGGTGCTGGTACCGGACAGTTCCAGTACACCGGCGCCGAACTTGTCCAGGCCGCCGTTGCCGGCCAGCGAGCCGGCGAACAGGCTGTCCAGGTTGTTGCCGGCCACGCTCAGGCGTCCGGCATTGGACAGGTTGAGCTGGCCGGCACCGGTCAGGCTGCCGATGGTGATATCGCCAGCAGTGGTCAGGCCGCCGCCGGCCGCCAGGTTGGCAGACGCCAGGGTGTCCAGCGAGTTGGCGGCGATCGCCGTGATGTAGCCGCCCAGTACGTTGACGCTACCGGTGAAGGTACCGGCGGACAGCAGCAGCACTTCATCGCTGCCGGTCTTGGTCAGGGTGCCGTTGCCGCTGAGCGCGCCGGCGAGCTGGAGTTCGTTGTTGGTCTCCAGGGTCAGGTCGCCGTTGACCGCGACGGCATTGCCGAGAATGCGCAGTTGGTTGTTGCGCAGGGTGGTGGCGGCATTGGCGGTGATCGCGCCGCTGCCGAACGCGGCGTTGTTGCCGATTACCACCGTGCCACCGTTGAGTACCGTACCGCCATTCCAGGTGTTGACGCCGCTGAGGGTCAGGGTACCGGTGCCGGCCTTGGTCAGGCTGCCGTTGCCGGCGATGACACCGCCCAGGCTCAGGTCGTTGCTGCCGCCGACGGTCAGGCCGCCGTCGAGCTGAACGCCGTTGGCAAAAGCCAGGCCGTTGTTGGCTGCCACCAGGGTGGAGGTGCCGCCGACGGTCAGGTTGCCGGAACCGAGCGAGCCGTTCTGGCCGACCGCCAGGGTGCCCTGGTTGAGCACGGTACCGTTGGTGTAGGTGTTGTTGCCACTCAGGGTCAGGGTACCGGCACCGTTCTTGACCAGGCTGCCACCGGTACCGGCGAGCGTGCCGGCCAGGGTCAGGTCGGAGCTGCCGCCTACGGTCAGGGCGGCGAGCAGGTTGAAGTTGTTGGCCAGGGTCACGGCCGAGGTGCTGTCGAGCCTGGCGATGCCGGTGTTGACGGAGCCAGTACCGAACGCGGTATTGCTGCCGACGGTGGTGGTGCCACCGAGCAGGAAGGTGTTGCCGGTATAGGTGTTGCTGCCGGTCAGCAGCAGGTCGCCGGTGCCGGTCTTGGCCAGGTTGCCGGTGCCGTCGATCACACCATTGAGGGCCAGGTTCTGCGCGCCGCTGAGGGTCAGGCTGCCGACCAGGTGCACCGCGTTGCCCAGGCTGGCGCTGACGGTGTTGTTGAGGATACCGCCGGCGGCGGTAAGGTCGCCGTTGCCCAGCGCGGTGGTGGAGGCCAGGGTCAGGGTGCCGGCATTCAGGCGCACGCCACCGCCAAAGGTATTGTTGCCACCCAGCGTCAGCTCGGCCAGGCCGTTCTTGACCAGGCCGCCGGTGCCGGTGATGTTGCCGTTCAGCGTCAGTGCGTTGCCACCGCCAAGGGTCAGGGTGTTGCCGCCCAGGGCGATGGCGTTGGCCACGGCGATGCCGCTGTTGTTGGCCGCATCGAGGAAGGTTCCGGCGCCAGTGACGTTCAGGGCGCCGTTGCCCAGCGCCGTGTTGTCGCCCAGGCGCAGGGTGCCGCCGGCCAGGCTGGTGCCACCGCTGAAGCTGCCAGGGCCATTGAGGGTCAAGGTGCCCGCGCCGGTTTTCAGCAACGCACCGGTGCCGCCGATGGCGCCGTTGAGGGTGATGTCGTTGCCGCCGTTGAGGGTCAGCAGCGCCGCGAGGTTGACGGCGTTGCCCAGGTTGATGGCCGTGCTGCCGGCCAGGGTCGAAGCGCCACCGACATTCAGGCTGCCGGTGCCGATGGCCGCATCGTTGCCGAGGGTCAGGGTGCCGACGTTGAGGTTGGTCGGGCCGGTGTAGCCATTGGCGCTGGTCAGGGTCAGGTTGCCCGCGCCGTTCTTGGTCAGGCCCCCCGCGCCGTTGATCACGCCCGCCAGGGTCAGGTCGGAGGTGCCGGTGAGGTTGAGGTTGCCGCCGAGGTTGACCGCGTTGTTCAGCAGGGTCGCAGCGAGCGTGCCGAGGGTTACGCCGTCGGCGGTATCCAGGCTGCCGGCACCCAGCGCGGTGTTGCTGCCGACCACCAGGGTGCCACCGCTCAGGGTGGTGGTGCCGGTATTGCTGTTATTACCGGTCAGGGTCAGCACACCCGCGCCGCTCTTGACCAGGCCGCCCGCACCATCGAGGGTGCCGGCCAGGGTCAGGTTGTTGCTACCGAGCACGTTCAGGCTGCCCGCCAGGGTGATGCCGTTGGCGAGGCTGAGGGCGGTGTTGTTGTCGAGCGCCGTGCCGTTTGCGGCAGTCAGCTGGCTGCTGCCCAGGGCCGCGGCATTGCCGACGACCAGGGTACCCGCCGCCAGGTTGGTCGCACCTTGGTAGGCATTGGCGCCATTGAGGGTGAGCACGCCACTGCCGACCTTGTTCAGGCCGCCGGTACCGGCGATCACCCCGTTCAAGGTCAGGTTGGCAGTGCCCGGCAGGGTCAGGTCGGCACCGAGGTTGACGGCATTGCCCAGGGCAACGCCGACGCTGTTGTTCAGGCTGGCAGCACCCGTCACGTTCAGCGCGCCGCTGCCCAGCGCGGCACCGTTGCCGACGGTGATGGAGCCGGCCGCCAGGGTGGTTGCGCCGCCGAAGGTATTGAGACCGTTGAGGGCCAGGTTGCCCGCGCCATTCTTGATTAGCCCGCCTGCGCCGCTGACCACACCGTTCAAGGTCAGGTCGCTGGTGCCGGCCAGGGTCAGGCTGTTGCCCAGGTCGATGGCATTGGCCAGGGCCAGCGCCGGGCTGTTGTCCAGGCTGACACCGGCGCCGGCTACGTGCAGGGCGCCGCTGCCGAGGGCGGTGTCGTTGCCCAGCACCAGCGCACCCGCATTCACCGTGGTGCCGCCGACGTAGGCGTTGGCGCCATTCAGGGTCAGGGTGCCGCTGCCGTTCTTGACCAGGCTGCCACCCCCGGTGACCAGGCCGTTCAGGATCAGGTCGTTGCTGCCGGTCAGGTTGAGCGCACCGAAGGTACCGACGTTGTTGCCCAGGGTGACCGCGGTGTTGCTGTCCAGGGTGGTGTTGGCCGCAGTGACCAGGGTCCCGTTACCAATCGCAGTATTGCTGCCTAACACCAGGGTGCCACCATTGAGCACGGTGCCGCCGGTGTAGCTGTTGGCGCCGTTGAGCACCAGGGTGCCGCCGTCGACCTTGTTCAGCAGGCCGCTGCCGGTCAGGCCGAGGTTGAGGGTCGCGGTGGCGTTCGGATCGACACGGAAGGTGGTGTTGCCGCTGCTGTTGTTGACCAGTTGCAGCGCGCCCGGGCCGTTGAGCACATAGCCGTCGGTGGTGAACTGCATACCGGTGAGCGTTTGGGTGCCATTGACCGTGACCGTGCCACCCGGGGTCTGGAACACCGCGAAGTTGCTGCTCCAGTCGCGGTTGCCGGTGCCATTGACCGTGGTCCAGTTGGTGCTGGCCGCATCCCAGGTACCGCTGCCGCCCTGGATCACACCATCGCTGGCAGTGCCGGTGCCATCCCAGAACAGCACGCTGCCATTGGCGCCGCCCACCAGCAGGTTGACCTGCGCGCCGATCGCGGTTTGCAGTTGCAGGTCGCCCGGCTGGACGCTGCCCGGCACGCTGCCGATCACCAGGCCGTTGTCGGTGAGGGTCCCGGTGTAGTCGATCAGGCGATAGATACCGGCACCGAAGCCACCGATATCGCTGACATTGAGGTTGCCGTCGAGGGTCAGGTTGCCGCCCACCGAAAGCAGCGAAGTGCCGCCGGTGGATGGCGAGCCGAGGCCCACGTCGAGGTTGGAGTTGCCATTGAGCACCAGCGAACCGACGCCGAGTTGCGCACCGCTGTTCAGCGCCAGGTGGGCACCGTCGGCGATGTTCACCGGGCCGGCGATGCTGCCGCTGCCGGTCAGGGTCGCGCCGGTATTGACCTGCACCTGGCCGCCGGCCAGGGTGCCGCTGACGTTCAGCACGCCGCCATTGACCTGGGTATTGCCGGTATAGGTGTTGCTGCCGGCCAGTTGCAGGCTGCCGCTGCCGACCTTGACCAGGCTGCCGTTGCCCGAGATCGCACCGCTGAACAGGCCGCCGAGGTTGCCGCTGCCGACGCTCAGGCTGGTGTTGTTGCCCAGGGCGATCGCACCGCCGCCGTTCAGGCCACCGATCGTGGCGCTGGCGCCGAGGTTGAGTTGCGCACCGGTGGCGACATTCACACCCGAGGTATTGCCCAGCGAGCCGGTACCCAGGGTGGTCAGGCTGCCGGAGAGGATGTCCACCGTGCCGGTGAAGCTGTTGCCGCCGCTGAGGATCAGATCGGCGCTGCCGGTCTTGACCAGGCCACCGCTGCCGCTGATCACGCCGCCCAGGTTGAGGGCGTTGTTGCCGGTCAGGGTCAGGTCGGCGCCAAGGTTAATGCCGTTGCCCAGCGCGAAGGCCGCGCTGTTGTTCAAGGTGGCCGCACCGGTGACGTTCAGGTTGCCGTTGCCAAGGGCAAGGCCATTGCCCAGGGTCAGTGTGCCGGCATTGAGCGTAGTGCCGCCGAGGTAGGTGTTGACGCCGTTGAGCGTCAGATTGCCCGCACCGCTCTTGACCAGGCCGGCCGCGCCGTCGATGACGCCATTGAGGGTCAGGTCGCTGTGGCCGGTGAGGTTCAGGTTGGCGCCCAGGGTGACGTTGTTGGCCAGGGCAAGCGGCGAATTGTTGATCAGACTCGAAGCGCCGGTAACGGTCAGGCGACCGCTGCCGAGGGCGCCGGCATTGCCGAGGGTCAGGCTGCCGGCGCTGAGGAAGGTGCCACCGCTGAAGGTATTGACCCCGGTGAGGCTGAGGTTGCCCTGGCCGTTGGCGGTCAGGGAGCCGGCGCCGCTGAGCACGCCGCTGAGGGTCTGGTCGGCGCTGCCGCCCATGCTCAGCGCGCCATTCAGGGTGATGTCGTTGCCCAGGTTGATGACACTGAGGCTGTCGATCGTGCCCGGCCCGGTCACGGTAATTGCGCCGCCACTCAAAGCCTGGCTGTTGCCCAGCATCAGGGTACCGCTGGCCAGGGTGGTGCCGCCGCCATAGGTGTTGGCGCTGTTCAGGGTGACGGTCGAGGTGCCCTGCTTGGTCAGGCCACCGCTGCCGGTGACCAGGCCATTGAGCGACAGATCGGCGCTGCCGCCCAGGATCAGGCCGCCGTTGAGGTTGATCTGGTTGTTGATACTGACGGCCGTGGCGGCCTTGAGGATCGCGTTGCCGCTGGCGTTGAGCACGCCGAGGCCGAGCGCGGTGTTGCTGCCCAGGCTCAGGGTGCCGCCGTTGAGGTTGACCGGGCCGGCGAAGCTGTTGTTGCCCGAAAGGGTCAGCGTGGCGCTGCCGGTCTTGGTCAGGCCACCCGCGCCGGCAATGTCGCCGGCCAGGGTCAGGTCGCTGCCGCCGAGCACGTTGAGGTTGCCGGTCAGGGCCACGGCGTTGGCCAGGCTCACCGCCTTGTTCGCATCCAGCGAGGCGCCAGCGCCGGCAGTCAGCGTGCCGCTGCCCAACGCGGTATTGGAGCCTGCCACCAGGGTACCGCCGGTCAGCAGGGTGCCGCCGCCGTAGGTATTGGCGCCGTTCAGGGTCACGGTGCCGGTGCCGGTCTTGGTCAGGCTGCCGAGGCCGTCGAGCACGCCGTTGAGGGTCAGGTTGGCGCTGCCCGGCAGGGTCAGGCCGGCATTCAGGTGCACGGCATTGGCCAGGATCTGCGCGCCGCTGGTGGTCAGGCTGGACGCGCCGGCGATGGTCAGGTCGCCACTGCCGATGGCTCCGGCGCTGGCAATGTTGAGGGTACCGGCGTTCAGCGTGGTACCGCCGAGATAGTCGTTGGTGCCGCTCAGGGTCAGGGTGGTGTTGCCGCTCTTGACCAGGCTGCCCGTGCCGGTGATGGGACCGCCCAGGCCCAGGTTGCCGGTGCCGCCGACGGACAGCGCGCCATTGAGGATCACGGCATTGGCCAGGTTCACCCCGGCCAGCGCATTGAGCCCCGTGCCGTCCGCCGCGATCAGGGTGCCCGAACCCAGCGCGTTCTGGGCGCTGATCGCGATGAGACCGGCGTTCAGCAGGGTGTTGCCGCTGAACCCGGCGTTGACGCCGCCGAGCAGCAGGTTGCCTGCGCCGTTCTTGATCAGGTTGCCGCTGCCGCCCAGGGTTCCGTTCAGGCCCAGGTTGTTGCTGCCGGCGAGGGTGAGGTCGCCATTGAGCGTGACCTGGTTGTTGAGGATGACCGAGGCGCTGTTGTCCAGCGTTGCCGGCCCGGCGACGGTCAGGGCGGCGAGCCCCAGCGAGGTGTTGTTGCCAACCACCAGGGTGCCGGCATTGAGCTGGGTTCCACCCTGGAAGGTATTGGCACCGCCCAGGGTCAGCACGCCGGCGCCATTCTTGGTCAGGCCGCCGCTGCCGGTGACCAGGCCGTTCAGCGCGAGGTCGGCGCTGCCGCCGATGGTGAGGTTGCCGCCCAGGTTGACCTGGTTGGTCAGGGCCACGGCCGTACTGGAATCCAGCGTGGTATTGGCTGCGGCATTGAGCAGGCCGATGCCGAGTGCAGTGTTGCTGCCCAGCACCAGCGTGCCGCTGTTGAGGTTGGTCAGCCCGGCGTAGTTGTTGTTGCCGCTGAGGGTCAGGGTGCTGGCGCCGTTCTTGTTCAAGCCGCCGGTGCCGCTGATGTTGCCGGTCAGGGTCAGCGGGTTGCTGCCGCTCAGGTTCAGTTGGCCATTGACGCTCAGGGCGTTGCCGAGCGTCATCGGGCCGGCGGTATCCAGGGTGGTGCCGGCGGCGGTGCTCAGGGTGCCGCTGCCCAGGGCGCTGCCGTTGCCCACCGCCAAGGTACCGGCGGCCAGCACTGTGCCGCCGCCGTAGGTATTGACGCCATTCAGGGTCAGGGCGCCGCTGCCGGTCTTGTTCAGGCTGCCGGTGCCGTCGATGACACCATCGAGGGTCAGGGCGTTGCTGCCGACCGGCAGGTTCAGGACGGAGTTCAGGTGGACATTGTTGGCCAGCGCCAGCGCAGTGGTGCCCACCAGGGTGGACACGCCGCCGACGGTGATATCGCCGCTGCCGATGGCGCCGGCGTTGCTCAGGGCCAGGGTACCGCCGAGCAGCGTGGTGCCGTTGTAGGTGTTGGTGCCGGTGAGGGTCAGGTTGGTCGGACCGACCTTGACCAGGCTGCCGGTGCCATCGATCAGCCCGCTCAGGGTCAGGTCGGCAGTGCCACCGACGTTGACTGCACCGTTGAGGGTGATGGCCGTACCGAGGTTGAGCGCGGTGTTGGCGTCCAGGGTACTTCCGGCATTGGCCAGCAGCCTGCCCGATCCCAGCGCGCCGGCATTGCCGACGACCAGGCGCCCGGCGTTGAGCTGGGTATCGCCGCTGTAGGTGTTGGCCGCGTTGAGGATCAGGTCGGCCGTGCCGTTCTTGATCAGGCCGGCGCCAGCGACACCGTCGATCACACCATTCAGGCCGAGGGCCGAGGTACCGCCGATGGTCAGGGTGCCGGCGAGGTCCACGCGGTTGAGGATGGAAACGGCGGTGTTGGCATCCAGGGTGGTGTTGGCTGCGGCGGTCAGCCGGCTATTGGGGTTGCCCAGCGAGGTATTGCCGCCAAGGACCAGGGTACCGGAGTTAAGACGGGTACCACCGACATAGGTGCTGGCGCCGCCGAGGGTCAGGGTCGCCGAGCCGTTCTTGGTCAGCCCGCCGTTACCGGAGATGCTGCCGTTGATGGCCAGGTCGTTGCTGCCGGCGAGGTTCAGGTTGCCCAGCAACTGAACGGCGTTGTTGATGGTGCGCGAGGCATCGCTGTCCAGCGTGGTGTTGGCCGAAGTCCGCAGGCTGCCGATGCCGATTGCCGCGTCGTTGGCGATCACCAGCCTGCCGTTGGTCAGTTGCACGACGCCGTTGTAGCTGGCGTTGGCGCCAGCCAGCGTGAGGTCGCCAGCGCCGCCCTTGATCAGCGAACCGGTGCCGCTGAGCACGCCGCCCAGGGTGGTGGCGGTGCTGTTGGTCAGGGTCAGGTTGCGGGTCGCCAAGTTGATGTTATTGGCGAGCGAGAGCCCGCTGGCATCCAGGCTGGAGTTGGCGCTCAGGGTCAGTTGACCGGTGCCCAGGCCGGTAGCGTTCTGCAGGATGAGGGTGCCGCCACCCAGCGTCGAGTTGCCGGTGAAATCGTTGGCACCGCTCAGGGTCAGGGTATTGGTCCCGGCCTTGTTCAGCCCGCCGGTACCGGAAATCTTGCCTACCAGGGTCAGGTCGTTGCTGCCGGTCAGAGTCAGGTTGCCGTTGAGCTGGATCAGGTTGGTCAGGGTCTGGGCGGTGCTGGTGTCCAGCGCCCCCGTGCCGCCGACGCCGGCAGTGATGGTACCGCCGCCGGTGGCCCCGGCGTTGGCCAGGATCAGCTTGCCGGCGTTGATGTTGAGGCCGCCACCGAAGTTGTTGGCGCCGCTCAGGGTCAGGTCGGCGGTGCCGGTCTTGGTCAGCGAGCCGGTGCCGTTGATCGCCCCGCCCAGGGTCAGGGCAGCGCCGCTGTTCACCGTCAGGTTGGCGCCGTTGAGCAGGATGGCATTGTTCACGGACAACGCGCTCGAGTTCGCCAGGGTGCTGGCGCCGGTCACGTTCAAGCCTTGGGCTCCAAGCGCCGCGGCATTGCCGAGGGTCAGGGTGCCGGCGGCCAGGGTGGTGCCGCCGCTGAAGTCATTGGCACCGCTGAGGGTCAGGTTGCCGGTGCCGGTCTTGGTCAGGGCGCCGGCACCGGTGAGCACGCCGGACAGGACCAGGCCATTGGCGCTGTTGCTGACCAGCAGGCCATTGGTACCGAGGGTGATGCCGTTGCTCACCGTTGCACCCGCTACCGCAGCACCGAGGCCGCCGCCGTTGGCGGTAATGGTTGCGCCGGTGAGGGCCGCGCTGTCCACATTGAGCAGGCCGCCGTTGAGCGTGACCGCCGGGTTGACGGTGCCGCCCGCGAACAGTTGGTTGGTCAGGGACCAGGTACCGCTGGTGATATTCAGGTTGCTGAAATTGACGTACTTGCTGCCGTCGATGGTGCCAGAGCCCGTCAGCCCGACGCCGCCACCGATGGCGTTATGCAGATTGAGCGTGTTGCCGTTGTTGGCGGTACCGCCGTTGACGATACCCGCCGCAACGTAGGCGAGGCCAAGGCCGCCGAGCACACCCAGATCGACGCCGACCCCCGCCCCGCCGCTCATCACGGAACCGGTGATGGCATTGAAGGTGTTGGCGCCGGCACCGGCACCCAGGTTGATACTGCCGGTGACCGTACCGGCGTTGGTGAAGGTGTTGCCTGCGGCCGACGCCTGCATCGCCACGCGGCCGGTGATAAGGCCGGACGCATTGTTGGTCAGCACGTTCCTGGCCCCGCCGCGCAGCGCGATCACGGCCATGTCTTCCGGCAGTACAGCGGCGCTGAGCAGCGCAGCGCCGCTGATCAGGCCGGTGTTATTCACCGTGGTGGTGCCGCCCGCGCCGTTCTGCACCACCAGGCCGATCCCGCCGAGGCCCAGCAGGTTTGCTCCGAGCAGGCTGGACGTGCCCATGATCTGGCCGGTGGAGAGGTTGTTGACCAGCACCGTGCTGCCAGCGGCATTGCTGAGGTTAAGACCGGAAGCCAGGGAAACCAGGCCCGGCAGCAGCGAAGGGTCGATACGCCCGGCGTTGTTCACGGTAGTGCCGGTACCGGTGAGCGACACCGCATTGACCGTGTCGATAACGCCAGGATAGATCTGCGCGCCGTTCTGCACGTTGACCGTCAGGTTGCTGGTCGAGGTGACCAGGCCCACGGTAATGCCAGTACAGGAAATCGTCGAGCCGACTGTAGTACACAGGGCCTGCGCCTGTGGACTGAAGAATCCGGAAACCATCCCGGCTGCCGCCATGCTGACGGCCAGCGGCAAGGGTGCAAAACGAGCGGTAAAGGTTTTCTTGGCGAATCTTCTGTCCACGTGCGACTCCTTCGTGGATCAGGCAAATCCGTCTCTGAATGCGTGCTAGAGCTTGAGGAACTACACACACTGCATGTCGAAAAGCCTGACCTTGGCGAATACAGGTTCCATATGGGGAGAGATTTGTAGCCAAAAAATTGGATCCACGCCGGACAATTCGTACACGCGCTTAGTATTAATTCTTTAGTGATAACCCCTATGAACATGGGGTGAAACCGAGGTGTCATGCGGGTTTTAGCCGACGAACGGTAGGGGCTGAATGAAATTTCCTTCAGGCTTGTCGACTTAGGAAAGTATTTCAAAATGTTTCAAGGTGAACCCTTGATGAGCTTTCGAATGGCAAAACATTCGATCGGATAATCTCCATCCCGGCGAACGATCCAGACTCATTGACGACCCGATAGCCTTCTAAGTATCGTCCCGCCTCCCTCCTTCCCGGCCCCACTGTAGTGCACCGCCAGGCGTTGATTCGCGAAGCGGTCATCCATCTCGCCGGCACTTATGGCCGCCATTTACTGGCGAGCCTGGTTTTTCACATCAAGTGGACGAGGATGCTTTCATGCTCATTCGTCAGGCCACCAACGCCGACCACCCGCTGCTGCTCGACCTCTGGCTGCGCTCCGTTCGCGCCACCCACCACTTCCTGCAACCGTCCGACATAGACGCGCTGCTACCGCAGCTTCGTGACATCTACCTGCCTGCTGTCGAGTTATGGGTAGCGGTGGATGACCAGGACCTACCAACGGGCTTTATCGGCCTGAATGAAAACCATGTGGAAATGCTCTTCATCGAACCGGACCTGCGCGGCCAGGGGATTGGCCGCGCGTTACTGGATCACGCCCGCCATTCGCGCAGCGGGCTGAGTGTCGACGTAAACGAACAGAACCCTGAGGCGGTGGACTTTTACCTGCACTACGGATTCGTGCAGACCGGCCGCTCGCCGCTGGATGGCGAGGGGCGGCCGTTTCCGTTGTTGCATATGAGATTGGGGGGCTGAGGCCGGGGGTTGCTCCCGGGTTGTTATGCCCTTGTAGATCAGGAAGGCCCGCTTGGATGCGGGCCTTTTTTTGCGTTTGGTACCTGTTTCATCCTGCCCGAGCAGAAAATTAATCTGTCTCGTTTGCCCCTCGCCCGTCGCGAAGCCCCATGCTCACATCATCGATAAGTGCCTTCACCTGCTCGCCCAGATAATGGGCTGCCCAGACCGGAGCGCCGCCTTCGTCATCCACGCCACCGATTAGGGTCAAGCGGTTGATGCAGTCCATCAGCACGGACGCCTGAGCCAGCGCCTCAGTGCTCGGTACTCCAGGATTCACACGGAACAAGGGCTCACTGACGGCAGTGCAGTTACTGAACGTAGCGATGCCAGCGGTGGTGTTTACCGGGCTGAAATTCATTCGGGAATTCATGATGAGCATCGACCTATTCCATGGTGAATGCCCGAGCCTACCAAAAACCCGTTTTGGGATAAACCTGTTTCAGGTTTATTAGGTAGGTCGGCTTATCAACCGGCACACCACGATGAAGACGATTCACACCGCTGCTTATCAACGCTTCCTTCTCCTGCTGGTCAAGGCACGGAAGGAGGCCGGACTCACACAACAGGAGCTGTCGGAGCGGCTGGGAAGGCCTCAATCGTACGTTTCCAAGTTCGAGCGGGGGGAACGGAGACTGGATGTGATCGAGTTTCTGGAGATCGCGAGGAGCCTGGGGAGTGACCCACACAAGATGCTCGAAGAGATTGTTTTTGTAATGCCTACAGATACTTGATCCTTTTCGGCATCGCCTTGCGACTCTGCTTCTCCCCCGGCCCCATCAACGGCACCGCATGGGAATACCAGTGCCGGCGAATGCCGTTTTCCGAAATCGGCGCCTCGTCCCACGGCCCGAGCCCGACGCAGAGAAACTCGAACAACACCGTGCTGGGATGCCCGAAATCACGCCCGAGCTGCTGGCCCAGCCCGCTGTAATAGGCGTGAATCAGCTCATGGGCCAGGCCAATGGCAGGCGGACGGCTGAGATTGAGCGGATTGCTGGCATAGGGATTCCAGCCGATCACGGATTCGGCACCATTGGCGGACGGTGAAACATCGCGCAGCGCTGCGAGGGTCGCGACCAGCGCATGGTTCTGCGCCCGCGGCGACAGGCGTGCCGGCAGTGGATTGCCAGCGATCCAGCCGGCGACTTCATGGAGCGTGATGCCGATGTTGTAGCCCCCGGCGTCAAGCGAGCGGCCCAGGGTCTGGTCATTGAAGTAGCCCTCGTTGGAACTGGTCCAGCGCAGGTAACGGCGGTCGGCCAGCAGCCCCCATTGGTTGGCGTACTGGCGGGCTTTCTCAAGCCGGGCGAAGAACCCCGTACCGGCGCCCGGCACCGCATCCAGCAGAAGCTCGGGAGAGCTGTTGATCATATGGGTCAGCCAGCTCGCCTGGGCATAGTGCGGCACATTGATGCGATTGAGCGCCGCCTGGGTGACGCCGCCGATCATGCTCGCCGGGGTCAGCTCCTCGGCCACCAGGTTCATCGCCCCACCGCCTCGCGTCGCCACCGTGTTCCCTCCCTGCGACGGCAGGATCGACACCACGCTGGCTGCCGACAACGGCAGCAGGATCTGCCGACCGGCCGGGGTCGCATGGATGTAGCGCAGCGCATCGCCGACCAGGCCGCGGAACGTCGCGGGAAAGGTCATGAACTGTGCCACGCCAGTCACCGGATGGTTGCCGATGTAGTTGTCATCCCCCGTCACCACCGCAATCCCCGGCGGCCCCTGATGCCAGGACTGATCGGTTTCACGCCAGTATTCGACTGTCTGCACCATGGTTGCATCCTTGCTGGTGGGGGGCATGGGGATGGCGAAATAACATCGCATCCGGACCACCGATGGTTGTAGACGGCGCGGGCCCGGCAGTCAATCAGGGAAAGGGCCGGCACACCTTCTAGAGCCGAGGAAGAAGATGTCCGTAACCGGCGGCGCGAGTGAAGTCGCTCAGGCGCCAGAGACGCCCGTTCGCCCCCCATGTGCCATCGACGATGTCCACCAATTGAATCGACGTCATCAGCATCCGCTGATCATCACTTCCTCTGCATTGCTCGATAGCCTGGTGCAGGCCCGATACGTAATCCGCGCGCATCTGCTCGTCGAGGACTCCGGCCGGCACCTTGACCAGAACGATGCAGGGGATGGCCTGAGCGTGCACGTTCACACCACCACATAACCAGTTGGCAGCCTGGACCTCCTCGATAAGCACCCAGCACAGGCTACGCTGCCGCGGATCGTTGCCTATGCGCTCGTGCGCGATAGCCGCCTCGCTGACACGCTTCAACAGGTGTTCACGTTGCGCCGCGCTGAAAGCACCAGTAGGAACCTTGATAAGGATGTTGGGCATGGCTGAAACCTTGGCGATGAATTGAGCTTTATTTGGCCTGTCATTCGCTTCTGGCAAAAGTGTCCGATCCGTCCTTTTTCGAGCATAATCCGACAATGCATGATTTCACGATTGTGGTCGTACCCGGCGCATTCGCTTCTAGCGTGACCTCCACGCTGGACATCCTCGCCACCGCAGCAACCATCGCTGAACAACGCGACCTCGCCACACCACGCTGGCGGATCTGCGGCCCTCAGCCTGGACACGTGACACTGGGCCATGGCCTGGCGCTGCAGGTGGAACCGATAGAGCAGAGTGCCGAGGACAACTCCTGCTGGGTCATACCAGGCATAGGTATCAGTGATGTCGAGCACCTTGAAGAGCGCCTCGCGGAACACTGGTCAGCGCCCTTCCTCACTGCGTTGACCAATCACGTCCGGAACGGCAAGGAAGTTGCCGCATCCTGCTCGGCCGTCTTTCTACTCCACGCAGCAGGGCTACTTGACGGGAGGCGGGTTACAACTTCCTGGTGGCTGGCTCCGCATCTGCAGGCCCGTGCTCCAGGCTGCCGCGTAGACCCGGACTTCATGGTGCTGGCCGATCCCCCGCTAACCACAGCGGGGGCCGCCTTCGCGCAAACCGACCTGATTCTGCACCTGCTGCGTCGGCGCCTTTCACCTGACATCGCTGACAGGGTGGGCAAGGCACTCCTGCTGGACCGCCGGCAACTGCAGTCGCCTTTCGTCATCCCCGCCGTGCTGGTGCAGGGTAATGCCCTGGTATCGCGCCTGACCGCCCAGATCGAAGACTCGCTGCCGGAGCTTACCGGCGTGAGGGCGCTGGCCGAGAGCGTCGGCATGTCGGAACGAACCTTGTCGCGCCACGTGCACAAAGCGACGGGGCACTCGACCCGACAGCTCATCCAGCGGGTGCAGCTCAACAAGGCAAGAGCGCTACTGGAATCCGGCCAATATTCTGTCGAGGAAATCGCGACACGGGTGGGCTATCGGGACTCAACGGCGCTCAGGCGTTTGATGCGTCGTCTGTTGGATGTAACTCCGCGGCAATTGCGTCTTGGTTGATTGGTTTGCAGGGGCGCTGGTTTTTCCGACTGCTGTGGGTCAGTGGAAATGGGAATCGGAATAGGGACGGATTTATTTCTCTTTGCTCCATCCAACCAGTAGTTCTAACTTCGCCCCCTCCTGACGGAGGAGAGAATAAATCTGCCCCCTTTTCCCCTTTTCCCTGCCACTGGCGTTCGCGCCACCGAGCTGGCCTTGCTAGAAGCCGCAGAAGCGCTGTATCTAAGTGGGGCCACTTCAAAGGAGCTTAAACATGACGAAGTCATTCGAGCAGAGAGTCCAGGACGAGCTAGACAAGAAACCTCTGGGAAAGCGAGAAACCGATGTTCGGTTGACATTTCAAGAGGTCGAAACCCTGCTAGCTCTGTGTGAAGATGTGCCAATAGACGTAAAGCAATCTGAACTCTGGTGGCATATGAACAACTTGGAAGTAAAGCTGCTTGATGCCAAAAGCCGAATTCAAGGGGACGTCTATGGGGACGCGATTGATAACAAGGCAAAGGAAGAAAGGAAGAACTAGGCAGGCATTTGGCCAGAAAGGGGACAGATCTATTTTTGCCCTAAGCCCCTCCAGCCCCTAAAACCCAAAAAGGCCTGCATTCACTGCAAGCCTTGATTTTTCTGGTGCCGGAGACAGGAATCGAACCTGCGACCTTCGCGTTACGAGTGCGCTGCTCTACCGACTGAGCTACACCGGCGGTGGCAGCAACGCTACCACTGCCGCGCGGGTTACGCAATTCACTGTTTCCTAACGACTATTGAGCCGTGCTGGTACACCCCTTCGGCGCGAGATCTTCGCTGGCGTCGGTGCTGCAGGCCCAGCCGCTGGCGGAGCGGGTCAGGGTGAGGACCTTGCCTTGCACCGGGGCCGGGGCGTCGAGCAGGGCGCAGGTGATGCTGCCGGTGCCGGCGGAGGCGGTTCCCGTGGCGGTGATGGTGCAGTGGGCGGTGCGCTCCTGGCCGCCGAGCTGGGTCGGGCCGGTAACGTCCTGGGCCTGGCTGAGGCGCACTTCGAAGGCGGTCTTCAGGGCGCTGATCTCGGCAAGGCCGGCCGTGGCCTTGGTTCGCGCCTGGTGGTCAGTGTAGAACGGCAAGGCAATGGTCATCAGCAGGCCAATGATGGCGATCACGATCATCAGCTCGATCAATGTAATACCGCGTTGCATCCTCATGGGCATGCTTCCCCTCTCGAATTCCAGGTCATTTCGGCCGGGCGGGCCGGCAAGCGCGCCAGTAGGCCCGAACCGACATCTTTTGTCACCTCGCTGAACAGGGCCGCCCGGCGTGGCTCGTCTACTCTAGTGCGGGCCGGGTAACGCTGCCGGCTGGAGCTGTAACGGAAATTGTGTTTGGCCAATTGCGACAAGGACGTGGCATCACATGAAAACCAGAACCTATAGCTGGCAGGGCGTCGACCGTAACGGCGCCCGGGTCAGCGGCCGCAGTGACGGGCAGAGCCCGGCGCTGGTCAAGGCCATGTTGCGCAAACGCGGTATCCATACCACCCGCATCCGCCATTCGCGGCGGCTCGCAGCCCTGCGCTGGTCGCGGCAACTCGATGCCGCACAACTGACCCAGCTCAGCCGCCATCTCGCCACGCTGTTCCAGGCGGGAATTCCCTTGCTGCACGGCCTGGACATCATCGCCGACGGCAGCCGCCACCCACGCATGATCAAGCTGCTGGCCGACCTGAAGCGCGACATCAGCGCGGGCAACAGCCTGGCTGAATCGCTGCGCAAGCATCCGCGCTATTTCGATGCCCTGTATTGCAACCTGGTGGCGGTGGGCGAAGCGTCGGGACGCCTGGATGTCCTGCTGGACCAACTGGCGACCTACCAGGAAAAGCGCGCCGCCCTGCGCTCGCGCATGCGCAAGGCGATGCTCTATCCGCTGCTGGTGTTGATGGTCGGACTGGGCGTTGCCAGCCTGCTGCTGTTGCAGGTGGTGCCGCAATTCGAGGTGCTGTTCGCCGGGATGGGCTCGGAGCTTCCACCCTTTACCCGGATGGTCATCGGCCTCGCCGACTGGCTGTCCGCCCACATCCTGGCCCTGAGCCTGGCGTTGGCGCTGGCAGCCGTCGGTGTGCGCCAGCTCTTTCGTCATCACCAGGCGTTTCACCTGTGGGTGCTGGGCCTGGCTCACCGCCTGCCGCTGGTGGGCAGGTTGTTGCAGCATGCGGCGATGGCGCGTTTCGCCCGCACCCTGCACACCTGCCTTGCCGCAGGCATACCGCTGACGGACGCGCTGGTACCGGTGGCGAAGGCCAGTGGCAATGCACTCTACGAACGGGCGATCCGCCGCCTGCGCCAGGACCTCGGCAATGGCCTGGCGCTCAGCACGGCGATGCGCGCCAGCCCGCTATTTCCTCATCTTTGCGTGCAGATGTGCAGTATCGGCGAGACATCCGGCACCCTCGACGATATGCTCGATCGCATCGCCAATCACCATGAGCAGTCCATCGATCAACTGATGGAAAACCTCACCAGCCTGCTCGAACCGGTGATCGTGCTGGTCCTCGGTCTGTTGATCGGCAGCCTGGTGATAGCCATGTACCTGCCGATCTTCCAGTTGGGTAGCGTGATCTGACCATGAGCCTGTGGGACCTGTTCGCCAGCCATCCGCCCCTCTATCTCGGCAGCGCTCTTCTGCTGGGGTTGATCGTTGGCAGCTTCCTCAATGTGCTGGTGTATCGCTTGCCGTTGATGATGGAGCGGCGCTGGCAGGACGAAGCCCGTGAAGTCCTGGGTTTGCCGGCGGCCCCGGCCAGGCAGCGCCTCGATCTGTTTCTCCCGCCTTCCCATTGTCCGCATTGCCAGCATCGGATCCGCCCCTGGGAAAACCTTCCGCTGCTCGGCTATCTGTTGCTGCGCGGGCGCTGCTCTGCCTGCAACAGCCGCATCAGCCGGCGTTACCCGCTGGTGGAGCTGGCCAGTGCCGTGCTGACCCTGATCGCTGCCTGGCACTTCGGGGTCAGCGCCCATGCGGCAGCCTTCATGCTGTTGAGCTGGGGCCTGCTGGCCTTGAGCCTGATCGACATCGAGCACCAGTTGCTGCACGACGTGCTGGTGCTGCCGCTGCTGTGGCTGGGCTTGATCGTCAACGCGTTCGGTCTGTTCGTGCCGCTGGACCAGGCGCTATGGGGTGCGGTTGCCGGGTACCTGGTCCTGTGGTCGATGTACTGGCTGTTTCGCCTGGTCACCGGCAAGGACGGCATGGGCTATGGGGACTTCAAGCTGCTGGCGGCCCTCGGGGCCTGGGGCGGCTGGCAGATCCTGCCTTTTACCCTGCTGTTGAGCTCGGTGACAGGGGCGCTGGTCGGCCTGATCTTGCTGCGTACGCGTGGCCAGCAGGCCGGCACGCCGATACCCTTCGGTCCCTATCTGGCGCTCGCGGGGTGGATCGCGCTGCTCTGGGGTGGTCAAATACCCGCTTCCTATCTGCATTTCGCTGGATCCTGATGACAACGCCCGCTTTCACCCCCTGGATTCTCGGCCTCACCGGAGGCATCGGCAGCGGCAAAAGTGCGGCCGCGCAACGTTTCGTCGAGCTGGGCGTGCACCTGGTGGACGCCGACCAGGCCGCGCGCTGGGTGGTCGAGCCCGGACGCCCGGCCCTGGCCAGCATCGTCGAACGCTTCGGTCCCGGCATGCTGCTGGAAGATGGCCAGCTCGACCGCGCCGCCCTGCGCCAGGTGATCTTCGCCGACCCGGAGCAGCGCCGCTGGGTCGAAGCCCTGCTGCATCCGCTGATCGGCCAGGAGATCTTCAGCTACCTGGCCAAGGCCGAGTCGCCTTATGCGGTATTCGTTTCACCCTTGATGATCGAGTCGGGCCAATACAAGCGCACCGACCGCCTGCTGGTGATCGATGCGCCGCAAGACCTGCAGATCGAACGCACCCTGCTGCGCGACCAGACCAGCCCCGAGCAGGTCCAGGCCATCCTCAAGGCCCAGGCCAATCGCGAGGAACGCCTGCGCCACGCCGACGACATCCTGGTCAATGACCGCGACATCGCCTGGCTGCACGCAGAGGTCGACCGACTGCACACTTTCTACCTGACTTTACGAGGAGGCCGTGAATGAGCCAGCCCATCACCGTTGATTGCCCGACCTGTGGCGCACCCGTCGAATGGAGCAGCGCCAGCACCTACCGGCCATTCTGCTCGGATCGCTGCAAATTGATCGACCTGGGCGCCTGGGCTGCCGAAGAGCACAAGATTCCGGTGGCACCGGACGCCGAGGATGAGCTGTTTTCCGGCGAACTCATGCCGCGCGACCACCATTAAGGTTCATCGTCCTTCCACGGGGCCTGCAGATAGCGGGTCCTGTTGAAGGTTTCCAGCCATTCCGGGCGGAACACCACCAGCGCACTGATCACCATGCCGTTGATAAAGGCTTCGGGGAACATGATCAGCCACAGGTAGCCAATAAAGTCCTCCAGCCATACCGGCATCGCGAAACGCCCGTCCAGCCACAACACGCCAAGACTCGCCAGCAGGCACAGCAGTGCCGACAACGCCGCGGCGAAGAATCCCGAACAGAAGATGTACACGAACAGGTTGCGCGGCTGCGCCCGCTCGACAAGGATCGCGCAGCATTCGGTGACCAGGACCGGAACCCCGATCAGCAGCACACCGTTGACGCCCATGGCGGCAAGGTCCTGACGGCCCAGGGCGATAAGCCCAAGCTGGGCGAGGAAAGCGCCGAGCACCGCCAGTGGCCAGTCCAGCAGAAGGGTGACGGCGGTCATGCCGATAAAGTGGTAGGACACACCGGTATCGAAGTCACGGCGTACCAGCCACAGGGCGAACAGCGCGAACACCGTGCCGAACAGCAGATGCTGGCGCCGGCTGTCGGTGAACAGCTCGACCCAGCGCGTGCGCGCCACTGCCCACAGGAGCAAGGGCACGAAGGCCAGCCAGCCAAGGGTCAGGCTCAGGTCCGATAGCAGATGCGCAGAGATCACGGCAGGCAGCCCTTGTTCACGGGGAATCCTCGAAGTCTACACCCGCCCCGCCCTCCTGCCCTGCGCTGGGGCAGGCAAACCCGACCAGAATCAGCCACTTGCTCCGCGCAAGCGGGCGATTGGGCGCTAAGCTTGTTGCCATGGACGACTCAGACTACCTGCGCCTGCTCACCCTCCAGGCCGAACAAGCCAATGCATTCCTGTCCAATGCCCGCAAATGGGAACGCGAGCGTTGGGTCTGCCAGCGCCTGCTGCAAGGCTTGAACATTCCCTACCGTAGCGAGGACTTCACCCCCGCCGGGCAAGAGCCGCCGGATGTTTTGTTCCGCGATGCCGCGTTCGAGGTGTTTTTCGTCCTGGATGAGGGGCGTCGCTTGAACGACGAATGGCGCGAGGAGTTGCAGCGGCGGCGCAGTGCGTTTTCCCTGGCGCAACTGGTGCGCCGCGAAGCCCGGCCACGACGGATCGGCGCACCGGAGCTGTTGCAGCGCCTGGCGCCGACCTTGCGCAAGAAGGCGCACAACTACCGCGAGCGCGGGCTGGACCTGGGCGAGCTGGATATCATCGCCTTCACCGCCCTGAAGCGGGAAACACTGGACCTGAACAGTCACTTTCCGGCGCCGACCGAGTATTTGCGACAAGGGTGGCGGTCGTTGTCGCTGGTCGGGCCGACCTTTGCCCGGGTGATCTTCGCCCATCCGGATGCACCGGATTTCCTGCGCAGCAATCTGGGGCGCAGCATTGTTTTCGATGTGGGTATCAGTCTCTAGGTCCTCATCGCCCCCCTGTGGGAGCGGTTTCATCGGACCGCCGAACCGCCGCGATTGCGGTAGTGAAGTCACCATAGCAATCGCGGGTGAACCCGCTCCCACAGGGTACGCGTCGTGCTTTCGTTTGCTGTTCTCACAAAGCAGGATTGGCAGAAACCCGACAGCGGTGATACAAAACGCATCATTCCGCTCCCGAGCAGTTGCCGGCAGGTACGCCAGTGGCAAACGGCTACAGTGAACACTGTAGCTTTCCCACAGTCACAAGCGTCTACCTTGCCGAGGCCACCATGACCAGCCGCCTGACCCCTGAAGACCAGCGACGTGTCGATCAATACCTGCAAGCCCCCCATCATCAAGTCGAGCGCAAGCCTTTCCGGCCCTGGCTGCTCCTTGTCCTGGTGGTGGGCGTGACTGTGGGTCTGGGCCTGTTGAGTCGCCTCCTGAGTTTGCTGGTGCTATGAGCTGCCTTGCGCTCGCCCGCTCCGTCCGCCCTGCGCGGACGGTCACTCAGGCCACGAATCCGAATTCCGTAAACCTTATGAGATATCTCCATGACTCACCGTATCGTGATTGTCGGCGGCGGCGCCGGCGGCCTGGAACTGGCGACCCGCCTGGGCAAGACCCTGGGTAAAAAAGGCAGCGCCGAGATCACCCTGGTCGACGCCAACCTGACCCACATCTGGAAGCCCCTTCTGCACGAAGTGGCCGCCGGCTCGCTGAACTCCTCGGAAGACGAACTGAACTACGTGGCCCAGGCCAAGTGGAATCACTTCCAGTTCCAGCTCGGGCGCATGAGTGGTCTCGATCGCGCCAGCCAGCAGATCCAGCTCGCCGCCACCCTCGACGAAGAGGGTCGCGAGCTGCTGCCTGCACGTACCCTGGGCTACGACACCCTGGTGATCGCCGTTGGCAGCAATACCAACGACTTCGGCACCCTGGGCGCGGCGCAGCATTGCCTGTTCCTCGATACCCGCAAGCAGGCCGAGCGTTTCCACCAGCAACTGCTCAACCATTACCTGCGCGCCCATGCCGGTGACCAGGCCAAGGAAAAGATCAGCGTCGCCATCGTCGGCGCCGGTGCCACCGGTGTCGAACTGGCCGCCGAGCTGCACCATGCTGCCCATGAACTGGCGGCCTATGGTCTGGACCGGATCAAACCGGAAGACATGCACATCACCCTCATCGAGGCCGGGCCGCGGGTACTGCCTGCGCTGCCGGAACGCATCAGCGTGCCAGTGCACCAGACCCTGGAAAAACTCGGCGTGAAGGTGATGACCAATGCCGCCGTCAGCGAAGTCAATGCCGACAGCCTGAAGACCGCCAACGGCGACGTGATCGAAGCCGGCCTGAAAGTCTGGGCGGCGGGGATTCGCGCTCCTGCCTTCCTCAAGGATATCGACGGGCTGGAAACCAACCGGATCAACCAGCTGGTGGTACGCCCTACCCTGCAAACCACCCTGGACGACAATATCTTCGCCTTCGGCGACTGCGCGGCCTGCCCGCAGCCCGGCAGCGACCGCAATGTGCCGCCACGGGCGCAGGCAGCGCATCAGCAGGCCTCGCTGCTGGCGAAAAGCCTGAAGGCTCGCCTGGAAGGCAAACCGCTGGCGACCTACGCCTACCGTGACTACGGCTCGCTGGTATCGCTGTCGCGGTTCTCGGCAGTGGGCAACCTGATGGGTAACCTGACCGGCAGCGTCATGCTCGAAGGCTGGCTGGCGCGGATGTTCTACGTATCGCTATATCGCATGCACCAGATGGCGCTGTACGGCACGTTCCGCACCTTGATGCTGATGCTCGGCAGCCGGATCGGACGTGGGACCGAGCCGCGGTTGAAGCTGCACTGATGGCGGTGAGTCATTCAGCCTTTGAGTGACTGACACGGCCTCATCGCTGCGGTGCGGCGTCCCGACAAGCCAGCTCCCACAGGTTGCGCGTGCGCCACGGACTTTGTGCGATGAGGCCGGAAAGAACAAAGAAAAACCGGGCCCATCAGGGCCCGGTTTTTTTAATGCCCGCTGTGGGCATCGCCGGATTTGCCATCCAGCGAGATCCGCACGTTCTGCATCATGCCCTGGTCCTCGTGGTCGAGGATGTGGCAGTGCAAGACGAACTCGCCGATGTAGCGCTCGTAGCGGGTGTTGACGTAGACGGTGTAGTAGTCGAGCTTGTTCGGATCAGCCTTGTTCTTTACCCCGGGCTTGACGAACAGGGTGTCTTTCCAGACGCCCTTGAGGCCCGCGTACTGCGTATCGCCATCCACGTCCACGGCGCCCGGCTCGCTGAGGTCGGTCTTGCCGTCCGGGCCGATGATCTTCTCGATCTGGAACGGGTTCACGTGGATATGGAACGGATGCCCGGCCAATGCCGACTGCAATTGCCATTGCTGGGCGTTGCCCAGTTTCAGCTCACGGTCAACCACACCCGGCTGGTAGGCCTTGGCGGTTTCCGCCGTTTCGCCGATGGCGAATTGGGTCACCTTTTCCTTGTTCTGGAAAATGTTGAACACCAGTTTCTGCACTTCAGGCTGCAACTCGCTTTGCTCGACGGTGCGATGCGGCACGAAGCTGTTGAGCTGAAGACCGTCCTTCAGGTCCGCGACCACCTTGCTGCGTACCGCACCTTCGGGCATGTTCTTCTGTGCCGCCGCGATCAGGGTGTTCTTGATGTGCTCCTTGCCATCAGTGACCGCCTTGCCTTCGACCTTCACATAACCCAGCAATTGAGGCGTGTTGTTTTCCTGGGAGACGCTGCCCGCCTGTGGCGAAGATTCGTCGATCAGGCAGTATCCGCCGTCGCTCGGGAAGGACACCAGCAGATCATGGCGGTAGCCTGGCTGCAGCGTCACGGTCTCCTTGCCCTGGGCCTTGGCGTAGGTCAGTCCATCGGCGGCAATCACCTCGTACGGCACGGTCTCGCCGGTGCAACTCTGGTCGATGAAGGCCTTGGCCGCGTCGATGGCGTCGCTCTGCGGCGTCTCGAGCGTGCTCAACTGCTTGTTATCCTTCAGCTTGACGATTTTCAGGGTGATGGTGTCGCGGATGCCGGCATGCACCAGGCGCCAGCGCTGGACCTCACCGGTCCGCGCCGTGAACACCGGTTGCACCAGGCCATTGATGCTGGTGTAGCGGCCGGAGCGCTGCCACTCTTTCGGGCTGAACTGGTCATAGGACTTGACCACACCGATCTCGCCCTCCTTGCAACTCCAGTCGACCACTTCGATTTCCTGGCCCTTTTCCACGATCTTTTTCTTCTTGACCGGGCCCTCGCCCTTGTCACCGACGCAGGCATAGGGAATCTGCTGCATCACCAGCAGCCGCTCAGGGAATTCCTGCCCCTTGATCGGCTTCAACAGCGTGTCGATGTCACCGTTACGCACGATGGCGCCGCTCTTGTCGGCCTTTGGCAAGCGGTCGCCACGAATCACCAGGGCGCCAGCCATGCCGCTGCCCACCTGCAACGCCGTGGAGCCGTGCAGATGCGGGTGATACCAGAAGGTACCGGCCGGATGGTCTGACGGGATGTTGTATTCGTATTGGAATTTTTGCTCGGGATTGATCTTGAGCAGCACGTTATCGCTATTGCCCGCCGGACTGACCCACAGGCCATGGGAGTGCAGGTTAGTGCCGTTGAAACAGTGAGGATTGTTCATTTTCGCCGGATCGGTGGCCGTGCAGGTCTCATCCGGTGGAAGACGGTTATCCAGGTTGATACGCACCGTGTCACCCGGTGTGACGTCGATCGTCGGCGCGACGAACGGCACCTGCGGGTCGACATCGGTACCGGTGTAGCTGCGCAGGTACACCGGCACGTAGGTCCTGGTACCCGGGTTATAAATGGTGTTGTGGGTGTACTGGATCACCAGGTCGAGCAATCGCTCGCGACCGGCGTGGGGTTGCGGAGCAGCATTGACCGGCTGTTCCGCACTCATCAGCAGTGTTCCACGGGCCGCCTCCAGGGTCGGCGCGGCCTGTTCGAGGGAGGGCGGGTTATTGAACGCACGTTCCTGCGCAGCCTGAGCCGTCGCTGCGGCGCACATCAACGCCAATGTGCTCAGGGCGAGGTGCCTGTGTCGGTGAAGTCCTGTCATGCCAATGCTCCTGCATAGTCGAAATAAGGCGAACCAGACAGGCTCCCCGCCTGCCAGGATTGGCCATGGCGCAGGGAAAGGCACGGAAAGGAGTCCGTGAAAGAAATGGCTAAGTGCTATCCCTGCGCAGCCAACCCTAGTGAAGGTCGGTGCAGGAGCGCAACAGGAAGGGGCAGGAAAAGGTCATTGCAAAAACGAAAAAGGGCACCCTTGCGAGGTGCCCTTTTTCTGAAGATGGTCGGGGTAAGGGGATTCGAACTCCTGACATCCTGCTCCCAAAGCAGGCGCGCTACCGGACTGCGCTATACCCCGGTAAAAAAAAGGCACCGATGAAGGCGCCTTTTTTACGACTGGACGCTAATGGCGTTCCAGTCTTTTAAGATTCGAACCCAGCGAACCGGATTCGAAAATGGTGGGTCGTGTAGGATTCGAACCTACGACCAATTGGTTAAAAGCCAACTGCTCTACCAACTGAGCTAACGACCCAAAAATGGTCGGGGTAAGGGGATTCGAACTCCTGACATCCTGCTCCCAAAGCAGGCGCGCTACCGGACTGCGCTATACCCCGGCTTGAAATTTGGCTCCGCGACCTGGACTCGAACCAGGGACCCAATGATTAACAGTCATTTGCTCTACCGACTGAGCTATCGCGGAACATCAATTTCATCTACTGCAATTTCGAATGCTGTATCACTACCGCTTCGAACCCATCGACCTTGTGCATCGCTGCGTTCATGTCTCTGAGGCGCGTCATTCTACAACCTTCAAAACCTTTGTCAACCCCCAATTTGCATTCAACTTACTGATTTGCAACTTGTTTTCAGATTTCCAAAACTGCCTGGAAACCGGGATGACTTACAGCGGGGCGCACTTTACAAGCACTCGAAAGAAAATGCAAAGAAAAAAGGCCCCGAATTTCGGGGCCTTCATCCAAGCGGTGGAAAATCAGGCGAAAACGATCTCCTCGCCTTCCACTTTCGCCGTGATCGCAGTACCCGGCAGGAAGCGGCCCGCCAGGATCAACTGCGCCAGCGGGTTCTCGATCCAGCGCTGGATCGCCCGTTTCAGCGGCCGAGCGCCATAGACCGGGTCGTAGCCGACGGCGATCAGCTTGTCCAGGGCTTCCGGGCTCAGCTCCAGGCTCAGCTCGCGCTCGGCCAGTCGGCTGCGCAGGCGTCCGAGCTGGATTTGCGTAATGCCGGCAATCTGGTCGCGGCCCAGTGGCTCGAAGACCACCACTTCGTCGATCCGGTTGATGAACTCCGGCCGGAAGTGCGCGCCCACGGCATCCATCACCGCAGCACGCTGCGCCTCACGGTCGCCCACCAGATCCTGGATCTGCGCCGAACCGAGGTTGGAGGTCATGACGATCACGGTATTGCGGAAGTCCACCGTGCGTCCGTGGCTGTCAGTCAGGCGACCGTCTTCCAGAACCTGAAGAAGCACGTTGAACACATCCGGGTGAGCCTTCTCCACCTCGTCCAGCAGCACCACCGAATACGGTTTGCGCCGCACGGCCTCGGTCAGGTAACCACCCTCTTCATAACCCACATAGCCTGGCGGGGCGCCGATCAAACGAGCCACGGAGTGTTTCTCCATGAACTCGGACATGTCGATGCGCACCATGGCCTCCTCGGTATCGAAGAGAAACTCGGCCAAGGCCTTGCACAGTTCGGTCTTGCCGACACCGGTCGGGCCGAGGAAGAGGAACGAGCCACTCGGACGGTTCGGGTCGGACAGCCCGGCGCGGGAGCGCCGTACCGCGTTGGCGACTGCCACCACCGCCTCTTCCTGGCCGATTACCCGCTCATGCAGAAGGCTTTCCATCTTCAGCAGTTTTTCCCGCTCGCCTTCAAGCATCTTCGACACCGGGATACCAGTCCACTTCGAGACGACTTCGGCGATTTCCTCCTCGGTCACCTTGTTGCGCAGCAACTGGTTATCGGCCTTGCCGTGCTGGTCGACCATCTGCAGGCTGCGCTCCAGGTCGGGGATGACCCCGTACTGCAACTCGGCCATGCGGCTGAGATCGCCCTTGCGCCGGGCGGCTTCCAGCTCCTGGCGGGATTGCTCGATCTTCTGCTGGATCTGCGCCGAACCTTGCACTTCAGCCTTTTCGGAGGTCCACACCTCTTCCAGATCAGCGTATTCGCGCTCCAGGCGGGCGATTTCCTCGGTCAGTTTCTCCAGGCGCTTGAGCGCGGCTTCGTCGTCTTCCTTCTTCAACGCCTGGGATTCCACCTTGAGCTGAATCAGGCGGCGCTCCAGACGGTCCAGCACTTCCGGCTTGGAGTCGATTTCCATGCGGATGCGGCTGGCGGCTTCGTCGATCAGGTCGATGGCCTTGTCCGGCAACTGCCGGTCGGTGATGTAGCGATGGCTGAGCTTGGCCGCAGCAATGATGGCACCGTCGGTGATCGCCACCTTGTGGTGCACTTCATAGCGTTCCTTGAGGCCACGAAGGATGGCGATGGTGTCTTCCTCGCTCGGCTCCTCCACCAGCACCTTCTGGAAACGCCGCTCCAGCGCCGCGTCCTTCTCGATGTACTGGCGGTATTCGTTCAGCGTGGTGGCACCGACACAATGCAGTTCGCCACGGGCCAGGGCCGGCTTGAGCATGTTGCCGGCATCCATGGAACCTTCGCCCTTGCCGGCGCCGACCATGGTATGCAGTTCATCGATGAACAGGATGATCTGGCCTTCCTGCTTGGACAGCTCGTTGAGCAACGCTTTCAGGCGCTCCTCGAACTCACCGCGGAACTTGGCGCCCGCGATCAGTGCGCCCATGTCCAGGGAGAGCAGGCGCTTGCCCTTGAGGCCATCCGGCACTTCGCCATTGATGATGCGCTGGGCCAGGCCCTCGGCGATGGCGGTTTTACCCACGCCGGGCTCGCCGATCAATACCGGGTTGTTCTTGGTACGCCGCTGCAGGACCTGGATGGTGCGACGGATCTCGTCGTCACGGCCGATCACCGGATCGAGCTTGCCGTCCTCGGCGCGCTTGGTCAGGTCGACGGTGTACTTGTCCAGGGCCTGGCGCGACTCTTCGGCGTTAGGGTCATTCACCGCCTCGCCACCGCGCAGGTTGCTGATGGCATTCTCCAGGGCCTTCTTGCTCACGCCCTGGCTCAGCAGCAACTTGCCGAGCTTGCTGTTCTCGTCCATGGCGGCGAGCAGCACCAGCTCGCTGGAGATGAACTGGTCACCCTTCTGCTGGGCCAGGCGATCGGCCTGGTTGAGCAGGCGCGCCAGGTCCTGCGACATGTTCACGTCGCCAGTGGGGTTCTGGATCTTCGGCAACTGGTCGAGTTCCTTGCTCAACGCAGCCCGCAAGCCATTGACGTCGAAACCGACCTGCATCAGCAGCGGTTTGATCGAACCGCCCTGCTGGTCGATCAGGGCCTGCAACAGGTGGACGGGCTCGATGGCTGGATGGTCCATGCCAACGGCCAGGGATTGGGAATCGGATAACGCCAGCTGTAACTTGCTGGTCAAACGGTCTATACGCATGAGTTACCTTCCTATAAAGGGCAGGCCGGAGCGATGGACACACCTGATGAAGAAAAGCCTGCCTGAGATACCCTCTAGATAGGGATCATTCTGGAAGATTCAAGCGTAGACGGGTTGACGCAGGTCAGCGTGATTCGAGCCAGACCAGGGAGGCGAAGCGACCGGTGGTGGAAGCGCGGCGATAGGAGAAGAAGCGCGGGTCGCTCACGGTGCAGTAACCGCCACCATGAACGGCAGTGACGCCGCGCGCCGCAAGGCGGATGCGCGCCAGCTGGTAGATATCGGCCATGAACTTGCCCGGCTGCGCGCCTGCAACGAAGGCTGCATCGGCATCGGGATGGGTTGCGATGAACGCCTCGCGAACCTCGGCACCCACTTCGAAGGCTTGCGGACCGATGGCCGGGCCGAGCCAGACGAGCACATCGTCAGGATCGGTAGCGAGGGTGTCGAGCGTGGCTTCCAGCACACCACCTGCCAGGCCGCGCCAGCCGGCATGGGCTGCGGCCACCCGGGTACCGGCGCGATCGCAGAACAGGGCGGGAAGGCAATCGGCGGTCATCACGGCGCAGGCGATGCCGGGCGTGTCGGTCCAGCTGGCATCCGCCTCGTCGATCACCTGCGGGTTGGCATAGGCGACGGCAAGGCCGTGTACCTGCTTGAGCCAGGCCGGACGGGCGGCACATTCATCGGTGAGACGGCGACGATTTTCGGCCACCGCGCCTGGCGCATCGCCGACATGGTCACCCAGGTTGAAGGTGTCATAGGGAGCAAGACTGACCCCACCCGCGCGCGTGGTCACGCACGCACGGACTCCGGCTGGCGCAGGCCAGCCCGGAATCAGCAGGCTTGGGGCCAGGTCGCTCATCCGATGAAGGCCTCGCGATCCTGCTTGAGCAACGACAGCAGCCAGACGAAATCATCCGGCAGCGGAGACTCCCACTTCATGCGCTTGCCGGTCTCCGGATGCTCCAGTTCGAGGAAGCGCGCGTGCAGGGCCTGGCGCGGGAAGGTCTTGACCGCCTCGACCATGGTCGGGCTGGCGGCCGGCGGAATGCGGAAGCGCCCGCCGTAGACGGGGTCGCCAACCAGCGGAAAGTTGACGTGGGCCATGTGCACGCGGATCTGGTGGGTACGACCGGTTTCCAGCTTGACCCGCACGTGGGTGTGGGAGCGGAAGCGCTCGAGCACGCGATAGTGGCTGACCGCCGGCTTGCCGCCCTCGGTCACCGCCATGCGCTGGCGCTGGCCGCCGTGGCGGCCGATCGGCGCGTTGACCTTGCCACCGGCGGTGACCACGCCAACCACGATGCATTCATAGATGCGGCTGACCGTGCGGCTCTGCAACTGGGTAACCAGGCTGGTCTGCGCTTCCAGTGTCTTGGCCACCACCATCAGGCCGGTGGTGTCCTTGTCGAGGCGGTGCACGATACCCGCGCGCGGCACGTTGATGATGCCCGGGACATGGTGCAGCAAGGCGTTGAGCAGGGTGCCGTCGGCATGGCCCGCAGCCGGGTGGACCACCAGGCCCGCAGGCTTGTTGATCACCAGGATCTGCTCATCTTCGTAGACGATGTCCAGCTCGATATCCTGGGCCACCCACTCGCCCTGGGCTTCCTGTTCGGCCTGCAGCGCCAGCACGGAACCGCCGTGGACAATGTCACGGGGCCGCATGACGTTGCCGTCGACGGTCAGCAGGCCGTCCTTGATCCAGGCGGACAGACGCGAGCGCGAATGCTCGGCGAACAATTGGGCGGCGACCTGGTCGAGGCGTTGCCCGCCCATTTCGGACGGCACCTCTGCGCTAAGTTGAATGATCTCGGACATGCTCTGACAAGGCGACGGCACAGCCTTTGGTTTCGGCTGCGCGCTTGTGGTTAAATACGGCGTCTTTTGCCCCGGGTGTGCTCCACGGGGTGCTCATCATAACAGGACGGCCGTGCCCAAGACAGCGGCCGTCATAGGGACGCAAGCCGCCATGCAAGTGAAACACCTGCTGCTGATCGCCATCCTCGGACTCACCGCTGCTTGTTCTTCGAAGGAAGTCGTCGACGAAAACCTGAGCGAAGCCGAGCTGTACCAGCAGGCGCAGGCCGACCTGGACAACCACAGCTATACCAGCGCCACTTCCAAGCTGAAGGCCCTGGAGTCCCGCTATCCGTTCGGTCGCTACGCCGACCAGGCGCAGCTGGAGCTGATCTACGCGAACTACAAGAACGCCGAGCCGGAAGCAGCCAAGTCCGCGGCCGAGCGCTTCATCCGCCTGCACCCGCAGCACCCGAACGTCGATTACGCCTACTACCTGAAGGGCCTGACCTCGTTCGACCAGGACCGCGGCCTGCTGGCGCGCTTCCTGCCGCTGGACATGACCAAGCGTGACCCGGGTGCCGCCCGCGACTCCTACAACGAGTTCGCCCAGCTCACCAGCCGCTTCCCGAACAGCCGCTACGCGCCGGACGCCAAGCAGCGCATGATCTACCTGCGCAACCTGCTGGCATCCTATGAAATCCACGTTGCCGACTACTACCTGACCCGCCAGGCCTATGTCGCCGCCGCCAACCGTGGCCGCTACGTGGTCGAGAACTTCCAGGAAACCCCGTCGGTCGGTGACGGCCTGGCAGTGATGACCGAGGCCTACCAGCGCCTGCACCTGGACGACCTGGCCGCCACCAGCCTGGAAACCCTGAAGCTGAACTACCCTGACCATCCGAGCCTGGTCGATGGCCAGTTCGTTCCGCGTCAGGAAGAGGCCGACAACCGCTCCTGGCTGTCCAAGGCCACCCTGGGCCTGATCAACACTGCCGCGCCGCTGCCACCGGGCGAAACCCGCGCCAACCAGGACGTGATCAAGCAGTACGAGGACGCCAAGGAAGCCATTCCGGAGGAGTTGCTGCCGAAGGACGGCGACGCCGTGGAGGAGGAAAATCATGAAGCCGAAGGCAACAATGACGACCGCTCCTGGTTCAGCTACATGACGTTCGGCGTGTTTGACTGATCGCAACCGAATACAAAAAAGGGAAGCTTGGGCTTCCCTTTTTTATTGGCCGCGACTGACGGCTCTTCTACACTGCCGCATCTTCACTGAATAAGCTGGACATCATGGTTCGCCTACTTTTCTGGATTGCCCTGATCGCCGCCGCCTTCTGGCTGTGGCGCAAGTTCAAGGCCGGCAATGCCTCCTCGTCGAAGCCACAGCAGGACGCCACGCTCAAGATGGTGCGTTGCGCCCATTGCGGTGTGCACCTGCCCAACGACCGCGCGCTGCACCGTGGCAACGAGTGGTATTGCAGCACTGCACACCTTGAGCAAGGCCCCGCCGAAAAGCGCTGAGGCCTCAAGGGGCTCAGAGCGCCTGCAGACGCCCTTGCGGCGCGTAGGGTGCCGGATCGATGATCGGCTCGCGCCCGGCCAGCAGGTCGCTGAACAACTGGCATGAAGCCGGGGCCAGCACCAGGCCATTGCGGTAATGCCCGCAGTTCAGCCACAGCCCTTCGCAACCAGGGACCCGGCCGATATAGGGCACACCCTCCGGCGAACCCGGACGCAACCCGGCCCAATGACCTGCCAGTTGGGCGCCAGCCAATGCCGGAACCAGCTCGATGGCAGAGGCCCGTAGACTGTCCAGGGCTTCGTCGGTAGGGGTTTTATCGTAACCGGCATGCTCCAGCGTGCTCCCCACCAGGATATGCCCGTCTCGTCGCGGAATCGCGTAGCGTCCTTTGGCCAGGACCATGCTCGGCAGGAAATCTTCCGCGCACTTGAACAGGATCATCTGCCCTTTCACCGGTACCACTGGCAACTCGAAGCCCAAGGGCCGCAACAGGTCGCCGCTCCAGGCGCCGGCAGTCAGCACCACCTCATCGGCGGCGATGACACCTTCGACCGTTTCCACGCCAGCGATACGTTCACCTTCGCGGATGAAACCGGTCACCGGGCAATGCTCTTTCAGGATCACGTTCGGCAGTTTCTGCAACGCCGCCTTGAGCGACTTGAGCAAGCGGGGGTTGCGCACATTGGCGACCCCGGCCATGTAGACGGCGCTGGCGAAACCGGGCCCAAGGACTGGCACGGCCGAATAGGCTTCGGTTACCGCCACCTTGCTCAATGGCCGCCCTTCCCTTCTGGCCCAGGCCAGCGCTTCGGCCTCGTCGTCCAGGTCCAGCCAATACAGGCCGGTCACATGGACCTGTGGATCGATACCGGTGGCAGCATGCAGGCGATCGCCGAGCTGTGGATAGAAATCCTGCGACCAATGCGCCAAGGCCGTGACCGCCGGGCTGTAGCGCCACGGGTAGAGCGGCGACACGATACCGCCGCCGGCCCAGGACGACTCGCCGCCCAGATCGCCTTTGTCGCAGACGACGACCTGATCCACTTCCGCGGCCAGGTTGAATGCCGTCAGCAGGCCTATCACGCCGCCCCCCACAATCACTACTTGCTTGCTCATCTGTAGATCCAGTACCCGAAATGAACCGCGACGCCACACTGGCGCCATGAATGCCTTCAACCACCCCAGCAGCCGTTGCCGGCATCTGCGTCGCTACCGGGATTGCCGCGCACGCCACGATGATCCAGCTCGAAGTCACCACACACATCGAAAGCCATCGCACCATCCGGGCGCCGGGTGGCGCTCAGCAGGAAGCTGTCGGCTTCGCGCCGGGCATTCAGGCGGTAGTGGGCGTTTCCGTCCGGCAGCGGGACAATCGACGCATCGGTATCGAGGTAACGGCCGGTACGGGAATGATGCTGCTCCAGGTGCTGCGCGCTTTCGTACAGGATTGCGCTTATTTCCGTGCGCGCGGCCTTGCGAACCATCTCGCTGTAGCCGGGGTAGGCAATGCCCGCCAGCATGCCGACCAGCGCGACGACAATCAACACTTCGATCAGGCTCAGGCCGTTCTGCATGCGCTGCATCAAGACTCTCCCGGTAGCTGGCGCCAGAGGATGCGGCGGGCGGGGCCGTGGTCGGGCGAGAGTGGCCAGGCCACGACGCTTTCCAGGGTGATCCGGGCCTGGCGCTCTTCGGTGATGGCGGTGAGGCGGAACAGGATGACGGGGAGGTTTTCCGGCATGTGCGCGGCCTGGTGGGTCTGGCCAAGGTGTTCGATGAGGTAGCGGCCCGTGCCGAACTGTTGCCAGCCGGATGGAGGCGTTCCGGTGAGGCGGGCTTCGGCTGTCGCCAGGAGGTTTTCTGCGGCTTCGAAGGCCTGGAGCGAGGCCAGGTGGTTGCTGGCCATGCGGGTTTGCTGGGTGCTGGCCTGGATGGCGAAACAGCCGAGGATGCCCAACAGGACCAATAGAATCATGACCAATGCCAGTACTGCGCCTCGTTGCCTACGCGGACCTGGGGGGGGGGGGGGGGGGGGGGGGGGGGGGGGGGGGGGGGGGGGGGGGGGGGGGGGG